>NZ_JBSFFI010000015.1:0-154500 GCF_053596035.1 Streptomyces sp. NPDC001781 | reverse complement strand
CCGCCCCTCGTGGGCGGCGGCGCGCGGCGTTCCGCGTCCTCGCTCAGGGCGGCGAGTCGCCCCGCTCGCGGGCGGTGCGCAGGACGTCCTCCACGTCAGCGAGCCGGTCCAGGCCCTGTACGGCGCGGGAGGTGCGGTTGTTCGCGGCGAGCAGGTCGCGGTGGCGGTGGACGAAGGCCCAGTAGCCGGTGGTGTACGGGCAGGCCCGCCGGCCGGTCCGGTCGCCTGGCCGGTAGGCGCATCCGCCGCAGAAGTCGCTCATCCGGTGGATGTACGCCCCACCGGAGGTGTACGGCTTCGTGGTCATCCGGCCGCCGTCGGCGTACTGGGACATGCCGATCACGTTGGGCAGCATCACCCAGTCGTAGCCGTCGACGAAGCAGCGGTGGAACCAGTCGGTCACCGCGCGCGGCTCCCAGCCCTGCTGGAGGGCGTGGCTGCCCAGCAGCATCAGACGCGGGATGTGGTGGGTCCAGCCGGTGTCGCGGACCTGGGCCAGGGCGGTGGACAGACAGCGGGCGGTGACGGCGTCGGCGTCGAGTTCGAGGAACCACTCGGGCAGCGGGTTGCGGGCGTGCAGGGCGTTGCGGTCGCGGTAGTCCTCGCCGAAGTACCAGTAGAGCTGCCACACGTACTCCCGCCAGCCCGCCACCTGCCGGACGAACCCCTCGGCGCTGGAGACGGGCACCTCGCCAGCGCGCCAGGCGTCCTCGGCGGCGGTGACGACCTCGGCCGGGTCGAGCAGGCCGAGGTTGAGGGAGGAGGAGAGGAGGCTGTGGCTCATCACCGGGTCGGCGGTGAGCATGGCGTCCTCGTGCGGGCCGAACCCGGCGAGCCGGTGGCCGGTGAAGCGGCGCAGCGCGGCCAGCGCCTCACGGCGGGTGGCGGGGAAGCGGCGCGGGCCGTCGCGGCCGACGAAGGTGATGCCGTCCTCGCGCTCCCAGCGGTCGAGGTCGGCGCGGACCTCTTCGTCGATCTCGTCCTCGCGGGGCCGGTAGGGCTTCGGCGCGCCGAGGGTGCGGGCGCCCTTGGGCGGGGGCTCGCGGTTGTCGTGGTCGTGGTTCCAGCGGCGGCCGGCGGGTTCGCCGCCGTCCATCAGGAGGTCCAGCTCACGGCGGACCCAGCGGTAGAAGTCCTCCTGGCGCAGCCGGTGTCCGCCACGTCCGTCGGCCCAGGAGCGGAAGGTGTCCTGCGGGAAGAGGAAGCCGCGGGCGGGCAGCACGCGCACCCTCTCCAGTGAGCGGACCAGGCCGAGGGCGGCACGCGAGGTGGGGTGATGGACGGTGGCCCGGCCGGTGCCCACCGCCTCGCGCAGACCGTCGCGGTAGGTCTCGGCGCGGACGTACCGGGCGCGGTCGCCGAGTTCGGCGGCCCGGTGACGCATCGCGGAGAGGATCAGGTGGGCCTTGGCGCGGTGGAAGCGGCGGCGGCGGAAGACCGAGCGGGCCTCGATGAGCACCAGGGGGGCGTCGTGGGCGGGTCCGTCCGGGCCGGGGGTGAGGAAGTGGGGGCCGAGCTGGTCTCCGAACAGCCAGTGCCGGTCGGTCATCGCTGCCACTCCTCGATCGGTGCCCGGTGCGGCGGGACCGCGCAGGTGGGGGGGCGTATTCCTGTGTTGTCGATCTCATGGCTGTCCGGTGAAACACTTGCCGTTTGACAACTATGACCAAGAGGCAAGAAAGTATCCGGTGTTCACAGCAGGAGGGGAAGGATCAGGGATGTTCCGGTCGGCGGAGGCCGCTCCGTTCGCCGGTCACCGGCCACGATCCACGGCAGCCCGTTCGGCTGCGCACCGGTCCGCTCAGGCGGTCCGGGAGCCGGAGGACTCGTCGTACCCGTGTATCTGCTCCGACGCGACCGCGCAGAACGCCTCCAGGCCGGTGAGCAGGGCACTGCGCTCCCCGGCAGACATCCGCTCCAGCACCGAGCGCAGCGTCTCCTCGCGCCGGGCGCGCAGGTCCGTCAGAAAAGCACGGCCCCGGTTGCTGAGGTACAGGCGCACCTCGCGCCGGTCGGTGCGGCTCAGCTCGCGCTCGACGAACCCCGCCGCCTGGAGCCGGTCGCACAGCCGGCTGGTCGAGGGCGGCGTGGAGGCCAGATGGTCCGCGAGCGTCCGCAGGTTGATGCCCTCCTGGTGTTCCAGAATGAGCAGTACACGCAACTGGGACGCAGAGGCGGGAGCCGTGGATGCCCGGCCCCACAGCACTTCCAGCAGTTCCGCAGCCGTGGAGGTCACACGCGCGACTTCGACGGGCTCTGGGCGGGGGTGGAAGTTCGTCACGGTCACACTCTCGCAGGTACGGGGACGACCCACAGCCTACTAGCAGGCAAGACGGTCCGAAATATTCAGGAAAACGGCACGATACGTCCACCACTCGGCCCATCGCGGGGCGGGCGTAGCGTTCTTACGGGTGAGAGATTGGCATACCTACGATCGTGAACAGATTCATGGCTGTCGAGCGGGCGCTGCGTACGGCGCCTCCCTACGCCCTGGCCGACACCGTCCGCCGGGAGCTGGCCGGGCTCTACGCGGCCGAGACGGTGGAGTTCCTGCTGGCCGACTACGGCCTCACCATGCTCCAGCCGGTGACCACCCCGCCGCACACGCTCCCCCCGGTGTCCCTGCGCAACGGCCCCGCGGGCCGGGCCTTCGGCGCACAGGAACCCTTCCTGGAGAGCCTGGCCGACAACCGGCTGCGGGTCCAGTTGCCGGTCACCGTGCACGGGGACCGGCTCGGCGTGCTCACGGTGACCCTGCCCGAAACCGAGGACACCCGCGCCGCGCTGCCCGAGCTGGCCGACATCGCCCAGGTGCTGGGGCACGAGGTGCTGGTCGCCGACCGTGAGACCGATCTGTACCTCCAGGCCCGACGGCAGGACCGGCTCACCCTGGCCGCCGAGATGCAGTGGCAGCTCCTGCCCGGCCACTCCTGCTCACTGCCCGAGTTCGACCTCGGGGCCCAGCTCGAACCGGCCTACGCCATGCACGGCGACAACTACGACTGGTCGTCCAGCGCGGACCGGCTCACCCTGTACGTCTCCAACGGCATGGGCGAGGGCATAGAGGCCGCGCTGCTCACCAACCTCGCGGTCAACGCGCTGCGCAACGCCCGCCGGGCCGGCATCCCGCTCGCCGACCAGGCGGCCCTGGCCGACCAGGCGGTGTACGCGCAGTACCGGGGGCAGCGGCATCTGTCGGTGCTGATGCTGGACTTCGACCTCGCCACCGGCCACGCCCGGGTGGTGGACGCCGGCTGCCCGCAGCTGCTCCGGCTGCGCGGCGGTGCCGTGGAGCACATCGGCTTCGAGGCGCAGCTGCCGCTCGGCATGTTCGAGGAGACCGACTACGTCGCGCAGGAGCTCCAGGTGCGGCCCGGTGACCGGCTGGTCTTCGTCAGCGACGGCGTGTACACGGTCGCCTCACCCAAGGGTGAGGCGTACGGTGACGCGGCGCTGACGCGGGCCATCCAGGCCACCCGGCTGCTTCCGGCCTCGGAGGTGCCGGGAGCGGTGCTGCGCGAGCTGGCCGAGCACCGGGGCACTCCGGCGCCGGACGACGACGCGCTGGTGGTGTGCCTGGACTGGCACGGCCGCTGAGGGCCCCCGCGCCACGCCCCGGCCCGGTGCGACCGCCCTTCCCGGCGGCCGCACCGGGCCGTCTCCTATTCGACGAGGCGCAGCGAGCGGCGGGGCGGGGTCGCGCGCAGTTCCCCTGCGGCCACCGGCGCCCCCGTGTCCGCGTCGACGTAGCTGACGCGGATCACCGGATCGCCGGGCGTGTCACGGCTCGCTGCGGCGTCCAGGGCGAACAGGACCGCCACCGGGCGGGCCGCCTCGCCCACCCCGTGGACGCCGGAGAAGTGCAGGATGCGCCAGCCGTCGCTCTCCCAGTGGTCGAGCAGCGCGGAGCGCACCACGGGTGCCGTGGCGTGCCAGGCCAGGGAGTTCTCCAGCAGCTCCACGCTGGCGGCCACCGGGACCTGCCGTGTCCCGCCACCGCCGGTCAGCGGGTGGCCGAACATCCGCAGCCGGGTGCGGCGCAGGGGTAGCCGCCACCAGCGGTCCGGGTCCGCCGAGAGGGCGAACAGGATCAGCGCTCCCGCGGCCAGCACGGCGGCCGACGCCACCGGCCGGTCCCCGAGGGCGTCCCACCACGTGCGGCGAGTCCCGGCCGCCGTGAGCCCGCCGGCCGTGACGAGCGCGGCGCGGGCGAAGGCGCGCCAGGTGACCGGCGTGTCCTCGCTCGCGGAGCAGCCGCAGGACGCCTGCGGGGCCCGCGTCCGGCCATAGCCGAGGTAGCCGAGGAATCCGGCTCCCAGGAGCGCGGTGGCCGCCCCCGGCAGCACGGTGCCGGGGGCCACGAGCAGGGCCCCGGCCAGGAGGAGTTCGGCCCACCCGGTTGCCCGCAGCACCAGGACGGCGCGCTCGCTGCTGCTCAGCAGGCGGGCCAGCGCGGTCCGCGGCGCCGTGCGGGCGACGTCCGGGCCGAGGGCCTTGGCCGCACCGGTGCCGGCGAGCAGCCCGGCGAGGAGGAGCGGGAGGAGTCCCGCGGTCAGTGACAGCATCTGCGCCTCTCCCCACGTCCGCTTCAGTGCCCGACGGAGATACGGACGACGTCCACGGAGTCGTCGGACGGCCGCCAGGCGCCCAGCACCTGGGCGCTCTGCCCGATGCGCAGCCGTGACAGGTCGGAGGTCAGTCCTCGTCCGGCGTAGGAGGCCCCGGTGTCGGCGAGGATGTTGCCGACGACCTCGTGCCTTCCGTGGGCGAGGTGGACCCGGTTCTTCGCGATGCCCCGGATCGTGGTGTCCAGGTTGACGATGTTCACCCAGACCGCGTCGGCCGCCACCGTGCCGTCGGGCATGGGGACTCCGCGCGCGTAGAGTCCGTCGCCGACCTCGATGACCTCGGCGGTGGTGGGCCGTACCTTCCACACGCTGGTGACGTTGGTCATCTGTACGCGCGCGCGGTGGCCGCCGGAGCCGGCCACCACCAGCACGCTGCCGGTGATGCCGGTGATCCTCCCCTCCACGAACGTGGACCGGGCGATGGCCGGGTCCAGGGAGGGCTCGGCGGCGAAGGCCGCGTCGGCGTCGAGGCCGCCGAGGGCGCCGGCTCCGACGATGGTCGCGCCCCCGAGGGCGGCGGTGGTGAGGAAGCGGCGGCGGCGCATTCCTCCGGACGGCACTCCCGTGGCGTTCCGTGCGTTCATGTCGGGCCTCCTCACTCGTAGATGTAGACGGGGAGCCTGCCGGAGCTGAGGTTGCCGATCGCCGAGAAGGCGGCCGGGGTCAGGTCGAGCACGCGGTTGGTGCGGCAGGTGCCGTTGCAGCAGGTCGCCTCGCCGCACCAGTCCTTGGTGCGGGGGCCGCAGTCGGTGATGGTGATGCACACGGTGGCGCCGGAGCACTGGTGCCGGACGTTCATCACCGAACCGCAACCGCGCCGGGGGATGTTCTCGCCGCAGAGGTCGGGGCGGGTGATGTCGAAACACGCCGCCGAGGCGTTGGGCCAGGCGCCGTGGTGTGCGCTGGACTGGCAGTTGCCGCATGCGCCGCCGCCGGCGCTGCCACAGGGCCCCCACGAGTTGCCGCAGCAGAACCAACTGGTCTCACCGGCCCACAGGCTGGTCGATCCGCAAGCCATCGTACGGTCCTCCCTGATTGCAGGTACATGACAATCTTGACGGGGTGGAGCGATGGAGCGCTCCCATGATGCGCGCGTCTACGCGGGTTGCATAGAGTACGCGCACGAGCTCCCAGCGTGACGTCCTCCGGCCGGGAACACCCTGGACTGTGACTCGGTGGACCCCGTTTGGCACCATGGCCTCATGATGAACCGCAGTCAGGCGTTCGAGGAACCGATCCCCCCGGCGGTAGCGTACTCGCGCGCCGACGGAGAGCTATGGGTGATCGGACTGCGGGGGCACCTCGATCCCGAGGAACTGGACACCGTCGAGGACGCCACGGAGGACGCCCTGGTCCGCTGGGCCGGGCCGCTCGCGTTCGACCTTCGGGAGGTCGGCTTCTGCGACTCGTCGCTGCTCAACCACCTGCTGCGTACGGCGCGGCGCCGGAGCGTCGGCGTCTTCGGCGGTGACGGGACCGTGCGGCGCCTGTTCGACCTCACGGGAGCGGAGCGTCTGCTGCCCTCCCGGCCCGACCTGGAATCACTCCGTGGCGCCCTGTCCACCGTGCCCCGTCAGGCGCGGCCGTGACCGGCTCCACCCGGCTCGGCGGCGTGTCCGGACCGGGCGGGGGCACGCGGAGGGAAAGCACGCCCGCGCGAAAGGGGCCCATGTTCACCGCACACTCCCAGGCTTCGTCACCGGCCGACGCCCGTCGGCTCGCGGCGGCGTACCTGGACGCGCACTGTCCTGGCGCGGACGCGGAGGCGGTGCAGATCGTCGTGAGCGAACTGGTCACCAACGCCGTCCGGCACACCCCCGACGGCACCTGGTCGCTGGTCCTCAGACTGGAGGAGGGGCAGCTCGTCCTGGAGATCACCGACGACAGCCCCGAGCTGCCCACCCCGCGAACCGACCCGCCCCTGGACGGCCGTGGTGGCCTGGGTCTCGGGCTGGTGGAGAAGCTGAGCGACCGGACCGCCGTCGCCCCCACCGCGCGGGGCAAGACGATCACCGTGTGGTGGAAGCTGCCCACCGGTGACCACGCGGGGGGGCAGGCCTCGAAGCGGTGAGGCTCAGGACGAGGTGGACTCGGCGCCGTCGCTGAGTTCTCCGCCCGCCCCGGCGGCGCCGTCCGGGCCGGCCGTGAGGTACTCGGCGGTGCCGGTGAGCGCCAGCATCCGGGTCAGCTGCACGGGCCGGTGCCGCAGACGCAGGGTGACGCCCGCCGGATGGGTCCGGCGCCGCAGTGTCAGCAGGGCGGACAGCCCGCTGGAGTCGACCAGACGCAGGCCCGCGCAGTTCATGTGCAGCTCCCGCAGCGCCGGGCCGTGCTCCAGGGCGTGCGCGTCCAGTGTCCGGTTCACGGTGTCGAGGAACTCGTCCCCGGACTCGAAGTCCAGGACTCCCTGAAGCGTCAGCCGTATCGAGCGCGAGTCGAGGGCTTCGACGAGGACGGAGAAGCCGACTGGCTGGTGGAGGGTCATGCGGTCTTTCCTGGGCCGGGGCTGGGTCGGGGGGAGGGCGTCGCGGGGAGGGCCTCGGCGGCCGCCCTGAGGAAATCGAGGGCGCGGGGGAAGTCGTGCAGCTCTTCCCCGATGATGTCCAGTCCGGTCCGCAGGCTGTGCGGGGGCACGCGGCGGGCTTCGAGGATCTCCGCCGTCCATGTGATGAAGCCGGTGAACAGTTCGGGGTCGTCCACGTAGAGCGCGGTGGCCAGGAAGTCCACGATGTGCGCGAGGTCCTCGGCGGTGCGCTCGCGCTGCGCCTCGTTGTACGCCCGCATGCCGGGCCAGCGTGCCTCCAGGTCCGTGAGGGCCTGCCGGACCAGGGCGGAACGGTTGCCCCTGATCAGGGTGTACTCCTGGTCCGCGAGGTGGGGCAGGTCGTCGACCTGCTGCCTGGTCGTCGGCTCGGGGTGGATCAGGCCGTCGGCCAGCAGGTCCGCGGCCGCGCGGGCGTCGGGGGCCCAGGCGTCGGCGCCGATGAGACGGGCGTAGCGGCCGTCCGCGCCGAACGCCGCTCCGCCGACCATGACGGGGATGCCGATGGACTGCACGGCCGTGACCGCGGTGTGCGCGCTCGGCAGGTGCAGGGGCAGCGAGGCCGACAGCAGCGTGGCCGACGGGTTGGTCGCGTGCAGGTGTGCGATCAGATGCGGGGTGGTGGTGTGGGCGCCCAGGAAGTCCACCTGCCAGCCGCGCCCGGTGAGCACCTCGGCGAGCAGCCGTGCCGGAAGCACGTGCCACTCGCCGTCGACGCACGCGACCGTGACGCGCGGTCTGTCCGGCAGCCCGTCCGGTGCCGGGACCCGGTGGGCGAGGGCCGCGATGACCCGGTCGATGATCGCGGTGGCCGCGTGCTCCTCGGCGACGCTGATCCGGTCCGCGGCCCACTCCACGCCGACCCGGCGCTGGACCCCGCCGAGCACCTCCAGCAGCAGCGTCTCCCGGGCCGCTCCCGCGTCGGCCGCCGCGAACACCTCGCGCACGGCCGCCGCCTCGTCCTTGGCCATCACGGCCGTCCAGATCCGCTCCGACAGCTCCGCGCGGCCCTCCACCGCGGCACCGGTACCGCTCATCGGTGCGCCGCCCCGTGCCGGGCCGTCGCGTCGTGGTGGCCGTTGACGGCGTGCAGGGCGCCGTGGCCGCCCGCCGGGTTGGTGATGGCGAGCGTGGCCATGTCGTCGTGCCGGCCACCCCCCAGCCACTGGGCCGCCAGCATCTGCACCCGTTCCACCACCGCTTCCGCGGGCATCCGGGCACACGCGCCGAGGGCCGCCCGCAGCCGCTCCTCGCCGAAGAACTGATCGCCCAACGGGCCGCCGGACGCCTCGGTGATGCCGTCCGTGTAGAGCAGGCAGGTCTCCCCCGGCGCCAGCGACACCTGGGCGCTGTGCACGGTGACGTCCGGCATCGCGCCGATGAGCTGCCCCTGCGTCGGAACCTCCTCCACCCGGCCGTCGCTCCTGATGATCAGCGGCGGCAGGTGCCCCGCGCTGGTCAGCCGGAGCCGTACCTGGCCCGAGCGGCGGGTGACGGAGGCCAGCACCAGGGTGGCGAACCGGGTGTGGTGGGAGTTGAGCAGTGCGCCGTTGAGCAGGGAGAGCACCTGCTGGTGGTTCCCGGACAGCGGCAGCAGTGCCTGCAGGATGCTGCGGATCTTGCCGGTGAGCACGGCGGCCTCCAGCCCCTTGCCCGCGACGTCACCGAGGACGACGAACGTCTCCTCACCCGGGTCCGTGCCCGGGTGGACGTCGTAGAAGTCGCCGCCCACCCGCTCGTGGTCCCGTGCCGCCCGGTAGGCGCCCGCGTACTCGACGCCGTGGACGCGCTCCAGGCGCGGCGGCAGAAGTTCACGCATGAGGGTGGTGGTGATCGACCGCTGTTCGGCGTACAGGCGTGCGGCCGAGAGCGCCACGCCGGCCCGTGCCGCGAACAGCCGTGCGAAGACCTCCTCGCCCTCCGTGAACGCCTGGTGGGTACTGGAGCGCAGCAGGATCAGGACGCCGGCGGGCACGCCGTGGCCCGGCAGTGGGGTGACTATGACGGAGCCGATCGGGCCGCCGAAGCCCTCGGGCACGGCCCAGCCGGGCAGCTCGTCGGGGTCGATCCAGCGGGCGGGGACCGGCGGGAAGCCCTGGAGGGCCTCCGCGAGCCCGGCGACCGAGCGCGGGTCGATCTGGAGCATCTTCTGGCTGACCTCGCCGTCCGCCCCCGCGTAGGTCAGCGGGTAGCGACGGCCCTGACCTGGCGCGACGATGATCGCCGCGTCCGCGAGATGCCCCGCCGCCATCCGCGCGGTCACCGTCATGCACCGCTCGACGTTCAAGGAGGACAGCAGGGCGCTGGAGACCTCGGCGAGCAGGGCGGCCCGCTCCCGTTCGCCGCGCAGGGCCTGCTCGGCGAGGCGGCGGTCGGTGTCCTCCAGCAGCCACCACATCACTTTGCCGTCGCCGCAGACGGAGGGGTGCGCCTCGAAGCTGCGGCCGGCCACCTCGCCCGAGACGGTCCGTGCCGGGGTCTTCGCCCGACGCAGCTCACGATCGGCGGCGGCGAGCCAGCCCGGCACGGCCGCCGCCGTGGCCGAGTCCCCTGCCACGAGCGGTATCAGGCGGCGTGCCGCCTCGTTCGTCTCGATCACGGCCCCGTCGGCATCGACCACCAGGACGGGACAGGGTGCGCCGTTCCAGGCGGTGCCGACGACGACACCGCCGGTCGGCGGACTATCGGGTGTACCCGGAGAAGAAATCACAGTCGGGGAGCGCGAGCGTGCGCTCCACCACCTCTCAGTCGATCGAGAACGTTTACCAATGACAACGGTCTCGCATCCACCGGCCACGTGCAACGCCCGACAGATTTCCACACGCATTCGCCACACACAACCCAAATCGTCCTCTTGACGAGCCGACCGGGCTGTGGGCGGGAAGAGGTCAGGCGGGCAGGAGGGAGTCGTCCTGCGGACGCGCGCCGGACAGCCGGTGGCGGGCCGCGATCAGCGCCGCGTCGATGTCACGGGTGCCGGTGGCGACGCACAGGGTGTAGGAGATGTCGTCCATCCGCTGCCGCACTTCGGCGCCGCCCTCCTGGGCGTGCAGGACGCGCAGCGTGTCGTACTGCTCGATCAGGTCCTGCAGCACGGCGGGGTGGGCCATCAGCATCTTGGGGTCTCCCTCTGACCAGCTATCACATGGGTCCTACACGCAGCCGGTTACCCTGGGCGCTCCCAGACACACCTGTGTTCCTTCACCTGATCGACCCTCGATCTGCCGGAGATCTCCCCGTGCCCGTACCCCTCGATGACGATCTGCTCGCGCTGCTGCGCAGCGCGAGCACCTGCTACATCGCCACGACGATGCCCGACGGCTCGCCGCAGCTCACCCAGACCTGGGTGGACACCGACGGCGAGCACGTCCTGATCAACAGCGTGGAGTCACACCAGAAGACCCGGAACATCGCGCGGGACCCGCGGGTGGCCCTCGCGGTCTCCGACCCGGCCGACCCGTCGTCGTACACGCAGATCCGCGGCCGGGTGGTGCGGGTGACCACCGAGGGTGCGGTCGATCACATCGAGGCGCTGGCGCGCAAGTACCTGGGCGGCCCCTACCCGTGGTTCGGCGGGCGGGACCAGGTGCGCGTGATCTACGTCATCGAGCCGGAGCGGATCAGCGGCCCGCGCGGCTGAGGTCCTAAGCGGCCTCGGTCGCGGCCCGGTCGGCCGCAACCGGGGCCTGTCGCCGGTCGCCGTGGACCAGGCGCAGATGGCGGCCTCGGGCGCGGCGGGGCGGTTTCGGGCCGCGCGCGAGCCAGTCCTCGGTCCGGTCCATCCCGTACAGCAGCATGGTCACGACCGGCAGCAGCAGAATTGCGACGATGGCCACGGTGGGGGCTCCTCCCCGGCAGACAGCCCTGTACGGTTGCCCGCCCCGCCTGCGGCCAGCGGGCGGCCTCTGTGAAGGTGCGGTGCCTTTCCGGTGGCCCTCGCCCGCGCGAGCGCACGCCCGGCGGTTCGTCCGGGTGCCGCCCGGCGTGCGTCCCTAAGGTGGAGCGATGGCGAATTCAGTCTCTTCCCTGATCGACAACGCCGTCCGGGCGACGGCCCCCGTGGTGGACGGCGTCACCGACGAACAGCTCGGCGCTCCCACGCCCTGTTCCCGGTACGACGTGCGCGACCTGCTCAACCATCTCTTCCACGTCGTCACCAGCTTCCAGAAGCTGGCCGTCGGGGAGCCCGCGGACCTGGCGTCGGCCGGCGAGTACCTCGCCTCGGGCGACTGGCGGAGCCGGTTCCGCGAGGAGGGGACGCGGCTCGCGCAGGCGTGGGCGACGCCCGGTTCGGTGGAGGGCATTTCCCCGGGCATGGGCCTGCCGCAGCGCACGCTGGCGTACATGGTGCTGGGCGACCTCCTGGTGCACGGCTGGGACCTGGCGCGGGCCACCGGCCAGGAGTACGCCCCGGACGCGGCGACCGTCGAGGAGGTGGCCCCGGAACTGGAGAAGATCGCACCGATGGGCCGCAACGCGGGGGTGTACGCCGAGGCGGTTCCGGTCCCGGCCGGGGCGACGCGGTTCGAGCGGCTGCTCGGCGAGACCGGACGGGCCGCGAACTGGTCGCCGAGCTGAGCCACCGGTGCGTGGCGACGTCGCGGTGGCAAGCGGGCACTCAGGCGTCAGGGTCGACCTCGGCGTGTGTGAACCGCACCGGCTTGCCCAGGGAGCGGGCATAGGCGATTTCGGCCCGAGTGCTCTCTCCGATGTGGTCGCCGACCACGAGCACGTCGTCGGCGAGCTGGATCTTGGCCCGGTGCAGATCGTCGAGCCGGGCCTTCAGCGCCTCGGCCGCGGCAGGATCGGACCAGAGTTCGTGCGGCGACTTCAAGTCACAGCCCGGTCTGACGACGATCCGTCCGGCCGCGGTCTCCCGCAGATCCGCCTCGGCCATCTCGGCCATGAAACGGGTCGAGCCACAGATCACCACGATGCGCGGAAGGCTCAGCCGCCTCTTCGCCTCGGTGAGTTCGTCCGTCGGGGTGAGCGGGGGCGGGTACGTCACTGATTCCTCCTGCGGGTGTCCCAGGGACTGCCTTCGCACAGCGCTGTGGTCCGGTGGGAGAGGGCGGCCACCGGGCCGAGCGCCCCTTCTTCGTCCGCCCCCCGACGCGCCGTCACATCGTCGGCCGGTGAACCCGGCTGGACACGGGGCAGGCCCCGGTGACGATCGCGGTGGAGGAGTGGACCAGGGCGACCCGGTGGTTGTACGGGATCGTGTCCATCCTCCCGGCGCCGACGACGACCGTCCAGGAGGAGATGGTCGTCGGTGCCGACCGGCAGCCGGGGGCGGTGCGCCTGACCGGCGGGAACGCCAATTCATTCATGCCTCAACGGCGTTCGCGCCGTAGGGCTGCCGCACTCGGTCGTGCGACCGGCCCGGCGTGGGCGTCGCGTCCTCACTCGATCAGCAGGCGCTCGCGGCACGGACCGGCCGGTCGGGTTAGGTTTTGCCCATGGCTCCACCCCCACGACAGACGCCCGCACCGTCACCCGCCGCACCGCCGGACGCCAGTCAGGAAGGGCTGATCAGAGTCCGTGGGGCCGATGAACACAATCTGCGGCACGTCGATGTGGACGTACCCCGTGACCAGATCGTGGCCTTCACCGGGGTGTCGGGGTCCGGCAAGTCGTCGCTCGCGTTCGCCACCATCTACGCGGAGGCCCAGCAGCGCTACCTGGAGTCCGTCGCACCGTACGCCAGGCGCCTGATCGACCAGGGCGCGGCCCCCAGGGTCGGCTCGATCACCGGCCTGCCGCCCGCCGTGGCGCTGCGCCAGCAGCACAGCGGCGGCAGCACCCGTTCCACGGTGGGCACCGTCAGCCGGGTCTCCAACGTCCTGCGCATGCTGTACTCCCGAGCCGGTACCTATCCGGCCGGGCGGACCCCGGAGGACCTCGCCGGAACGTTCCCCCGCGACGCGGCGCCGCTGGACTCGGACAGCTTCTCACCCAACACCGCCGCGGGCGCGTGCCCCACCTGTTCGGGCCTCGGGCGGCTGCACAGCGTCGACGACAGCAGACTCGTGGGCGACGACTCCCTGAGCATCCGGGAGGGCGCGATCGCGGCCTGGCCGGGCGCCTGGCAGGGCAAGAACTACCGGGACATCCTCGCCGAGCTGGGCATCGACATCGACGTGCCCTTCCGCGAGCTGCCCGCCGCACGGCGCGAGTGGCTGCTGACCACGGACGAGCAGCCCATTGTCACGGTGCATCCGGTGCGTGACGCACACCGGGTGCAGCGCTCGTACCAGGGCACATACATGAGCCCCCGCAAGTGGGTGCTGCACACGTTCGCCACCTCCAAGGCGGCGCACCTGCGGGCCAAGGCCGCCTCGTTCATGGCCGAGGAGATCTGCCCGGCCTGTCACGGCAAGCGGCTGAACCCGGACGCGCTGGCGGTGACCATCGCCGGGCAGGACATCTCGGTCGCCACCTCGATGCCGCTGAGCCGGCTCGCGGCCTTCCTGGAGTCGGCCCGCGACCATCCCGACACCCTGGCCCTGCCCGCCGAGCGCAGGCAGGCCGCGCACGCACTCGTCGCCGGCCTCCGGGACCAGCTCGGCACGCTGACCGACCTGGGGCTCGGTTACCTCGCCACCGGGCGTGCGACCTCCACCCTTTCCAGCGGCGAACTGCAGCGGCTGCACATGGCCACCCAGCTCCGCAGCGGCCTGTTCGGGGTGCTGTACGTGCTGGACGAGCCGTCGGCCGGCTTGCACGCCGCCGACACGGAACTGCTGCTCACCGCGCTGGACCGGCTCAGGGGCGCGGGCAACACCGTCTTCGTGGTGGAGCACAACGCGCAGGTGCTCGCCTCGGCCGACTGGATCGTCGACATGGGCCCGGGCGCCGGCCGGCACGGCGGCCAGGTCCTCTACAACGGGCCCGTCGAAGGGCTGAGCGGGGCACCGGACTCGGTGACCGCGCGGTACCTCCCGCTGGACGCGCCCACTGTGCCGGGACCCGAGGAGCCGCGCCGGCCTGCGGGCTGGCTGCGCCTGGACGGGGTCACGGGCCACAACCTCATCGACCTGGACGCGAGTTTCCCGCTCGGCACACTCACGGCGGTCACCGGCGTCTCCGGGTCCGGCAAGTCGACCCTGGTCCGTCGCGCGCTCGCGGAGACGGTCCGAGATCACCTGCGTGCCGACGGGACCGCCGAGGACACCGCCCGGGACCCCGCCCCGGTGGAGACCGCCGACGAGGAGGAGGCCGGGGTGCCGGTCTGGGATCCGGCGGCGGACCGGGTGACAGTGTCCTCGAGCACGGGACTCGGGCACATCAACCGCGTGGTGATCGTGGACCAGAAGCCCATCGGACGCACCCCGCGCTCGAACCTCGCCACCTACACCGGCCTCTTCGACAGCGTCCGCAAGCTGTTCGCCGCCCAGCCGGCCGCGCGCGAACTCGGTTACACGGCGAGCCGGTTCTCGTTCAACGTGGCCCAGGGCCGCTGCCCGCACTGCCTGGGCGACGGAGTCGTCAGCATCGAACTCCTCTTCCTGCCCACGGAGACCTCCCCCTGCCCGGTCTGCCAGGGCGCCCGCTACAACCCCGGCACGCTGATGGTGCGTCATCGCGGCAGGACCATCGCCGACGTGCTGGCGATGAGCGTGGAGGAGGCGCACGATTTCCTCGCCGACGTACGGCCCGCCGCCCGCATCCTCGAGCTGCTCTCCGACATCGGGCTGGGCTACCTGACCCTGGGCCAGAGCGCCACGACACTCTCCGGTGGCGAGGCGCAGCGCATCAAGCTGGTGAGCGAGCTGCACCGGGCGCCTCGCGGCCACAGCCTCTACCTGCTGGACGAGCCGACCACGGGACTTCACCCGGCGGACGTGGACCTGCTGATCGGGCAGTTGCAGCGTCTGGTGGACGCCGGGAACACGGTCGTCGTGGTGGAGCACGACCTGCGCACGGTCGCCGCCGCGGACTGGATCGTGGACCTCGGTCCGGGCGCCGGGGACGACGGGGGCCGCATCGTCGCCGAGGGCAGGCCGGAGGACGTCGTCCGGGCCGGCGGCACGCCCACCGCCGACCACCTGGCGCGCCGCCTGTCAGCCGGCTGACCCGCACGGCTGTCGCGCGACCCCTCGCATGTGCCCGCTGAGCGGACCTTTCCTGCGGTGTGCCGGCATCACCCGCCGCCACCGCCCACAGGGTGGTGGCGCACATGGCAGGCGACCGCACCGCTCCTCCCGCCCCCGCGAAGCCCATCCGGGGCCGGCACCCGCACGGGTGCCGGTCAGCGGCGTCCCGGGCCCGCCAGCCCGTGCAGCCGCAGGGCGAGCTGGATCTCCAGCGCGCGGGACGGTGTCTGCCAGTCCTCGCCCAGCAGCCGGCCCACCCGCTCCAGCCGCTGGGCCACGGTGTTCACATGGACATGGAGGACGTCCTTGGTGCGCGCCGGACTCATCGCGGCGGCGAAGTAGGCGTCCAGGGTGCGCAGCAGATCGGTGCCGCGCCGGGCGTCGTACGTCACGAGGGGGCCGATGGTGCGTTCCACGAAGCCGCCGATGTCCCGGTCCCCGGCCAGCAGCAGCCCGAGGAAGCCGAAGTCCTCGGCGGCCGCGCCGTCCCCTCCACGGCCGAGCAGGTGGAGGGCGTCCAGGCAGCGACGCCCCTCCGCGTAGGCGGCGGCCACCTGCTCGGGACTTCCCGCCAGCCCGGTGACGGGGGCGGAGGCTCCGACGGTGACCGGCTGGCGGACGGCGGTGCCGAGTTCGCGTGCGGTGCGCCGGGCCAGTTCCGTGGCGGTGTCGCCGGGGCCGAGCGGGAGCAGCAGGACGGTGCCGCCGTCGCGGGCGGCGGCCAGGCCGTGCCGGGTGGTGGCGAGGTGGGAGGCGGCGGACCACAGGCGGCGACGGGCGGCGGCCTCCTCGTCGGCGTCGGCTGCGGGCGCGTCCAGGCGGGTGGCGAGGACGGCGTGGGTGGCGTCCAGGTCGGCGTCGAGCCGTGCGGCGCGTTCCCGGAGCAGCCGCGGGTCGCGGTCGCGGGCGTCGAGGAGGTCGTCCAGGAGTTCGCCGCGCACGCGCCGTTCGGCCTCTGCGGCCGAGCGGCGGGCCAGCAGGAGCAGGGAGGTGACCATCGCGGCCCGCTCCAGGGTGCGCTGGTCGACCGGGTCGAGGTCGGGGTGGCCGTGCAGGACGAGTGCCCCGAACACCTCCTCCCCCGCCGCCACGGCCGCGATCCAGTCGGGGCCGTGGCGCACGGCGTGCCCCTCGTGGCGGGACGCCTCCAGCGCCTCGGCCGGCGTGGTGCCGGTCTCGGTGAACTCGACCGCGCCGTCCAGGACTCGGGCGACGGCCGCGGCCACGTCGTGGACTCCCCCGCCGCGCAGGACGAGTTCGGCGAGCCGGTCGTGCACCTCCGAGGCCCGCTCGATGACGCCGCTGCGGTCCTGGATCACCTCGTTGGCGCGTTCGAGTCCGGCGAGGGCGGCCTGGGTCCCGGTGAGCAGGTTGGTGGTGTCGATGGCGGCCGCGGCGAGGGCCGCGAAGGAGCCGAGCAGGGCGATCTGTTCGCGTTCGAAGACCCGTGCGCGCCGGTCGGCGGCGAAGAGGACGCCGATGACCTGCGAGCCTAGCGTCAGCGGGACCCCGACGATGGCGAACAGGCCCTCGTCGCGCACCGCGACGTCGATGGTGTCGGTGTGCTGGAAGCGGGCGTCCTGGAAGTAGTCGTCGGTGACGTACGGCCGGGCGGTCTGGGCGACGAGTCCGCCGAGCCCCTCCCCCATGCCGAGCCGCAGCTGCTGGAAGCGGGCGGAGACGGAACCCTCGGTGACCAGCATGTAGGTGTCGCCGCGTTCCGGGTCGTTGAGGCTGAGGTAGGCGATGTCGGTGGCGAGCAGGGAGCGGGCGCGCTGCACGATGGCGCGGAGGACCGCGTCGACGTCCCTGAGCCCGGCCAGGTCGTGGGCGGTCTCGAAGAGGGCGGAGAGTTCCGCCTCCCGGCGGCGGCGCCCCTCCAGTTCCGCGCGGACGCGCAGCGCGAGGAACTTGGCGTGTTCCAGTGCGGCGACCCGGTCCACGGACTCCCCCGCGGCGCGGGCGACGAGGACGGGACGTTCGTACGCCTCCGGGGAGGCGTCGCGGGCGAGCAGTTCGAGGTAGGGGGCCTCCGCACAGGCGACGGCCCCCGCCGCGGCGGTCCCGGTGGCGGGGCGCGCGGCCGACTGGATTCGATCGGGAGACATGGCCACAGGATCGCTCATCGTGGGCTCGGCTCGTCGGCCCTGTGGACAACTCCACGAGGACCATCGGGGCAGCGGTTCAGTGGGCCGTCCAGCCGCCGTCCAGCACCAGGGAGGTACCGGTGACGAAGGACGCCTGCGGGCCGCACAGATAGGCGACGGCCTCGGCGACCTCCTCGGGTTCGATCAGCCGGCGCAGCGCGCTGTCCTTGAGCAGCACCTCGGAGAGGACCTGCTCCTCGGGGATGCCGTGCGCCTCGGCCTGGTCGGCGATCTGCTTCTCCACCAGCGGGGTGCGCACGTAGGCGGGGTTCACGCAGTTCGACGTCACCCCATGGGGGGCGCCCTCCAGTGCCGTCGTCTTGGAGAGCCCCTCCAGCCCGTGTTTGGCGGCCACATAGGCCGACTTGAAGGCAGAGGCGCGCAGCCCATGGACGGAGGACACATTGACGATGCGCCCCCAGCCCTGCGCGTACATGTGGGGCAGCGCTCCCCGGATGAGCCGGAACGGCGCCTCCAGCATCACCGTCAGCACCGTGTGAAAGACCTCGGGCGGGAACTCCTGCAGTGGCCGCACCAGTTGCAGCCCGGCGTTGTTGACGAGGACGTCGGTCCCGGCCGCGGCCCGCTCGGCCGCGTCGAGGTCGGTGAGGTCCAGCACCTGGGGCACGACCCGGCCGGGAAGCCCCCCGGCCCGTCCGGCCAGCTCCGCCAGACCCCCCGCGTCGAGGTCGAGCGCGCGCACCTCCGCCCCGGCCGCGGCGAGCCGGAGCGCGCACGCGCTGCCGATGCCTCCGGCGGCCCCGGTGACGAGGGCGACCCGGCCGGTGAGGTCCAGGGCGGAAGGGGTGCTGGGCTGGGGGCTGGGCGAGATCATGTCCCGACCCTAGTGAGGCGCTCCCGGCTCACCACATAGGGCGAGCACCCATACTTCAGCCAAGAGTCATGGGGTCGAACCATGTGGGTGTGTCGGACAGGGCCTGCTTGATCCGGAAGAGTGAGAACTCGTTCAGCTCCGGCAGCGCGTCCACCGCGAACCAGCCGACGTCCAGCGACTCGTCGTCGTTGACCCGCGCCTCGCCACCCACGGCCCGGCAGCGGAAGGTGATGTCCATGTACTGGCACTCGTCGCCGTTGCCGTAGGTGACCGGCTGGAGGGCCTGCACCAGGACGACCCGCTCGGGCACGCAGTGCACGGCCGTCTCCTCGAAGACCTCGCGCACCGCGCACGCGGCGGGCTGCTCGCCCGGCTCCGGGATGCCGCCGACCACCGACCACTTGCGGGTGTCGGTGCGGCGGCCCAGGAGCACCCGCCCCTCGTCGTCGAGGACGATCGCCGTGACACCGGGCAGCCAGAGCAACTGCGTGCCCGCCGTGGCTCGGAGCGCGGTGATGAATTCTGGTGTTGCCATGGCCCCGACCCTAAGGGCTGTGCCGTGATCCCCGGCGGGTACGCGACGACAGCCACGGCACCTCGCCGCGTTGCCGGATCGCCCGCATACGCCCAGTACGAGGACGACCCGCCGCCTTGCGCCGCACCGTATCCGGCACCGCCGCTTCCCCGCACCACGATCCGCCGGACAGGTCCTAGCCGCCGACGGCCCGCCGCCCGCGTGCCGCCGCCGCGCCCGCCCAGCCCAGACCGCCCGCCGCGACCAGGAGCAGTACCAGCTCGGGCAGGATGCCGAGCCGGGTCGCGGGCGTCTTCGAGGTACGCAGCGGCACCTTCATGTCGATGTGGGCGGGGACGAACATCCCGGTGTGCCGCGCGACCCGCCCGTCCGGCATGATCACCGCGCTGACGCCGCTGGTCACCGGCACGGTGACGGTCCGGCTGTGCTCCACTGCGCGGACGCGGGACATGGCGAGCTGCTGGTAGGTCATCTCGCTGCGGTCGAAGGTGGCGTTGTTGCTGGGCACGGAGATCATCTGGGCGCCGTGGGTGACGGTGTCCCGCACGGCCCAGTCGAACGCGGCCTCGTAGCAGGTGGCGAGGCCGACCTTGACGCGCCCGAAGTCGAAGACGCCCGGCTTGTCGCCCCGGCTGAAGTCCTGGTGGACCATGCCGGTCCACTCACTGTTGATCGCCCCGATGAGCGGACGCATCGGGAGGTACTCGCCGAAGGGCTGCACCTGGCGCTTGTCGTAGGTCTGCAGGGGTCCCTTGACCGGGTCCCAGAGGATCTGCTCGTTGAGGAGTTTCTTGTCCCGCTCGACGACCGACCCGACCGAGACGGGCGCGCCGACGGCCTCGGCGGCACCCTGGATGACCGCGGCCGCGTCAGGGGCGGCGAAGGGGTCGATGTCGGAGGAGTTCTCCGGCCAGAGCACGAAGTCGGGACGCGGCGCCCGGCCCGCCGCGACGTCGGCGGCGAGCCGGCGGGTCTCCCGCGCGTGGTAGTCGAGCACCGCGCGCCTCTGTGCGTTGAACTCCAGCCCCGCGCGGGGCACGTTGCCCTGGATCAGCGCCACGGTCGCGGTCCCGGCCTCGGCCTTGTCACTGACCAGCGCACGCGCGCCGACCGCGGCCGTCACCGGCACCGCGAAGCTGAGCAGCGCGACCGCGGCGGCGGAGCGCCGTGCCTCGCCGTCGCGGCGGCGCAGGAGCAGCCGGACGAGCTCGTGGAGGCCGAAGCCGCACAGGACGACGCCGAAGCCGAGCACCGGGGTGCCGCCCAGTGCGGCGAGGGGCAGGAAGACGCCGTCCGCCTGACCGAAGGCGACCTTGCCCCAGGGGAAGCCGCCGAAGGGCACACGCGCGCGTACCGCTTCTCCAGCCGTCCACAGCGCTGCCGCCCACACGGGCCAACCGGGCAGCCGGGACACGGCGGCGATGCCGGCGCCGACCAGTGCGACGTAGACCGCCTCGATGACGACCAGTGCGATCCAGGGCCCGGGGCCGACCTCCACGCCGGTCCACACCAGCAGCGGGAGCAGGAAGCCGAGGCCGAAGAGGTAGCCGAGGCCGAGCGCCGTCCTCCAGGTCCGGCCGCGCAGTACCCAGGCGAAGCCGGCGAAGGCCGGCAGCGCCAGCCACCACAGGGTGCGGGGCGGGAAGCTGACGTAGAGGAGCACGCCGCTCAGCGCGGACACGAGGGCCGGGACCAGGCGGATCAGGCGGGCGCGCGCGCCCTTGGCCGGGGGCCGGAGCCGGTCCGGCAGGTCCACGGGAGTTGCGGTGACGGTCACCCTGGGGAGTGTACGGCGGCCCGCTCACCCCCTGACATGCCGGTCATGACGGCATTCCCGCGCGACTCGTCCACAGATCGGCCCGCAGCCGTCAGCGTGATCCGGGCCTCGGCGGTGCGGCCGGTCCCGGCCGGATGCCGTCGCGGTGTGCGGGCTGGCGTCGGGGGTGCTGCCGGGCGGCTCGGCCGCGGAGTTCACGGAGCGGATCGGGCCGTACCGGGTGGGGCTGTGGGGCCGGGCGGTGCGACTGGCCCGTGAGGCGCCGGTGTGGGGTGTGGGGCCGGGGCGTTTCGGGACGGCGGGTGATGCGGCGGGGCAGCCGCATTCGGCGCCGCTGCAGTTGCCGGCCGAGCAGGGGATCGTCGGGGTACTGCTGCTGGCCGCGGTGTTCGGGTGGGTGCTGCACGCCCTGTGGCGGGTGCCCCGGCCGACGCCGGTGGTGCTGACGGCGGGGCGGCGCTCACGGCGCCGGCGGTGATCTCGTCGGTGGGTGACGCCCTGAGCATCAGCACGGTGACGGCGGGCGCGGGAATGCTGGCCGGGTGGGCGACGGCGCGCCCGTGGGGCGAGGAGGAGCGGCGGCCCGCGCGGAGCCGGTGGTCCGGCAGGAGACGGTGGGCTGAGCGCGCTCAGTGCGCGTTGTCGGGGGTGATGGCGCGCAGCCGGGCCCGGATGGCGCGGACCGCCGACTCGGCGTCGTCCACGGTGATGGTGAAGGTGTGGCCGTCCCACAGGCTGAGCACGATGCCCTCGCCCCGGCGGACGACCACGGCGGTGCCCTTCTCGGGACGCCAGCGGTAGCCCCAGCCGCCCCACTGACGGGGGGTGACGTTCGGGATGTACTCGGCGTCGGCGACCTGGGTGAGCGGGATGCGCCGGCGCGGCAGCCCCGCATGGCCGCAGCGCACCTCCAGCTCGTCCCGGTCCAGCGTGAGGTCGACGTGCACGAAGGCGAGCGTGCCGAACAGGACGAGCAGCCCGACCGCGATGCAGCCCACCACGGACATGACCAGGGCGATGGTCCCGGAGGTCCACGCGGACTGCACGGCAAGCTCGATGCCGAGCGCCATGCAGGCGGCCCCGGCCAGCGCCAGTACCCACTGCACGCGGTTGGTGGCGCGTCCGGTCCAGACGTCGGGGTGCGGGGCGTCCTCGGCGTCGCGGTGCTCCCTCATGCCTATGAGGTTACCCAGGTTCCGCCGTGCCGGTATCCGGTCACGCAGAGGCACTGCTCCGGGTGGACCGGGCGGACCTCGCCTGCCCGCACCCGGTATCACATGCGGTCGGCGAGCGGGCCGGCGGCGGGCAGCAGCCGTCCCTCGGCGTAGTGCAGGGCGGCCGCGGGCAGGGCGCCGCCCTCGCGGCCGCTGAGCAGCACGGTGAGGGAGCCCTCGGCGGGGGCGCCGGGGGCGGGCAGTTCCCCGATGCGGCGCAGCGCCTGGGTGGCGACGGCTCCGGCGGAGCCGTGCAGGACGAGCGGGGCGGCGCCCGGCTGCTGGACGGCGGCGCGGATGCGTTCGGCGACGAGTTCGTAGTGGGTGCAGCCGAGGACGACGGTGGTGACGTCGGGCGGGGTGAGTTCCGCGGCGGCGGCGACGGCCGCGGCGACGGCCTGCTCGTCGGCGTGCTCGACGGCCTCGGCCAGACCCCGGCAGGGCACTTCGGTGACCTGGACGCCGTGCGCGAAGTCCGCGATGAGACCGCGCTGGTAGGGGCTGCCGGTGGTGGCGGGGGTCGCCCAGATCGCCACGTGGCCGCCGCCGGCCGCGGCGGGCTTGATCGCGGGAACGGTGCCGATCACCGGGATGCCGGGTTCGCACAGGGCGCGCAGCGCGGGCAGGGCGTGCACGGTCGCGGTGTTGCAGCCGACGATGAGGGCGTCCGGCCGGCGCGCGGCGGCGGCCTCGGCGACGGCCACGGCGCGCCGGGTCAGGTCCTCGGGGGTGCGCGGTCCCCAGGGCATGCCGTCGGGGTCCAGGGAGAGCACGAGATCCGCGTCGGGCCGAAGGCGGCGGACCGCCGCGGTGGCTGCGAGGAGGCCGATTCCGGAGTCCATGAGCGCGATCTTCACCCGGCCACGATAGTCGATGAGCCCCGGTGGGCCGTTGCGGTGGGGCAGACTGCGGCCGTGAGCGCCATCGTGTGGACCGCCGCCGTGTCCGTCGCCGTCTGGTGCTGGCTGCTGCTGGGCCAGGGGTTCTTCTGGCGCACCGATGTACGGCTCCCGCCGCGCCGCGAGCCGGAGGAGTGGCCGCCGGTCTGCGTGGTGGTCCCGGCCCGCGACGAGGCGGCCGTGCTGCCGGCGAGTCTGCCCTCACTGCTCGCCCAGGACTATCCGGGCCGGGCGGAGGTCTTCCTGGTGGACGACGGCAGCCGCGACGGCACGGGCGGCCTGGCCCGCGAGCTGTCCGCGCGGCACGGCGGGCTGCCGCTCACGGTGGACTCCCCCGGCGAGCCTCCAGAGGGCTGGACGGGCAAGCTGTGGGCGGTGCGGCACGGGATCGCGCTGGCACGCGCGCGTGACCCCGAGTTCCTGCTGCTGACGGACGCGGACATCGCGCACGCCCCGGACAGCCTGCGCTCCCTGGTCGCGGCGGCACGCACGGGTGGCTTCGACCTGGTCTCCCAGATGGCCCGGCTGCGCGCGCGGAGTCCCTGGGAGCGGCTCGTCGTCCCGGCCTTCGTCTACTTCTTCGCCCAGCTCTACCCGTTCCGGTGGATCGGCCGCCGGGGCGCCCGTACGTCGGCGGCGGCCGGGGGCTGTGTGCTGCTGCGGGCGGACATGGCCGGGCGGGCCCGGATTCCGGACGCCGTCCGGCACGCGGTCATCGACGACGTGGCCCTCGCGCGCGCGGTGCGGGCGAACGGCGGCCATCTCTGGCTGGGCCTGGCGGACCGGGTGGACAGCGTGCGCCCGTATCCGGGTCTGGGCGAGCTGTGGCGCATGGTGTCGCGCAGCGCGTACGCCCAGCTCAGGCACAGTCCGGCGCTGTTGCTGGGCACGGTGGCCGGGCTGGCGCTGGTGTATCTGGTGCCCCCCGCGGCGGTGGCGGCGGGCGCGGTCGCGGGGGATGCCCCGGCGTGCGCGCTCGGCGCGGTGGCGTGGGCGGTGATGGCGGCGACGTACATGCCGATGCTGCGGTACTACCGGCAGCCGCTGTGGCTCGCTCCGCTGTTGCCGTTCACGGCGTTCCTCTATCTGCTGATGACGCTCGACTCGGCGGTCCAGCACCACCGCGGGCGGGGCGCCGCCTGGAAGGGCCGCACCTACGCGCGTCCCGGCGCCGTGCCGGACGAGGGCTGAGACCGGCTCATTTGCGGCCGGGCGTCCAGTTCATGCCCCAGCCATAGGCCCGGTCCACGGTGCGCTGCGGGCTCACCCCGCGTTCCGGGACCAGATAGCGGGCCTCGCGCCGGACGACGAGGTCGCCGCCCGCCTCGGTGATCAGGGCCAGCGCGCACACTGTGGAGGGGACCGTGCACTCGTCGAGCGCGAAGTCGATCGGGGCGCCGTGCTGCGGCCGGAGGGTGACGGTGGCGTGCAGGCCGGCGAAGGAGGCGGCGCCCTCGTAGACGGTGACGAAGACCAGCACCCGCCTGAGGTGCTCCTTGTGGTCGAGGCTGATGGTGAGGTTCTCGCCGTCCGCCGCGGCTCCGGTGCGGTCGTCGCCGTCGAGGTGGATGTACGGCGGCCGCTCCAGCGCGCCGAAGGCGTTGCCGAGGGCCTGTACGACACCCTTGCGGCCGTCGCTGAGTTCGTACAGGGCGCACAGGTCGAGGTCCAGGTCATCGGGCCCGGGGCCCCGGCGGCGGCCGGTGAGGTGCTCGCGGGTCTGCCAGTTGAGGTTGACGCGCATGACGCCGGAGGTACCGCCCTGCTTGGCCAGGGACACCGAGGGGGCCGCCTTGGTGAGCGTGACCTTGGAGAGCCGGGCCTGGGGCGCGGCCGGGTGCCGGGGCACGTCGACGGTGATACCGAAGTCCGTCGCCAGCCCCTCCAGCCCGCTGTCGTAGCCCTGCCCCACGGCCCGGAACTTCCAGGAGCCCTGGCGGCGGTAGAACTCGCCGAGGACGAAGGCGGTCTCCACGGTGGCGCCGGCGCTGTCGAAACGGGCGGTGGTGTCTCCCGTGGCGGGGTCGGAGACCCGGACGGCGAGGCCGGGGACCTGGCCGAAGGTGCCGCCGTCGGCCGAGGCCGCGAGGACGATCCGCTCGATGTCCGCCTCCACGCGCTCGAGGTCGACGAGCAGGGTGTCGGTGACCTGCGGCCCGTTCGTCTCCCTGCCCGCGTGGCGGACCGCGCCGGAGGGGTGGACGGGCTGGTTGTAGAAGACGAAGTCGCCGTCCGCGCGGACCCTGCCCTTGACGAGGAGCAGTGCCGAGGCGTCCACGTCGGGGATGCCGGGGCCCGCCCGGCGGGTCACCTCGACGCGGAGCGAGGTGACGGGCACCGGCGTGTTCGACCCCTTGGCCATGGACATGTCCGCCCCCATCTGTACATTGTCCGACCCTCCGTCAACCGTCGGTAACCGGACAGGAACTCGCCTTTTACGCGATCCAGACGTCGAATGAAGTCCATTTTTGGCAAGTTCGCTCGGATTAGCGATCCCAGATCGCCGTCGACACGGAAAACAACCCTCTTATCGGTCTCCCCAACCAGCACATCGTGGGCTTAACTTATGTGCCATGACCTCCCCCCGCTCCACCTATGGCGGCGGCTACTACTCCGCCTCCTTCCCGGACACCCCGATCTATGACTCGCTCGTGGCCGAGCGGGGCACCCCGCAGATCGCCCCGATCAGGGTCCCGGCCGCCTATGACACCGGTGTCGGCATGCAGTCCTCCCCGGGCATGCCCTCCCCCGGCGGCAACCTCCCCGCACTGCCCTCCGCTCTTCCCGCGCTGCCCGCGGCCCCCTCGCCGCAGCCCGCGTACGGCTACCCGCAGGCGCATCAGGCATCCCAGATGCAGCCGACACCGACGGCGTACATCCCGCAGCAGGCCGGCGCCCCGCGCGGCTACCCCGGCGCACAGCCCCAGCCGCCCCGCCCGGCGCCCTCGGGCTACGAGGCGATGCGCCCGGCCGCTCCCCGGCCGCCGCAGCAGCCGTACCAGGAGCCGTACAACAACCAGCAGTACCGGGGCTACTGAGCCGGTTGTGCTCCTCGTAGCGTCGTAGCGGCCGTCCGGCTCCGGGAACGCGGCTCCGCGATCGACCGATGGCCACCGTGACCAGCGGTGGTGCCGGCCGGACGATGGGGGGAAGGTCGTCACCCCGCCCGAACCGCCTCGTTCCCCCGTGTGCCGTCGCCGGGCCGTCGCCCGTCGGCGGCACGCGTGTGTCCGCCCCCGCTCGTCCTCCCTGACGTGGCCTGTACCCCGTCACACGCAGAACATGCCGATCATTTTTCCCGGCCGCGCGGACCGGCTCCCGTCCACATCCCGCACCCCGTCATTCGCTGGTCGTCCGTTCGGACGGCGGTACGGGGAACTCCTCCCGTACCCGGCTCGTTGGGCGAAGATGAGAAATCCGTGAGAGAACCGCCCGGGGCGTGATGTCCTTCTTCCAGGCTCTCTTCGCCGGGCCGGGTGATGAGCGGGACCGACACGGGGCGTCGGAGCGAAGGGGGTGGGGGCGTGCGGACCATCAGCGGTGTCTGGCGCTGGCGGGGCAACCCGCTGCGCCGCCCGACCGACGTCGCGGAGGCGTGGGTGTGCCTCCTGGCGTTGCTGCTGACACTCGTTGCGACGCCCGTCGTCGGCATCGCCGCCGGCTCCGCCGCGCAGGACTCTCTGCGGCGGGCTGTGCGCGAGCAGCGGCACACCCGTCATCTCGTCACGGCCACCGTGCTGCGCCCCCTGGGGCAGGCTCCGCCCGAGGCCGACCCCGACTCGGCCCGTACCTCCCGCAGCAGAGTCGTGGCCGGGTGGACGGCGCCGGACGGCACCCGCCGGCAGGGCGCGGTACTGGCGGACGTCAAGTCTCCCCACGCGGGTGAGCACTTCAGGCTGTGGACGGACCCGGCCGGGCGAATGACGACCCGGCCGCTGGACTCCGCCACCGCGCTGGCGCACGCGGTGCTGGCCGGATTCGGCGCATCCGTGGCGGCGGCAGGGCTCGTCGAGAGCGTGCGGCGCCTCGTGGTGTGGCGCATGGTCCGCCGCCGTCACGCGAGTTGGGACCGCGCCTGGGACCGGGCGGGACCGGACTGGGGCAAGGCCGGTACGGGTAGTTAGGCGCGCGCGGCGCGGCCCCGCGGGACGGGGTTCCGGCTCTGGTCGGCCCGCCACCCGCGCGCACGCTACGGTGGACCGGCCGACTCGCTTTCGGCATCGACCCGCGCGCGAGCGAGCCGAAGGCCGCGCCGGAGTCCGGAACACGCGTACACGCGAACGCCCCGGTGGCGCCCCGCGGTCGCCGTCCCGGCACCGGCGGCGGAGTCCCTGAGGCGGACGAGCACAAGTACCACGAGGTGGGGGCACGGCAACGCCATGGCACAGGGCACGGTCCAGGTGACGCACACCGGCACATCGCGGTGGCGGCGCCGCACGGGTGAGTACGCGTCGCTCGCGGCCGCGCTGGAGGCCGCGAGCGACGGCGACGTCCTCACCATCGCCGCCGGTACCTACCGGGAGAACCTCGTCGTGCGCCGGGAGGTGACGCTGCGCGGCCCCGACAACGCGCCGGGCTCGGTGCGGATCGCCCCCGTGGACGGCGTCCCGCTGACCGTGCGGGCCTCCGCGGTGGTGCAGGGCCTGCACGTGGAGGGCCAGGACGGCGCCGCCCCGGCGCTGCTGGTGGAGGAGGGCACGCCCGAGCTGCTGGACGTGCGGATCGTGACCCGCTCCGCCTCGGGCATCGAGGTGCGCGGCGGGGCACGTCCGACCGTGCGCCGCTGCACGGTGGACAATCCGGCCGGTATCGGCGTCCTCGTCCTCGACGGCGCGGCAGGGGTGTTCGAGGAGTGCGAGGTCGTCGCGGCCGGCCAGGCGGGCGTGGCGGTGCGCGGCGGCGGCCATCCGCGCCTGGACCGCTGCCGGGTGCACCACGCCTCGGGCACCGGGTTGAGCGCGACCGGTGAGAACACCGTGCTGGAGGCGTTCGGCTGCGAGGTGTACGAGGTGCGGGGCGCCGGGGTGCAGGTGACCCAGCGGGCCACCGCCCACCTCACCGACTGCGCGGTGCACCGCACCTCCGCGGACGGTGTCACCCTCGACACCGACGCGGTGCTGACCCTGGCCGACTGCCGTATCCACGACATCCCGGAGAACGCGGTCGACCTGCGTTCCCGCTCGGTGCTGACCCTGACCCGGACGACGGTGCGCCAGTTCGGGCGCAACGGCCTGTCGGTCTGGGACCCGGGCACCCGTGTGGACGCCAACCAGTGCGAGATCTTCGACAGCACCGGCGACTACCCGGCGGTCTGGGTGAGCGACGGCGCGACGGCCGTGCTGGACTCCTGCCG
Source organism: Streptomyces sp. NPDC001781 (assembly GCF_053596035.1). Taxonomy (NCBI): domain Bacteria; kingdom Bacillati; phylum Actinomycetota; class Actinomycetes; order Kitasatosporales; family Streptomycetaceae; genus Streptomyces; species Streptomyces sp. NPDC001781. The sequence goes on along the minus strand of NZ_JBSFFI010000015.1, from coordinate 126,474 downwards.
GGTGCACGACGTGCCGGACGCGCTGTTCGTCCTGGACCGGGGCTCCCGCGCGGACGTGGTCGACAGCGACCTCTCCCAGGTGCGCAACACGGCGGTCTCGGTGAGCGACGGCGCGACCGCCCAGCTCGACGACTGCCGTATCCGGGACGCCGCGACCGGCGCCTGGTTCAGGGACCACGGCAGCGGCGGCACCCTGAGCAACTGCACGGTGGACGGCACCCAGACAGGTGTGATCGTCACCAAGGGCGCCGATCCGACGATCGAGCGCTGCGTGGTGGAGAGCCCGGCCGAGGCGGGGTTCTACGTCTCGGCGGGCGGCCGGGGCAGCTTCGTCAGCTGCCGGGTGACCGGTAGCGGCGGCTACGGCTTCCATGTGCTCGACGGCTGCCGTACGACGCTGCGCAAGTGCCGTACGGAGCGGTGCGTGCGGGGTGGTTACGAGTTCGCCGAGGGCGGCCCGGACGCGGGCTCGGGGGCCGGACCCGTGGTGGAGGAGTGCTCCAGCGACGAGAGCGGCGCGCTGCGGCCCCCGGCGGCGCAGGACACGGCGGTGCAGACGGTTCCGGCCTCCACCGGCGGGCTGCTCGGCGCGATTCCGGGACAGCGTGCGGCCGGCGCCGATCCGTCGGCGGTGCCGCCCGTGCCGGAGCGGGAGACCCGTACGCCGAAGGCCGTGATGGGTGAACTCGACGCGCTGGTTGGCCTGGAAAGCGTCAAGCGCGAGGTGCGGGCGCTGACCGACATGATCGAGGTGGGCCGGCGCCGCCGGAAGGCCGGGCTCAAGGCGGCCTCGGTGAAGCGGCACCTGGTCTTCACCGGCTCTCCCGGCACCGGCAAGACGACGGTGGCCCGGTTGTACGGGGAGATCCTGGCCGCGCTCGGGGTGCTGGAGACAGGGCATCTCGTGGAGGTGTCGCGTGTGGACCTGGTGGGCGAGCACATCGGCTCCACCGCGATCCGCACCCAGGAGGCGTTCGAACGGGCGCGCGGCGGGGTGCTGTTCATCGACGAGGCGTACGCACTGTCGCCGGAGGACGCCGGGCGGGACTTCGGCAAGGAGGCCATCGACACCCTGGTGAAGCTGATGGAGGACCACCGGGACGCGGTCGTGGTGATCGTGGCCGGCTACACGGCGGAGATGGAGCGCTTCCTGTCGGTCAACCCCGGTGTGGCATCACGGTTCTCGCGGACGATCACCTTCGGGGACTACGGCCCCGAGGAGCTGCTGCGGATCGTGGAGCAGCAGACCGACGAGCACGAGTACCGGCTCGCGTCCGGCACGGCGGAGGCGCTGCTGAAGTACTTCACGGCGCTGCCGAAGGGGCCGGCGTTCGGCAACGGCCGTACCGCACGGCAGACGTTCGAGGCGATGGTGGAGCGGCACGCCGGCCGGGTCGCTCAGTTCGCCGACCCGAGTACCGACGACCTGACCCTGCTGTACCCGGAGGATCTGCCCGAACTGCCCTGAGGCACCGTCACGTCGGGCCGCGTTCCGGGCGGGGCGCGGGGAGGTCGGGGTGGAGGCGGGCCAGCAGCAGGTCGCGTTCGCGGGCGAAGGCCGGATCCTCCTGGTAGTCGGAGTGGCCGAGGATGGGCGCGGGCAGCGGGTGTTCGGGAGTGCGGCCGTAGGCGCGCGGGTCGGGCAGCGGCTCGTGGTCGACCTCGGTGCCGTGCCCGGCGGGCAGCCGGATCGGGCCGCCGATGGGGTCGGTGCGGCGGTGGAGGTTGCGCCAGCAGCAGATGTCCCGGTGCAGGGCGGCGAGGGCGGACGGCCCGAAGTGGGCCGGGAACCAGCGGCCGTAGAGCCGTTCGAGCGGTGAACCGTAGGTGAGCAGGGCGACGCGTCGGCGTACGGCGGGCGGGAGCTGCCAGGCCGCCGCGGCGACCAGGACGCTGCCCTGGGAGTGGCCGGAGAGCACGAGCCGGCCGCCGGTGCGCTCGGTCCAGGTGGCGGTGCGCCAGGTCAGGTCGGGCACGGCGCGCTCGGCGTAGCACGGGGGCGCGAAGGGGTGCGCCGCGCGCGGCCAGAAGGTGCCGACGTCCCACAGGATGCCTATGGTCCGCCGGGCAGAGGCGTCCTTGTAGGCGCGGCGCCCCCAGGTGACGAAGAGCAGGAAGCCGACTCCCACCAGCCAGGAGCCGAGCGTCTGGCACACCTCGGCGGCGACACGGACGGGGGCCCACGCGTGCCGCGCGGCGTGCGCGGGCGCCAGCCCGGTGGAGAGGGCACCGGTGAGGGCTCCCGCACCGGCGATCAGGGTGGCGGCGGAGCCGACGGCGAGGATCAGGGGCGCGCGGTCGGTGAGGGTCGCCATCGCGCGGACGTGGGCGATGCGCCGGGTGCGGTGCGGGTCCTCCGGCTCACCGGGGTGCTCGGCGCGCACCCGTCGGCGCTCGGCACGGGCGAGGCGCGCGGTGCGCCGGGCCAGGACGGCGACGAGGACGAGAAGCACCGCGAGTACGGGCGGGATCGCGGACGCCTGCCAGGTCAGGGTGACGGGCGGCCCGGTGATCGTGGCGTGGGTGCCGTCCAGCCAGTCGGCGACGCGCTGGGCGACCCCGCCGGACGCGACTCCGCCGAGCGCGCACGCGAGCAGGGCGACGGCCGGTCCGCCGAGGCCGCGCATCGCGGCGCGGGAGTCGGGCAGGCGCCGGTGCAGCCGGTGGGCGACGACCGCGAGGGCGACGACCAGGACGCCCTGGGCCAGCATGGTCGCGCCGAACGCCGGGTCGCCGGGCAGTCTCCCGGCGGACTCCCAGCCGGGCCGGGACCAGCAGGCGTAGGTGGCGGCGAGCAGCAGCAGGGCGAGGGCGCCGAGCGGGAGGGCGCGCAGCAGACGGCGGTCGAGCGTCTGATCGAGAAGAAGCTCGCTGCGGCCCCGGCGGCACACCACCGCGACGGCGACGCAGGCCCAGGCGAGGATGCCCGCGACGAGCAGGACGCCGAGGAGGTGGAGGAACGCGGGTCCGCCGGGGCGGTGGTCGAAGCGGGTGGCGGGCAGGGTGACGGCGGCGGCGACGGTGAGCAGGCCCGCCGCGGTGTGCGCGGCCCGCAGCCGGGCGCCGAGGCGGCGGCCGTACCAGAAACCGGGGCGGGCCAGCGCGCCTTCGTCGGCGGCCGGTTCGGCGGTGGTGGTGAGGGGGCGGTGGGACTCGTACGCGCTCCAGGTGCGGTGGGAGAGGTACCAGAGCAGCGCGGTGAGCAGTGTGGGCACCAGGGAGGCGAGCGCGAGACGGCGGCCGGGCCGGCTCCACCAGCCTCCGCCGGAGAGGGCGGGCGAGAGGAAGGTGAGCCAGGCGTGGCGGCGGGCGCAGGCGGGGGCACCGGCGCACTGCCAGGCCACCAGGTCCAGCGCGACCTCGCAGGCGGCGGCGACCAGGAGGACGGTCAGGGTGAGCGCGGCCAGCCGGACGAGGAGACCGTAGAGGCGGACCGAGGGGCCGGGGCGCTCGGCCCGGGGGCGCATCCAGTGGGCGAGGTTGACCACCATGAAGGGCAGCAGCAGCAGCCACAGCGCGCGGGTGCCGTTGCCGGAGGTGAGGTTGCACCAGACGTACGCCTCGCGCACCGGGCCCTCGCCGGGGCGTGCGTCCAGTGCGGGTCCGGCGCCGCCGGCGGACTCCGGGACGTCCTCGGCGCGGCGGTAGACGGCGGCCGTGTCGTCGCCGGTGACACGGATCGTGCGCGGGTCGGCGAGCATCTTCTCGGAGGTGGTGCCGCCGACGCCGTGCACCAGCAGTTCCAGGCCGCGCTCCGCCGACGCGACCGCCGGGTCCGGGGGGTCCGTGAGGTCCGGCCGGGCATCGGTGATGCGTTCCCGCGCGTGTTCCACTTGTCGTCCGCACTTCCGTCGTCACCTGAGGGGTCTCAAGTCCGTGCGGGCTTCAGGTTCTCCGTTTCCGGGGTGGCGTACACCTGGCGGGAGGGGTCGTCACGGAATCTCCCCGATCCGGGTGACGACGGCGGCCATGGTGGCCGCACACATGTGCGCGCACACCCGGTGTGGGTGGTGACAGCCAGCGGCGCGCCCCATGGCGGCCCGTGACAAGATGAGACTCCGGCGCATGTGGTGGGATCCGGGAACGGGCTGGTAACCGCACGTGCGCCAGGCGGCTCGGACAGGTGTGGCGAAAGGACCGGAGCGTACGTGAGCGAGAATCAGAACCTCCTCGCGGAGCAGCGGCGCGCTCTGATCGTGGACGAGGTCCGGCGGCGCGGCGGTGTCCGGGTCAATGAACTGACCCGTCAGCTGGGCGTCTCGGACATGACCGTGCGTCGCGACCTGGACGCGCTGGCCCGGCAGGGTGTGCTGGAGAAGGTGCACGGTGGCGCGGTCCCGGTGGTGGAGGCCAGCACGCACGAGCCGGGTTTCGAGGCCAAGTCCGGTCTGGAGGCGACGGCCAAGGAGGAGATCGCGCGGGCCGCCGCGCGTCTGGTGGCGCCGGGTTCGGCGATTGCGCTGTCCGGCGGCACGACCACCTACACACTCGCCCGGCAGCTTCTGGAGGTGCCCGATCTGACCGTGGTGACGAACTCGGTGCGGGTCGCGGACGTGTTCCACACCGCGCAGCGCAGCTCGGGCCGGCGACCGGGCGCGGCCACGGTGGTGCTGACCGGCGGGGTGCGGACCCCTTCCGACTCGCTGGTGGGGCCGGTCGCGGACCGGGCCATCGCCGCGCTGCACTTCGATCTGCTGTTCCTCGGGGTGCACGGCATATCCGCGGAGGCCGGGCTGTCCACGCCGAACCTCGCCGAGGCGGAGACCAACCGGCAGCTGGTGCGCTCGGCGCGCCGCGTCGTGGTGGTCGCGGACCACACCAAGTGGGGCACGGTGGGCCTGAGTTCGTTCGCCGCGCTGGACGATGTGGACACGCTCGTCACGGACGGGGGGCTGCCCGCGGAGGCCCGCGCGGAGATCTCCGAGCGGCTGCGGCGCCTGGTGGTTGCGGGGGAACCGGAGGACGACGAGGAGCCCGAGGGTCCCGAGGAGGACTGACGGCGCCCGGGGTGCCGTTCTCTCAGTCCGGCCACACCCCGGTGGCCAGCAGCGAATCGATCGCGGCCGTGTACGGCCCGATGTCGAGGTTCTGCTCCTCCAGCCAGCTGTCCGAGTAGTACTTGTCGAGGTAGCGGTCACCGGGGTCGCACAGCAGGGTGACCACACTGCCGTTCCGGCCCTCGGCCACCATCTCGGAGACGATCTTCAGCGCGCTCCACAGCCCGGTCCCGGTGGACCCTCCCGCCTTGCGGCCGAGCGCCCGCTCCAGCGCGCGTACGGCGGCCACGCTCGCGGCGTCCGGGACCTTCATCATGCGGTCGATCGCGCCGGGCACGAAGCTGGGCTCCATGCGCGGCCGCCCGATCCCCTCGATACGGGAGCCGCAGTCGCAGGTGACGTCCGGGTCGCCGGTGGTCCAGCCCTCGAAGAAGCAGGAGTTCTCGGGATCGGCCACACAGACCCGGGTGTCGTGCTGGAGGTAGTGCACATAGCGCGCGAGGGTGGCCGAGGTGCCGCCGGTGCCGGCCGTGGCGACGATCCAGGCGGGCACCGGGTACCGCTCCAGCGCGAGCTGCCGGAAGATGGATTCGGCGATGTTGTTGTTGCCGCGCCAGTCGGTGGCGCGCTCGGCGTAGGTGAACTGGTCCATGAAATGGCCGCCGGTCTCCGCCGCGAGCCGCGCGGACTCGGCGTACATGGTGCGCGGGTCGTCCACGTAGTGGCAGCGGCCGCCGTGGAACTCGATGAGCCGGCACTTCTCGGTGCTGGTGGTGCGGGGCATGACGGCGATGAACGGGACACCGATCAGGGAGGCGAAGTACGCCTCGGACACGGCGGTCGAGCCGCTGGACGCCTCGATCACCGGGCGGCCGGGGCGAATCCAGCCGTTGCACAGGCCGTAGAGGAAGAGGGAGCGGGCGAGCCGGTGCTTGAGACTGCCGGTGGGGTGGGTCGACTCGTCCTTGAGGTAGAGGTCGATGCCCCATTCCTCGGGCAGGGGGAAGCGCAGAAGATGGGTGTCCGCCGAGCGGTTCGCGTCCGCCTGGACCTTGCGCACCGCCTCTTTCAGCCAGTCCCGGTAGGCCGCGTCACTGCGGTCGACATCGAGGGTGGCGCCGGTCCGGGCCGGTGGGGTGGTGGTCACGGCGGGGCTCCTTACCTTGGGCGCCGACGACTCCCGGCGCGGTCGGCAGCCCGATCATAGGCATCAATCGCACCGCTTCTCACCTGCATCAACGCATCTTTGAGCCACTCAAAGGCAGCCCTGGGGCACACCCGTACGAGGGGGCGCGGGGGCGCATTGGCGCGAGGGCCCCGGCGCCACGTGCGCCCCGTCCTCGCGCACTGGTGCTCCCGTCCACGCCGGGGCAGACTGCACCGCGTGGACCGGCCGCCGTGCGGGGGCCGGTAGACCGGCGGCACGAGAGGCGGTACGGAATGGCGGAGCCGGAGTTCACGGCGAGAGGCGTGCGCATCGGCAAAGGGGTGCGCTCGCTGACGCGGGCGGGCCGGGTCCGGGTCGGCGACGGCAGGGTGGAGCTGCTCACCAGTGAGGGCAGCGAGATCGACAGCGCGCCTGTCAGAGCCGTGCGGGCCTCCAGACCGTGGTTCGCCGCGAAGGGCCGGGCGCAGGCCGAACTGGACGGCCGGCGCTACCAGCTCACGCTCACCGAACGTGATGCCGCACCCGGTGAGCCGGGGCCGTCCGCTGCCGGCAGGTTCGTCGAGGCGGTGCGCCGCGCCGCCGCCCGGGGTGGCTGACCTGCGGGCCACCGTGGCGAGTTGCGGGAGGGCGGTCACTGCGGCACGCTGATCTCACGTCACTCTGGGTCTACCGGAGGTAACGCTGCGGACCAGCCCGTCGGCCTCGACGGCGGCGGTCACAGGGACGTCGGCGCCCTCCCGGATTTCCGTTGTTCTCCGTGTTCCTCCGGTCAATCCGGACCTCACACCGGGGAGTCGCAGCCGTGATCAGTTACCCGAACAGGCACTGCACGGTGGAGCTCCAAGCCCTGCCGTCGCGGATCGGCCAGGTCCGCAGAATCGTATCTGCGCAATTGCGCTACTGGCGTCTGGACCCGTTGATAGACCGGGCCGCGCTCGGTGTGACCGAGTTGCTGAGCAACGTCCACCGGCACGCCCGGCCCGACAAGTCGTGCACGGTGGAGCTGGAGTTCCGGTCGGACCGGCTCACCGTGTCGGTCCGCGACCGCGATCCGCGTCTTCCCGTGGTGGCCGACGGCGACGATGCGTCCGGCGCCGGACCGCTCGCCACCTGTGGGCGGGGGCTCGGCATGGTGGCCGCGGTCAGCGAGAGCTGGGGGTGCCGGCCGGACGGCGAGGACGGCAAGGTCGTGTGGTTCGCGCTGTCCACGACCCCTGTCTCCCGTCCACCGGCGCCGAAGCCGCTCCGCGCGGCGCAGCCGCGGCCCGAGCCCGCCCCGCTCACCGTCCGGACCCCGGTCCGCGCGCCCGAGCCGGTCGTGGTCCACGCCCCGGCGCCCGAGCCGTCGGTGACGCACGGTCCGGCCCGGTCCCCCGAGCCCGCCGTGGCCCACGCCCCGGCCGGCACACCGGCGCCGGAGCCGGCCCTGGCCCACGCGGCACCGGAACCCGCCGCACCGGAGCCCGTGGTGGCGGCAGCGGCTCCCGCGGCATCGCCCGTACCCGGCTGACCGACAGGAACGCCCGGCCCGGTACCCGCCTCCGAGCGCCGTACCGGGCCGCGCTACGCCGCCTCGAGGAACCGACCCGCCGCCAACTCCAGGTCGGACACCAACGGGCCCCGCAGTGAACGGAGTTCGGACAACATCCGACCGACTCCGACCCGTCGGACTGGGGCTCCGCCCCGGAGGCCCTCTCACCACACGCCGACTCCGCTCGTCTCTCACGGAGTTCACGCGCACGTCGTGCGCTGTTCAGCGGTGAGGACGGGCGGAGTGCTCTGTTCGGAGCGGAGTCGGGAGACGTCCCACGGCTCCGCCGTCACCGCAGGGCCGCGAGCGGATCGTCGAGGACCGGCTGCCAGGCGAGTTCGGCGGCGCCGACGAGGCTGTCGTGGTCCAGGGTGCACGGCAGGATGGGGACGCTGCCGCTCTGTCCCCACAGACTGCGCTCGGCGACGACGGCCCGCAGGCGCTCGGGGTCGGCCCTGAGCAGGCCCCGGTGCAGTCCGCCGAGGATGACGCGGTCCGGGTTGAGGATGTTGACCAGCCCGGCAAGTCCCAGGCCGAGCCGGTCGATCAGGGTCTCGGCGGCGGCGCGGACCGCGGGATCGTCGTACCGGGTGCGCAGCAGGTCGTCGGCCTGGGCGAGCAGGGACATCTCGGGGCCGGGGTCGAGGCCGGCCTCCATGAGGAGGGCGAGCGGGTCGGCCTCGACGTCGAGACAGCCCCGGCTGCCGCAGTGGCAGACGCGGCCCTCGGGATTCACGGTGAGGTGGCCGACCTCCAGGGCGAGGCCAGAACTCCCGGTGTGCAGGCGGCCGTCGAGGACGAGCGCGCCGCCGACACCCCGGTGCCCGGTGGCCACGCAGAGCAGGTGCCGGGCGCCCCGGCCCGCGCCGTGCCGGTGTTCGGCGAGGGCGGCGAGGTTGACGTCGTTGCCCGCGAAGGCGGGGCCGCTGATCCCGGCCGCGTGCACCAGGCCGGTGAAGATGCGCCGGACCGGCTCCCCGGCGGGCCAGGCCAGGTGCAGGGGGTTGAGGGCGAGCCCGTCGGGCTCGGCGACGGCGGACGGCACGGCGAGCCCGGCGCCCACGCAGCGCCGGCCCGTGGCACGCAGCAGGTCGGCGCCCGCCTCCACCACCGCGCCCAGCACCTTGGCGGGGTCGGCGTCGACGGTCTCGCAGCCGGGCGTGGTCGCCACGATCCGCCCGCCGAGGCCGACCAGGGCGGCACGGAAACCGTCCGTGTGCACCTGCGCGGCCAGCGCGACGGGCCCGTCCTCGGCGACCTCCAGGCGGTGCGAGGGGCGGCCCTGGGAGCCGGCGGGGGCGCTGGGGCGGGCGTCGACCCTGATCAGGCCGAGCGCCTCCAGTTCGGCGGCGACGGCACCGGCGGTGGCTCGGGTGACGCCGAGTTCGGCGGTGAGTACGGCACGGGTCGGGGCACGTCCGGTGTGCACCAGCTCCAGCGCGGGGCCGAGGGCACCGCGTCCCCGGTCCAGCCGCGCCCGTGAGATGGGTCCTGCCCCCGCCTTCCGGGGGTCCGCCATGCCGCTCATGGGGGCGAGTCTCGCATGATCCGCGCCGGTCGTGACCTCTCTCGTGACCGATGTGACATGGTCAGCCGGCGGGGGCGGCCAGACCGCTCACCCGGAGGGTGATGTTGAGCCGTCCGGTCAGGCCGAGCGCGGGCGGCGCGGTGCCGGGGAGCACGCGCGGTACGCCGTGGAAGGCGAGGCGGGAGGGCCCGCCGAAGACGAAGAGGTCACCGCTGCGCAGTTCCACGTCCGTGTAGGGGCGGGTGCGTGTCTCGGTGTTGCCGAAGCGGAACACGCAGGTGTCGCCCAGGCTGAGGGAGACCACGGGGGCGGGGGAGCGCTCGTCGCCGTCGCGGTGCATACCCATGCGGGCGTCGCCGTCGTAGAAGTTGATCAGAGCGATGTCATAGGGGTCGCGGGGGAGCGCCTCGGGGCCGAGAGCGTCCCCGACCGCCGTCCGGGCCAGCTCGTCGAGCCAGGCCGGGAAGGGTTTGACGGGCGCGTCGTCGCCGTCGACGACGGTGCGGGCGTAGGCGTAGGGGTACCAGTGCCAGCCGAGGCAGACCTGCCGGGCGGTCATGGTGCCGCCACCGGGGGTGCGGACGGTGCGCAGTCCGGCCGGCGGCCGGGCCCACTCCCGGCAGGCGCCGAGCAGCGCGTGCTGCCGGTCCGCGTCCAGCCAGTACGGGACGTGCACGGCGCCCGGTGCGGCTTCGGCCCGCTCCCGCGGGAAAAGTTCCACGTCCATGCGCCCCATCCTGCCCCAGGACCGCCCGACCGGTCCTGAGCTGGTGCTCCGCTAGCCTGGGGGGCGATGAGCGACCGCATGACGACTCCGTGGGGCGAGACCGAACTGTCCCGTTTCCCCGACGACCCCCGCGACCGGCTGCGTGCCTGGGACGCCTCCGACGCGTATCTGCTGCGGCATCTGGCCGGGGAGGGGGTGGATCTGTCGGGCGAGGTCGTGGTGCTCGGCGACCGCTGGGGCGCGCTGGTGACGGCGCTCGCCGCGCACCGGCCGACGCAGATCACCGACTCCTTCCTGGGCCAGGAGGCCACGCGGGCCAACCTGGCGCGGGCCGGGGTCGGCCCCGGCGCGGTACGGCTGCTGACCACGCAGGACCCGGTACCGGAGCGGGTGGACGTGCTCCTGGTGCGGGTGCCCAAGAGCCTGGCGCTGCTGGAGGACCAGTTGCTGCGGCTCGCGCCCTCGGTTCACGCGGGGACGGTGGTGATCGGCGCCGGCATGGTGAAGGAGATCCACACCTCGACACTGAAGCTGTTCGAGCGTGTGCTCGGGCCGACCCGGACCTCGCTGGCCGAGCAGAAGGCCCGGCTGATCTTCTGCACCCCGGACCCGGCGCTCGTCCCGCCGGAGAACCCGTGGCCGTACGACTACACCCTGCCGGAAGGGATCGGGGCGGCGTCGGGACGGCCGGTGGTCAATCACGCGGGCGTCTTCTGCGCCGACCGGCTGGACATCGGCACCCGGTTCTTCCTCGGGCACCTGCCCGAGACACACGGACGCCGGGTGGTGGACCTGGGCTGCGGAAACGGCGTGGTGGGAACGGCCGTGGCGCTGGCCGATCCGGCGGCGGAGGTGCTGTTCGTGGACGAGTCGTTCCAGGCCGTCGCCTCGGCGGAGGCCACGTACAAGGCCAACGGGGTGCCGGGGCACGCGGAGTTCCGGGTCGGGGACGGGCTGGCCGGGGTGGCGTCCGGCAGCGTGGACGTGGTGCTGAACAACCCGCCCTTCCACTCCCACCAGGCGACCAGCGACGCCACGTCCTGGCGGATGTTCACCGGTGCCGGGCGCGCGCTGCGGCCGGGCGGTGAGCTGTGGGTGATCGGCAACCGGCACCTGGGCTACCACGTGAAGCTGAAGCGGCTGTTCGGCAACTGTGAACTGGTGGCCGGCGACCCGAAGTTCGTGGTGCTGAAGGCGGTCAGGAAGGGCGGGCGTCCAGGACGCGGATGATCCGGGCCACCTCGTCGGCCATGGCCGTCCGGCCGCCGGCGAGGTAGGTGCGCGGGTCGACGGTGTCGGGATGCCGCCCGAGGTGCTCGCGGACCGCCCGGGTGAGGGCCGTGTTGAGGGCCGTGCCGACGTTGACCTTGCCGATGCCGCCCTCGACCGCCCTGACCAGTTCGCCGTCCGGCACGCCCGAGGAGCCGTGCAGCACCAGGGGTACGGCCAGTTCGGCGGAGAGCCGCTCGAGCAGTACGTGGTCCAGGGCGGCGGTGCGGGTGGTCATGGCATGCGTACTGCCGACCGCCACGGCCAGCGCGTCGACACCGGTCCGCGCGACGAAGTCCCGCGCCTCGGCGGGGTCGGTACGGGCGCCGGGGGCGTGGGCGTCCAGCGGGGGTCTGCCGTCCTTGCCGCCTATCTGGCCCAGCTCGGCCTCCACCCAGAGACCTCGGGCGTGTGCCCAGTGGGCGGCCGTGCGGGTGGCGGCCAGGTTCTCGGCGTAGGGCAGTCGGGCGGCGTCGTACATCACCGAGCTGAACCCGGCGTCCGGGGCGCGGCGCAGGAGGTCGTCGCTCTGGACGTGGTCGAGGTGCAACGCCACGGGCACGACGCTCTGTTCGGCTGCGGACACGGCTGCGCGGGCGAGGGGCCTGAGATCGCCGTTTCTGAACTTGACCGCGTTCTCGCTCACTTGGAGCACCACAGGCGCTCCGGCCGTCTCGGCTCCGGCGACCGCGGCCTCGATGTGCTCAAGGGTGATGATGTTGAAGGCGGCGACGGCGGTACGGGTCCGGGCCGCCCGGGTGATCAGTTCGCCGGTGGTGGTGAGGGGCACGGGGGCTGGTCCCTTCCGCTGTCAGGGGGCGAGGATCACCGAGCGGGTGAGGTGGCGGGGCCGGTCGGGGTCGAGTCCCCGTGCTGCGGCCACGGCGACGGCGAGCCGCTGGACGCGGATCAGTTCGGCGAGCGGGTCGAGTGCGCCCTCGATCCACAGCGCACCGGTCGCGCGCACCTGTTCGGCGAGCCCTTCGGGGGCCGGGCCGAGCGTCCAGGTCGCGGTGTCCCCGGCGCTGACGCTGATCGGGCCGTGCCGGTACTCCATCGCCGGGTACGCCTCGGTCCAGGACAGCGAGGCCTCGCGCATCTTCAGCGCCGCCTCGTTCGCCAGTCCCACGGTCCAGCCCCGCCCGAGGAAGGTGAACTCCCTTCGGTCCAGCAGCCCTTCGGGCAGCGGGGCGGTGAGGGCCGCGCGGGCGTCGGTGACGGCGGCCGGGGTGTGCAGCCCGAGATGAGCGCGGAGCAGGGTGAGGGCGGTGGTGGCAAACCGGGTCTGCACGACGGAGCGTTCGTCGGCGTAGTCGAGGACCACCAGATCGTCGGCGACCTGCCGTACGGGTGTCCCGGGGTCGGCGGTGATCGCGGTGGTGCGTACCGTCCCCCTCAACCGGGCCAGCAGGTCCAGCACTTCCGTGGTGGTGCCGGACCGGGTGAGGGCGACGACCTGGTCGTAGGCCCGGCCTCCCGGGAACTCGGAGGCGGCGAACGCGTCCGTCTCGCCCTGCCCGGCGTCCTCGCGCAGCGCGGCCACGGCCTGCGCCATGAAGTACGAGGTCCCGCAGCCGACGACCGCGACCCTCTCCCCCGGCACCGGCAGGGCCGCACCGTACGGGCCCGCCTCCCGTGCCGCCCGCTCCCAGCACTCCGGCTGGCTGCTCAGCTCGTTCTCGACATGGCTCATGGCGTACCCTCCCCAGGCTGATCGTTCGTGCAAGATACTGCCGACTTTCGAGCATGATCAAGCATCGAGACAGAAATCGCCGGTACGTCGGGGTCGCCGGGGATCACAGGAACGGAGACCCGATGGCACGGGACACGCGCTGGCAGGCACTGCTCGAACTCCTCGCGCAACGAGGCCGGTTGGAGGTCGAGGAGGCGGCGGCAGAACTGGCGGTGTCTGCGGCGACCATCCGCCGGGACCTCGACGGGCTGGCCGAGCAGCGGATGCTGGTACGGACGCGGGGCGGGGCGGTCGCACACGGGGTGTCGTACGAGCTGCCGCTGCGGTACAAGACGGCCCGGAACGCCTCCGAGAAGCAGCGGATCGCGGCGGCGGTGGCGGAGCTGGTGGCGCCGGGCGAGGCGGTGGGACTGACCGGGGGGACGACGACCACGGAGGTGGCCCGCGCGCTGGCCGTGCGATCCGATCTGGCCGCCGGCTCGCCCGCGTTGACCGTGGTCACCAACGCGCTCAACATCGCGGGGGAACTCGCCGTACGGCCGCAGTTCAAGATCGTGGTGACCGGCGGGGTGGCGCGGCCGCAGTCGTTCGAGCTGGTCGGGCCGCTCGCGGACGGGGTGCTCGGCGCGGTCACACTGGACGTGGCGGTGCTCGGGGTGGGCGCCTTCGACCCCGTGCACGGCGCGGCGGCGCACGACGAGTCGGAGGCGGCGGTCAACCGGTTGCTGTGCGAGCGCGCGGAGCGGGTGGTGGTCGCGGCCGACTCCAGCAAGCTTCGGCGGCGGGCGTTCGCCCGGATCTGCGGCCCGGACCCGGTGGACACCCTGGTGACGGACACCGCGGTCGCTCCGGAGACCGTCCGCCGGTTCGAGGAGGCGGGCGTTCGGGTGCTGGCCGTCTGAGCCGGCCGGATCAGGCGGCGGGCAGGCCCACGCTCGCACCGAGCCGGGTCACGGCGTGCCGGAAGAAGCGCTCGCGGTCGATCACCACCTGTTCGAACTGCCCGAACACCTCGAACCCGACCAGACCGAACAGCTCCGCCCACGCGGCGACCATGGCGGGCGCGGCCTCCACGGGCAGCTCGGGGGCGATGTCGGCCGCCATCCGCTCGGCCTCGGGCAGCAGTTCGGCGGGGAGCGCCGGCCCGGTGAGGCCCGGCCCCCGGTCGGCGTCGCGGACGACGCCGATCAGCACCATGGCCACCCGCGCGGCGGACGGGATGGTGGTGGCGGGGGCCGCGTATCCCGGTACCGGCGAGCCATAGATCAGGGCGTACTCGTGCGGATGGCCCAGCGCCCATACCCGTACCGCCTCGCAGGCCACCGTCCAGCGGCGCAGGAACTCGCCCTCGGGGACGCCCGCGTGGGCGGTCTCGGCCGCCGCGCCGAGCGAGTCGTAGGCGTCGATGATCAGCGCGGTCAGCAGGTCGTCGCGACTCGGGAAGTACCGGTAGAGCGCGGACGACACCATGCCCAGCTCGCGGGCCACCGCGCGCAGCGAGAGCTTCGAGGCACCCTCGGCGGCGAGCTGTCTGCGGGCCTCGTCCTTGATGGCCGCGGTGACCTCGGTCCTGGCCCGCGCACGGGCGCCCTCTGCGGTGCTCATGCGGATCAGTGTGCCACGCGGCGGAGCAGTGCACACAAAGCAGAGCACCGCTCTTGCGCGAGAGCGGTGATCTCGGCACACTGGGAGGCGAAGCGAGAGCACCGCTCTCCGAAACCCTGGGGGCCGTCATGTCGTCCACGCCGTACTACCTGAAGGCAAGCCCGCTCGGCACCTGGTTCAACGGGCTGGTCGGCAAGCTCGCCCGCCTCGGTGTCAGCCTGGCGGGCAGCGCGGAGCTGTCGGTGCGCGGCCGCCGGAGCGGCGAGATGCAGCGCATCCCGGTCAACCCGCACACCTGCGAGGGCGCCCAGTACCTCGTCTCGGCGCGCGGCCACTCCCAGTGGGTGCGCAACATGCGCGCGGCGCACGGCGGTGAGCTGCGGGTCGGCCGGAAGGTGCGGCGGTTCAGCGCGGTGGAGCTGCCCGACGACGAGAAGCTCCCCGTCCTGCGGACCTACCTGGAGCGCTGGGGCTGGCAGGTCGGCAAGTTCTTCGCCGGGGTGACCGCGAGCAGCTCCGACGCGGAGATCCTCGCGGCCGCCTCCGACCATCCGGTGTTCCGGATCACCGTCACGGACTGACGGTGTCCCCCTGCTCGGACCGCTCCGGCTGCCCGTCCGGGATCTCCGGCATCGTCCGCCCCCGGTCCAGCGCGGCCAGCGCGCGCTGGGCGAGCGGACGGGACCTGACCATCTCCCCGAGCGTCGTCGCGCCGGTGGTGATGTCACGGAACGCCTTCCACGCGGGCCGGAACCCGGTGATCCCGGCGTGGAACACACCGGGACGGCGCTCGAAGGCGGCCAGCAGCCGCTTTCCGACGCTCATCTCCACGCCCAGCCCCGCCTTGATGGCGAAGGCGTAGTTCAGGGCCTGCCGTCGGGCGTCGACCGCGTCATGGGCCTCGGCGATGCGTACCGCCCACTCCCCCGCGAGGCGCCCGGAGCGCAGCGCGAAGGAGATGCCCTCACGGGTCCACGGCTCCAGCAGACCGGCCGCGTCACCGCAGACCAGCACCCGGCCACGGGAGAGGGGGGAGTCGTCGGCGCGGCAGCGGGTCAGATGCCCGGAGGAGATGTCGGGTTCGAACCCGGCCAGGCCCAGCCGGGCGACGAAGTCCTCCAGGTACCGCTTGGTGGCCGCTCCTTCGCCGCGCGCGGAGATCACGCCGACGGTGAGCGTGTCGCCCTTGGGGAAGACCCAGCCGTAACTGCCGGGCAACGGGCCCCAGTCGATGAGGACGCGGCCCCTCCAGTCCTCGGCGACGGTGTCCGGGACCGGGATCTCCGCCTCCAGACCGAGGTCGACCTGGTCCAGCTTGACCCCGACGTGGGCCCCTATGCGGCTGGCGCTGCCGTCCGCGCCGACGACCGCGTGGGCCAGCACCGTCTCGCCGCTCTGCAGGACCACGGCGACGGTGCGCCGGTCGGGGACGGCCGAGCCGTGCTGCTCCACCCGCTGTACGGTGACGCCGGTGCGCACCTCGGCGCCCGCCTTCTGGGCGTGTTCCACCAGGCGCTGGTCGAACTCGGGCCGGTTGATCAGCCCGAACAGCATCTGCCGGGAACGGCGGGTCCGGCTGAAGCGGCCGTTGTGGGAGAAGGTGACCGCGTGCACCCGGTCCCGGAAGGGGAGTTCGAAGCCGGGCGGGAGCGCGTCGCGGGAGGGGCCGATGATGCCACCGCCGCACGTCTTGTAGCGGGGAAGTTCCGCCTTCTCCAGGATCAGCACCCGGCGGCCGGCGACGGCCGCCGCGTAGGCCGCCGAGGCGCCCGCGGGTCCCGCACCGACCACGACGACGTCCCAGACCCGCCGCTCTTCCTCCGCCGAAGTGTTCTCGCCGCTCACGATGGTCCATCGCTCCGATCAAGCCGCTGCCGCTCCCCCGGTCCACCGCTGACACGGGGCGGGGGACCCCCATGTCCCACGCATCCTACGGCTGTCCCCGGTGTGGGCCGCTGTGGGAGGATCGGTGTATTCCAGCAGTTCAGCGTCGCAACCCACGAGGAGCCGTGCCCATGTCGTCGAATCCGGTCGCCGAGACCGTCGCCTCGCTCATGCCCCGCGCCAAGGCGGAGCTGGCCGAGCTGGTCGCCTTCAGGTCGGTGGCGGACTTCGAGCAGTTCCCGAGGAGTGAGAGCGAGGGCGCCGCGAACTGGATCGTGGACGCCCTGGGCGCCGAGGGCTTCACCGACGTGGCACTCCTGGACACCCCCGACGGCACCCAGTCGGTGTACGGCTACCTGCCCGGTCCCGAGGGCGCGAAGACCGTGCTGCTCTACGCCCATTACGACGTGCAGCCCCCGCTGGACGAGGCCGGCTGGACCACGCCCCCGTTCGAGCTGACCGAGCGGGACGGCCGCTGGTACGGACGCGGCGCGGCCGACTGCAAGGGCGGGCTGATCATGCACCTGCTGGCGCTGCGCGCGCTCAAGGCGAACGGCGGGGTGCCGGTGCACGTGAAGGTGATCGCGGAGGGCTCCGAGGAGCAGGGCACGGGCGGCCTGGAGCGGTACGCGGAGGCGCACCCGGAACTGCTGACGGCGGACACCATCGTGATCGGCGACACCGGCAACTTCCGGGTGGGCCTGCCGACGGCGACCACCACCCTGCGCGGCATGACGATGCTGCGGGTCCAGGTCGACACCCTGGCCGGGAACCTGCACTCCGGTCAGTTCGGCGGCGCCGCCCCGGACGCGCTCGCCGCGCTGATCCGCCTGCTGGACTCGCTGCGCGCCGAGGACGGTTCGACCACGGTGGACGGCCTGACCTCGGACGCCCGCTGGGAGGGCCTGGAGTACCGCGAGGAGCAGTTCCGCTCGGACGCCAAGGTGCTGGACGGCGTCGGGCTGATCGGTGACGGCTCGGTGGCCGACCGCCTGTGGGCCCGTCCGGCCGTCACGGTCATCGGCATCGACTGCCCGCCGGTCGCGGGCGCCACCCCGTCCGTGCAGTCCAGTGCCCGCGCGCAGATCAGCCTGAGGGTGCCGCCGGGCGTGGACGCCGCCGAGGCGACCAAGCTGCTCACCGCCCACCTGGAGGCCCACGTGCCGTGGGGCGCGCGGGTGAGCATCGAGCAGGTCGGCCAGGGCCAGCCGTTCCGCGCCGACACGACCAGTCCCGCCTACCAGGCGATGGCCGACGCGATGGCGGTCGCCTACCCCGGCGAGACCATGCAGTACGCGGGCCAGGGCGGCTCGATCCCGCTCTGCAGCACCCTCGCCGGTCTCTACCCCGAGGCCGAGATCCTGCTCATCGGCCTGAGCGAGCCGGAGGCCCAGATCCACGCGGTCGACGAGAGCGTCTCCCCCGAGGAGCTGGAGCGCCTCTCGGTCGCGGAGGCCCTGTTCCTGGACAAGTACGCGGCGAACTGAGGACGTCGGCGACGGTGCGTTCCCGCGAGGGCGGTGACGCACCGTCGCCGGGCTCAGGGTCCTTCTTCCGGATCAGCCCGCGCGCCCGGCGTGATCCGAACGAGAGGCCCTGGTTCAGCCGACCGGTACGCCCGCCTCCAGGTAAAGCGCGGAGCCGCGCTCGCGGGCTCTGAGAGCCCAGCGGAGGCGTTCGTAGCGCACCGGGGGAAGCATGCCGGCGGCCTCACGTTCGGTGGCGAAGCGCCAGGCGCGCAGCTCCGGGCCGGGCAGCAGGACCCGGGCGGCCTCGTCGGGGCCGAGCCGGCCGCCGTCGAAGAGCAGACGCAGTCCGCCGTGGCCGGGCGGGACGGGCCGCTCCCAGTCGACCACCAGCAGCCGGGGCACCTCCCGCAGCCGTATCCCGATCTCCTCGGCGACCTCCCGCATTCCGGCGCGGGCCGGGGCCTCCCCCCGCTCGACCACCCCGCCGGGAAACTCCCATCCCGGCTTGTAGGTCGGGTCGACCAGCAGCACCCGGTCATGCGCGTCGAAGAGCAGCACCCCGGCGGCCAGGGTCTCCCCGGTCGGTTCGGGCGTCTGCACGATCTCGCACGGCCGGGCCGCCCCGCTCCCCACGGCCTCGGTGATCCGCACGGCGCTCTGGTGGGGCGTGAGCCGGCTGGTGTCGACCGGGTACGCGTCGGCGGTGAGCCAGGACGCGAGAGCGGCGCGGTAGGGCCCGATGTGGTCGTAGGCCCACTGCCGCCCGCGGTTCCCGGCGTCGGGCACGCCGGGCGACGGCTCACGTGCGGCGATACGCTGGCGCAAAATCGTTTCGGCCGGTGTGAGCAGCAGATGGCGGACGGAGATCCGGCGGGCTGCGAGGCCGCCGAAGATCTCGTCGCGGTACTCCTGGCGCAGCAGGGTCATGGGGACCACCAGGGTTCCGCCCAGCTCGGCGAGGAGCGCGGCGGCGGTGTCGGTCACCAGGCGGCGCCAGATGGGCAGGTCCTGGAAGTCGTCGACCTCGGCGAGGCGCTTGTCCGGCAGCAGGCGCGGGAGCGCCGCGCCGATCAGCTCGGGGTCGAAGAGCGTGCTGTTCGGGATCAGTTCGATCAGTTCCCGTGCGGTGGCGGTCTTGCCCGCACCGAACGCGCCGTTGATCCAGACGACGGTCACGGTTCCCCCTCTTCTGTTGGCCCCCTGGGGCTTGCCCGTTCCACCCTGTCACGGAAACCACGCGCAGTTGAGGGCGCACAGCACGGTGCCGGGGCTCCTGAGACAGGGGCCCCGGCACCGTGGGAGACGGTCGGTTCCGGCCCTTACCGGCCGAGCGCGTCCTCGTCCACGTCGAAGCTGTCCTGGCTCACGATGTGGTCGACGGTGCTCAGGGTGTCGTCCACCTTGAGATCGCCGAGCCCGGCGTTCTCGGCGGCGTGCGACGGGGTGAGGGCGGCCACCACGAACCCGGTGGCGAGACTGGCGATGGCGAGCATGCTGCGCTTCTTCATGCCGTGATCAACTGCCGGACGGCCCCATGGGTCACGCTGTACGGGTTTCGGCCGGCCGGACCAGCAGGATCGAACGTGTCCGTCTCCCGCTCTTCCGGCAGACCCGGACACGTCCTGCCGTGATCGCGCACCGGTGCCCCTTCCTGTCCGCCGCGAGCCGGAGGAACGCCGACGACGCGTCACGCTCGTCACCGCGCGCCACGCATCCGAGCAGCCGCCCTGTTCCCGACGGCGCAGCCGAGCGCGGGCGGCATCGCCGCCACGGCGGACAGGGCCGCGGTCAGCGGGCGGGGGCCGGTGGAGCGGGACACCGGCGGCGGGAAGGACACGGCGGGCGACGGCGC
Source organism: Streptomyces sp. NPDC001781 (assembly GCF_053596035.1). Taxonomy (NCBI): domain Bacteria; kingdom Bacillati; phylum Actinomycetota; class Actinomycetes; order Kitasatosporales; family Streptomycetaceae; genus Streptomyces; species Streptomyces sp. NPDC001781. Next base: position 106,751 of record NZ_JBSFFI010000015.1, on the reverse strand, counting down.
CCCGCTCACCATCGGCACCACGGTGTACGCCAGGAGGCTCGGGACGCACGCGGCCGGCGAGTTCGCGTACTGCGACGGGCGGCACCGCTCGTCGCCATCGGCGGAGGCGGGGGCGTCGGCTCCGACCACGCGGACCGGACGGACGCCCGGCCGAGCTGCTGAACCGGCCGTGGCCACGGGATCGTCCCCGCGGCCCACGCACGGCTTCTCAGACCCCGGCGGCGGCGGTGTCCGGCCTGAGGGCCAGCGCGGCCGCGGCCGCCCCGACCAGCCCCGCGTCGGTGCCCATCCGGGCGGGTACGACGGTGAGTCGTTGGACGAAGGAGAGGGTGGCGTAGTCGGCGAGCGCCCTGCGCAGCGGGGCGAAGAGCACCTCGCCCGCCTCGGCGACTCCGCCGCCTATCACCGCGATGTCGATCTCGACCAGGGTCGCGGTGGCCGCGATCCCGGCCGCGAGGGCCCGCGCGGCGCGCTCGAAGGAGGCCACGGCGACCGGGTCGCCGCGGCGGGCCGCCTGCGCGACGGCCGCGGCGGAGGTGTCGCCGTCCGGGCCGGGGAGCCAGCCGTCGGCCAGGGCGCGGCGGGCGATGTTGGGGCCGCTGGCCAGGCCTTCCACACAGCCGCGCGCACCGCACGGGCAGGGTTCGCCGTCCAGGTCGACGCTGATGTGGCCGATGTGCCCCGCGTTGCCGGTGGGGCCGGGGTGCAGTCGGCCGCCGAGGACCAGCCCGCCGCCCACACCGGTGGAGACGACCATGCACAGGGCGTTGTCGTGGCCGCGCGCGGCGCCCTGCCAGTGTTCGGCGGCGGCGATCGCGACCCCGTCCCCGATCAGTTGGACCGGCAGGCCGCCGGTGGCCGCGCGTACCCGCTCGACCAGCGGGAAGCCGCGCCAGCCCGGCACGTTGACCGGGCTCACGGTGCCCGCCGAGGCGTCCACCGGGCCGGCGCTGCCGATGCCGAGCACGCAGGCGCTTCCCCACAGCGGCGAGGCCGCGAGATCGCCGAGCACCTGCTCGACGGCCTGCATGACCGTTTCACCATCCTGTCGCGCGGGCGTCGCGCGCTGGGTGCGCGCCTGGATCCGGCCGTGGCCGTCCACCAGCGCACCGGCGATCTTGGTACCACCGATGTCCAGGGCCGCCACGAGGTCGGTGTGCATCTGAGTCTGGTCTCCCCGTCGAGCCGTGGATGGTGATCCGGTGGGCCTTCCGGCCCGGTCGCGGTGGGGGCGCGGGCCGGGACGGCGGTGGACAGTCTCTCGCGCACCTGACAACGTTGTCCAGGCTCTATGCTCGACGACACACGCTTGTACCGGCCTTTGATCGCCCGCACCACCCCGCGTCATCCCCGGACCACAGGACAGGACACCGCACCGTGCCCGAGACCACCCGCCGAGCAGACCGCGCCACCGGCAGCCGTTACGGCAACCGGCCCACCATGAAGGACGTCGCCGCCCGGGCCGGGGTCGGCCTGAAGACGGTGTCCCGCGTGGTCAACGGCGAGCCGGGGGTCACGCCGGACACCGAACGGCGGGTGCGGGAGGCGATCGAGGCGCTGGGCTTCCGCCGCAACGACAGCGCGCGGGTACTGCGCAAGGGCCGTACCGCCAGCATCGGCCTGGTGCTGGAGGACCTCGCGGACCCGTTCTACGGGCCGCTCAGCCGCGCCGTCGAGGAGGTGGCCCGCGCGCACGGGGCGTTGCTGATCAACGGGTCCAGCGCGGAGGACCCGGAGCGGGAGCAGGAGTTGGCGCTCGCGCTGTGCGCGCGGCGTGTGGACGGTCTGGTCGTGATCCCTGCCGGGGGTGACCACCGCTATCTGGAGCCGGAGATCCGGGCGGGCGTGGCCACGGTGTTCGTGGATCGGCCGGCCGGGGGCATCGACGCGGACGTGGTCCTCTCGGACAACTTCGGCGGCGCGCGTGACGGGGTGGCGCACCTGATCGCGCACGGCCACCGCAGGATCGGCTTCATCGGCGACATGCCCCGCATCCACACGGCCGCCGAGCGGCTGCGCGGCTACCGGGCGGCGATGGGGGACGCCGGGATACCGGTCGCGGAGAACTGGATGTCGCTGGGGGCGACCGATCCGGAGCGGGTGCGGCGGGCCACGGAGGAGATGCTCGCCGGGCCCGAACCGGTCACCGCCGTCTTCACCGGCAACAACCGGGTGACGGTCACCGTGATCCGGGTCCTGGCCGGGCACGACCGCCCCGTCGCCCTGGTCGGGTTCGACGACTTCGAGCTGGCCGACCTGCTCCAGCCGGGCGTGACGGTGGTCGCGCAGGACGCGGCCACCCTCGGCCGCACCGCCGCCGACCGCCTCTTCCAGCGCCTCGACGGCGCCTCCGGCACCCCGGAACGCCTCGAACTGCCGACCCGCCTGATCACGCGGGGCTCGGGCGAACTGCCCCCGGCCGGCTGAGGGCGCTACCGGGGCCGGAGGGCCGCCAGGTTCTCCAGCCCGGCCCGGCTCAGTCCGCTCGCGGCCGCCACCTCCGCACTGTCCAGGGCGCCGCAGCGCAGGCCCCGGAGCAGGTAGCCGCTCAGCGCCCTCGCCGTGGCGGGCTCGTCCAGCACGTCGCCCCGGGCGTGGGCGGTGTAGGCGGCGAGACGGGCCGCCGCCTGGGCGAAGCCCTCGCGGTAGAAGGCGAAGACGGCCGCGTACCGGGTCGGCAGATGGCCGGGATGCATGTCCCAGCCCTGGTGGTAGGCGCGGGCCAGGGCACGGCGGGTGAGCCGGTAGTGGAGCCGCCAGGCGTCGTGGACCCGCGCGGTCGGGCCGACCGGCAGCACGTTGGTGGAGCCGTCCGAGACGCGCACGCCGGTCCCGGCGGCGGCCACCTGCATCACCGCCTTGGCGTGGTCGGCGGCGGGGTGGTCGGGCGCCTGGTGGGCGGCGGAGACACCGAGGGCGGCGCTGTAGTCGAAGGTGCCGTAGTGCAGTCCGGTGGCACGGCCTTCGGACGCCTGGATCATGCGGGCGACGGTGGCGGTGCCGTCGGTGGCGAGGATCGCCTGGCTGGTCTCGATCTGGATCTCGAAGCCGAGCCGCCCGGACGTGAGTCCGTGCGCCCGCTCGAAGGCGTCCAGCACCCGGGCGAACGCCGCGACCTGCTCGGCGTACGTCACCTTCGGCAGCGTCAGGTTCAGCCCTTCGGGCAGCCGGCCGGCCGCCATCAGCCCGGTGAGGAAGACGTCGAGGGTACGGACGCCCCGCTCGCGCACCCCCGCCTCCATGCACTTCACCCGCACCCCGAGGTACGGGGGCGCGTCCTTCGCGAGCAGCCGGGCGGCGCGGGCGGCGTCCTCGTCCTCCTCGGCGTCCGGCCGGTGCCCGTACCCGTCCTCGAAGTCGACCCGCAGGTCTTCCACGGGCTCGTGCTCCAGCTTGGCCCGGACCCGCTCGTACACCGGCCCGGCGAGTTTCTCCTCCAGCCCGAGCACGGCACCGAACGAGCCCGCGTCCGGCGCGTGTTCGTCGAGCGCGGCCAGGGCACGGTCGCCCCACTCGCGCACGGTGCCCGCCCCGAACGCGTCGCCGGGCACGTACACGGTGTGCACGGGCTGACGGGTGCCGGGATCGCCGGGGTACCGGAGCGCCAACTCCGCGTCGACGGGCGCGAGAAGTCCGTCGACCTCCTTGCCGACCTCCGCGCCGAGGCTGGTCCTCACCTGCTCCTGCCGACTCATCCCACACCCTCCGGCGTCCGCGGTACGGCCTCGTCGAGCCCTCGGGGGACGGTATCGAGGGCGATTCCGGCAGGTCAACAACACCCCGGGACGCCCCTGGGGGGAGCACGCGTCGATCGCTCCTGCGCCGAGACGGTGCCAGGGTCCGGTGACCGGCCCGGCGTCACGGCATGATCTCCACGAAAGCGATCGCATCGGACATCGTCCGCGGCGCGCCGCTCCTCGCCCGTCGCGGCCGCCGCCCTCGGTCTGCTATGGGGCGTCACCCACCTGCACGACCGGCTCGGCGCACGGTTCGCGGTGAGCGGACCGGCGTCCGGGTGCTGCCCGTGGCCCCGCCGGCGTGGGTCGGCGGGGCGGTGTCCGCGGTGGCGTGGGTGCATCGGCTCTGAACCCCGGTCGCCGCTCCGGATCCGGAACAGGGCGAGGCCCCGGAACCGTGCGGGTTCCGGGGCCTCGTCCAGCGTCGGAGGGTCAGCCCTTGCGGGTCTTGACTTCCTCGGTGAGCTGGGGGACGACCTCGAAGAGGTCGCCGACCACGCCGTAGTCGACCAGGTCGAAGATCGGGGCCTCGGGGTCCTTGTTGACCGCGACGATCGTCTTCGAGGTCTGCATGCCGGCGCGGTGCTGGATCGCACCGGAGATGCCGTTGGCGATGTAGAGCTGCGGCGAGACCGACTTGCCGGTCTGGCCGACCTGGTTGGTGTGCGGGTACCAGCCGGCGTCCACGGCGGCACGCGAGGCGCCGACTGCGGCACCGAGCGAGTCGGCGAGGGCCTCGATCAGCGCGAAGTTGTCCGCGCCGTTGACGCCACGGCCACCGGAGACCACGATCGCGGCCTCGGTCAGCTCCGGGCGGCCGGTGGACTCGCGCGGGGTACGGCCGGTGACCTTGGTGCCGGTCGCCTTGTCGGAGAAGGACACCGACAGGGCCTCGGCAGCGCCGGCGGCCGGGGCGGCCTCCACGGCGGCCGAGTTCGGCTTGACCGTGATGACCGGGGTGCCCTTGGTGACCCGGGACTTGGTGGTGTACGACGCGGCGAACGCCGACTGGGTGGCGACGGGGCCCTCGGCCCCGGCCTCCAGGTCGACGGCGTCGGTGATCAGACCGGAGCCGATGCGCAGCGCCAGACGGGCGGCGATCTCCTTGCCCTCGGCGGAGGACGGGACCAGCACGGCGGCCGGGGAGACGGCCTCGACGGCGGCCTGGAGCGCGTCGACCTTGGGGACGACCAGGTAGTCGGCGTACTCGGACGCGTCGTCGGTGAGTACCTTCACCGCGCCGTGCTCGGCGAGGGCGGCGACGGTGTCGGCGGCGCCGTTGCCCAGGGCGACGGCGACGGGCTCGCCGATGCGGCGGGCCAGCGTCAGCAGCTCCAGGGTGGGCTTGCGGACGGCACCGTCCACGTGGTCGACGTAGACGAGGACTTCAGCCATGGGATTGCTCTCCTGCGTAACGAAGTTGAGGGGCGGTCGGCGGGGTGCGGGGCCTCAGATGAACTTCTGGCCCGCGAGGTACTCGGCGAGCTGCTTGCCGCCCTCGCCCTCGTCCTTGACGATCGTGCCCGCGGTGCGCGCCGGGCGCTCGTTCGCGGCCTCGACCTTGGTCCACGCGCCCTCGAGACCGACCTCATCCGCCTCGATGCCGAGGTCGGACAGGTCCCAGGACTCCACCGGCTTCTTCTTGGCCGCCATGATGCCCTTGAACGACGGGTAACGCGCCTCGCCCGACTGGTCCGTCACGGAGACCACGGCCGGCAGGGATGCCTCGAGCTGCTCGGAGGCGGCGTCGCCGTCGCGGCGGCCCTTGACGGTGCCGTCCTCGACCGAGACCTCGGAGAGCAGCGTCACCTGCGGCACACCCAGACGCTCGGCGACCAGCGCCGGAACGACACCCATGGTGCCGTCGGTGGAGGCCATGCCGGAGATCACCAGGTCGTAACCGGCCTTCTCGATGGCCTTGGCCAGCACCAGCGAGGTGCCCAGGGCGTCGGTGCCGTGCAGGTCGTCGTCCTCGACGTGGATCGCCTTGTCGGCACCCATCGAGAGGGCCTTGCGCAGCGCGTCCTTCGCGTCCTCGGGGCCGACGGTCAGCACGGTGACCTCGGCGTCGTCCGCGTCCTCCGCGATCTGCAGGGCCTGCTCAACCGCGTACTCGTCGAGTTCGGAGAGCAGACCGTCCACGTCGTCGCGGTCGACGGTCAGGTCATCGGCGAAGTGCCGGTCGCCAGTGGCGTCGGGCACGTACTTCACAGTGACAACGATCCTCAAGCTCACGCCGGCTCTCCTACTGCATCGTCTTTTCCGGGCTGCCTCTTGAAGTGCAGCATAGGCGCCCCAAGCGGCCGATCGCGGTCGGGGCGTCCGCGCGCTCCGACCGAAATATTACTCGCCAGTACACCGAGTTCCTGCCCGCTAAGCAAGCGCTTTGAACTGTGACCTTCGCAACGCAGCGTAACCGGAACTCGACGGCCCCTCCGAGCCGGGCCCAACCCGCTCAGTCCCGCAGGGCGTTGAAGCGTCCCTGGTGGTAGAGCAGCGGACGACCGTCGCCGCTGGGGTCGCCGAGCAGCACCTCGGCGAGCACGATCCGGTGGTCCCCTGCCGGTACCCGGCTCACGATCCGGCACACCAGCCAGGCGAGGACGCCGTCCAGCACCGGCACGCCGCCGGGCCCCTCGCGCCACGCCGTGTCCGCCCCGAAGCGGTCCGCGCCGCTGCGGGCGAAGGTGGCGGCGAGGTCGCTCTGGTGCTCGGCGAGCAGATGCACGCCGACGTGGTCGGTGCGCTCGACGGCAGGCCAGCTCGACCCGCCGGTGCCTATGCCGAAGGAGATCATCGGGGGCTCGGCCGAGACGGAGCTGAGCGAGGTGGCGGTGAAGCCGACCGGGCCGCGCGCGCCGCGCGCGGTGATCACGGCGACACCGGCCGCGTGCCGGCGGAAGACGGAACGCAGCAGGTCCGGCGAGGCGGGCTGACGGGAACCGAGGCCGGGGGTGGCCGTCATGGGGTCGTCCTTCTGCTGACGGGGGCGAGCTGGTGGGGTCCGGTGCTGTTCAACGGCCCCGGCAGCGGGCGCTTCCGAGGCGGGCCGGGCCGCTGGGGACGGCCGGTCCGGCGAGAAGGTGTTCGATCGGCACCGGTCCAGGCTGTCGACAGACGACGGGCGCAGTCAAGTCGCCGCCGGAGCGCCCGGGAGCCCTCAGTCACCGTGGCGCCCGTCGACGGCCTCGCCCAGCGCGGCGATGACGTCGGCCCTGCGTGGCTGCCCCTGGGCGCGCCGCACGACCGCGCCGTGCGCGTCGAGGACGAGCACGGTGGGGGTCTTCACGATGCCGAGTTCGCGGACGAGTCCCAGCCGGGTCTCCGCGTCGATCTCGACGTGGGCGACGCCGGGCACCATCCGGGCGACCTCGGCCAGGACGCGCCGGGTGGCCCGGCAGGGCGCGCAGAACGCGGAGGAGAACTGCACGAGGGTGGCCCGCTCCCCCGGCTCACCGCCCAGTTCGGCCGCCGTCAGCCGCCGTGCGTCGTTGGCCCCGCGCACCCGTGTCCTCCGCTCCGCCGCCCGTGCGGCCCCGCTCGTCCGATCCGTCCTCAACACCAGCACATCGAGGGCCGAATGGATTCCCCGCCTCCGAAAGAGTGGGTGAAGGGCGGACGTGACGAGGATCTCGCCGCCACCGGGCACCAGGACTGGTCACCCGCCCGTTCTTGGGGCACGATCTGCGAGTGCCGTAAACCTACGGCTCCGTAACTTCCCGCCGGGAGCCCCCTTTCCCGAGCAGAGCAGAAAGGGACCACCCCGCTTATGGCAGAGCTGGTCTACCGTCCCGTCGTCGGTCTCGCCAGGACGATGTTCAAGGTCTGGGACCTCAAGATCGACTGCCAGGGGTCGGAGAACATCCCGCGCACCGGCGGCGCCGTGCTGGTGAGCAACCACATCAGCTACCTGGACTTCATCTTCAACGGCCTGGCCGCACTGCCGCAGAAGCGCCTGGTGCGGTTCATGGCCAAGGAGTCGGTGTTCCGGCACAAGGTCTCGGGTCCGCTGATGCGCGGCATGAAGCACATCCCGGTCGACCGCGAGCAGGGCGAGACGGCGTACGCGCACGCCTTGGCGTCGCTGCGCGCCGGGGAGATCGTCGGGGTCTTCCCCGAGGCGACGATCTCGCAGTCCTTCACGCTGAAGGGCTTCAAGTCCGGTGCCGCGCGCCTGGCCCAGGAGGCGGGCGTCCCGCTGGTACCGATGGCGCTGTGGGGCACCCAGCGGCTGTGGACGAAGGGCCACCCGCGCAACTTCAAGCGCAGCCACACCCCGATCACCTTGCGCGTCGGCGAGGCGCTGGAGGCGCCGCGCGACCAGTACGCGGGCGCGATCACCCGCCGGCTGCGCGAGCGCGTCCAGGAACTGCTGGAGGCCGCCCAGCGCGCCTACCCGGCCCGCCCGAAGGACGCCGGGGACTCCTGGTGGCTCCCCGCCCATCTGGGCGGCACGGCCCCGACGAACGAGCAGTTGCGCACCGCTCAGGCCCACTGAGACGACGGCGGCCCGGCCGGACGATTCCCCGTCCGGCCGGGCCGTTCCCGTGTGCGGGGTGGACCCTCAGCGGGCCATCTCCTCCTTGAGTGCCGCCACGAAGGTGTCGACGTCGTCCTCGGTGGTGTCGAAGGCGCACATCCAGCGGACGTCACCGGCGGCCTCGTCCCAGAAGTAGAAGCGGAACCGCTTCTGCAGCCGGACGCTGACGTCGTGCGGGAGCCGGGCGAAGACACCGTTGGCCTGCACCGGGTGCAGGATCTCCACGCCGTGCACGGCCCGGACGCCCTCGGCGAGCCGCTGGGCCATCTCGTTGGCGTGCCGGGCGTTGCGCAGCCAGAGGTCCTTGGCGAACAGGGCCTCCAACTGCACCGAGACGAAGCGCATCTTGGACGCGAGCTGCATGGACAGCTTGCGCAGGTGCTTCATGTGCGAGACCGCGTCCTGGTTGATGACGACGACCGCCTCGCCGAACAGGGCACCGTTCTTCGTCCCGCCCATCGAGAGGATGTCGACGCCGACCGCGTTGGTGAACGCCCGCATGGGGACGTTCAGGGAGGCGGCGGCGTTGGATATCCGCGAACCGTCCAGGTGCACCTTCATGCCGTGCGCGTGGGCGTGTTCGCAGATCGCGCGGATCTCGTCGGGCGTGTAGAGCGTGCCCAGCTCGGTGGACTGGGTGATCGAGACGACCTGGGGCATCGCCCGGTGCTCGTCGTCCCAGCCGAACGCCTGCCGGTCGATCAGCTCGGGCGTGAGCTTGCCGTCCGGGGTGGGCACGGTGAGCAGCTTCAGCCCGCCCATCCGCTCGGGCGCGCCGCCCTCGTCCACGTTGATGTGCGCGCTCTCGGCGCAGATCACCGCGCCCCAGCGGTCGGTGACCGCCTGGAGCGCGACGACGTTGGCCCCGGTGCCGTTGAACACCGGGAACGCCTCGGCGGTCGCCCCGAAGTGACTGCGGATGATCCGCTGGAGGTTCTCGGTGTACTCGTCCTCGCCGTACGCGACCTGGTGGCCGCCGTTGGCCAGGGCCACGGCGGCGAGCACCTCGGGGTGCGCCCCGGCGTAGTTGTCGCTGGCGAAACCGCGGACCTGCGGGTCGTGGTGGCGACGGGCGTCGGTCCTGGGAGGGTTCACGGCTTCTCGGTCAGCCACAGACGGTTTCCGTTCACTTCGGCGGCGGGCCTGCCCCAGACGCCCTCGATGGCCTCGGCCAGCTCCTTGACGTCGGTGAAGCCCGCGAACTTCGCGCCTGGACGCTCCGCGCGCATCGCGTCGTGCACCAGCGCCTTCACCACCAGGATGGCAGCCGCGGCCCGCGGGCCGTCCTCGCCCCCCGCCTTGCGGAAGCCGTCGGCCATGGCCAGCGTCCACGCCTCGGCCGCGGCCTTGGCGGCGGAGTACGCGGCGTTGCCCGCGGTCGGCCTGGACGCGCCGGCGGCGCTGATCAGCAGGTAGCGGCCGTCACCGGCGCGCTGGAGGGCGTCGTAGAAGGCCAGCGAGGTGTGCTGGACGGTGCGGACGAGCAGTCTCTCCAGCAGGTCCCAGTCGGCGAGGTCGGTGTCGTCGAACTTGGCGCCGCCGCGCCAGCCGCCGACCAGGTGCACCAGGCCGTCGACGCGGCCGAACTCCTTCTCGATGCCCGAGGCCCAGGCACGGGTGGAGTCGAGGTCGAGCAGGTCGACCGTCTCGCCGGTGACGGTCGCGCCGCCGTTGGCGTAGCGGGCCGCGTCCACGGCCTCCGCCAGCCGGGCCGGGTCGTTGTCCGCGCCGACCACGGTCGCACCCGCCTCGGCGAGCCTGACGAGAGCGGCCCGTCCGGCCGGTCCGCCCGCACCGGCGACCGCGATCACCGCGCCCCTGAGAGCCCCGTTCTGCATCGTCTTCCCTTCTCCCACTGTCTTGTCTTCCCGGACGTCGCTCACGCGGCGATCCGCTCGGCGCCGTCCGCCGTGATGCCCTTGGTCTCGGCGATCACATTCTTCAGCTTCTTGGCCAGTGCCTCGTAGAACATGCTGAGCGGAAACTCGTCCGGGAGCACGTCGTCCACCAGCTTGCGCGGCGGCAGGCCGAGGTCGAGGGCGTCGGGGCCCTTGGCCCACTTGGAGCCGGGGTGCGGGGAGAGGTAGGAGGCGACGAGCTCGTAGCCGGCGAACCAGTGGACCAGCTTGGGGCGGTCGATGCCGTCGCGGTAGAGCTGCTCGATGTCGGCGCAGAGCTGGTTGGTGACCTGCGGGGCGCGCTCCCAGTCGATGGCCAGCTTGTTGTCGGTCCAGCGGACCACGTCGTGCTTGTGCAGGTAGGCGAAGAGGAGCTGGCCGCCGAGCCCGTCGTAGTTGCGGACGCGGTCGCCGGTGACCGGGAAGCGGAACATCCGGTCGAAGAGCACCGCGTACTGCACGTCACGGGCCTGCGGGACGCCGTCCGCCTCCAGCTTCACGGCCTCCTTGAAGGCGGTGAGGTCGCAGCGCAGCTCCTCCAGGCCGTACATCCAGAACGGCTGGCGCTGCTTGATCATGAACGGGTCGAACGGCAGGTCGCCGTGGCTGTGGGTGCGGTCGTGGACCATGTCCCAGAGCACGAACGCCTCTTCGCAGCGCTTCTGGTCGTGCACCATCGCGGCGATGTCCTCGGGCAGCTCCAGGCCCAGGATGCCGACGGCGGCGTCGGTGACCCGGCGGAAGCGGGCGGCCTCGCGGTCGCAGAAGATGCCACCCCAGGAGAATCGCTCCGGCGCCTCGCGGACGGCGATGGTCTCCGGGAAGAGGACGGCGGAGTTGGTGTCGTAGCCGGCCGTGAAGTCCTCGAAGGTGATGCCGCAGAACAGCGGGTTGTCGTACCGGGTGCGCTCCAGCTCGGCCAGCCAGTCCGGCCAGACCATGCGCAGCACGACCGCCTCGAGATTGCGGTCGGGGTTGCCGTTCTGCGTGTACATCGGGAAGACGACCAGGTGCTGGAGACCGTCCGCGCGGTCGGCCGCCGGCTGGAAGGCCAGCAGCGAGTCGAGGAAGTCCGGCACCTCGAAGCCGCCGTCGGCCCAGCGGCGCAGGTCGGCCACCATCGCGCGGTGGTACGCCGCGTCGTGCGGGACGAGCGGGGAGAGCTGCTCCACCGCGTCCACTATCCGGCCCACGACCGCTTCGGCCTCGGTGCGCTCCGGGGCGCCGTCGGCGGTGAAGTCGATCGAGCCGTCCTTCGACTGCCATGGCCGGATCTGCTCCACCGCGGCCTTGAGAACGGGCCACGCCGGGTGCTCGACCACCCTGGTCAGCGAAGGAACCTGTCCCTCCGGACCGGCCTGCACAAGAATTTCCGTCATGTCCCATCCTCCACGGGAGAACCTCGCGTATGGACACCGTATGCGTACCCCGTTTTGCCGAACAAGAGGGGGCTCGGGAAATTATTCTGCCCGCCCGCATGGTCACCGATGTTTTTCCCGTCTCAAACAGTGACCACGCTCACTTTCACCGCCGGTGTCGAGCCGGTCAGGGAGGGTGGCCGGAGGGTCGGTTCCGGCCACAGAACCTCCGGCGCCGCGCCGGGCACCGCGCGATCGCCCGGGTGAGGGCATCGCCGTTAGGCTGCGAGCCAGGCGTGCGGGCGACGACGCTCCGTCGCGTCCGCGAAAGCCGATCCGCCGTCGACGGAAGCGAGTTGAACCTTGAACTTCCTTACCATCGGGCACCGCGGGGTCATGGGTGTCGAGCCCGAGAACACGCTCCGCTCCTTCGCCGCGGCCGAGCAGGCCGGGCTGGACCTGATCGAACTCGATCTGCACCTGAGCAAGGACGGTGCGCTGGTCGTCATGCACGACGCCACGGTCGACCGCACCACGGACGGCACCGGGCGGATCGCCGAGAAGACTCTCGCGGAACTGCGCGCCCTGGACGCCGGGCTCGGCGAGCGGGTGCCGGTGTTCGAAGAGGTTCTGGACGCGGTCCGGGCTCCGGTCCAGGCCGAGATCAAGGACGTGGCCGCCGCGAAGGCGCTGGCGGAGGTGGTGCTCCGGCGGGACCTGGTGTCCCGCGTGGAGGTCATCTCCTTCCACGACGAGGCGCTCGCCGAGATCTCCCGGCTGGTACCGGGGGTGCGCACCGCCGTGGTGGCCGAGCACTACGGCCCCGAGGTCGTGGACCGCGCGGTCGCGGTCGGCGCGGCGGCCCTCTGCCTGGACGTGCGCCGGCTGACGCTGGAGGTCGTGGAGAAGGCGCGCGCGGCGGGCCTGAGGGTCTTCGCCTGGGTGGTCAACACCCAGGACGAGCTGCGGCTGGTACGCGCCCTGCAACTGGACGGCGCGACCACCGACCTGCCGGACATCAAGCGCACCGGCCGCTTCACCGCGTAGCCGGCCCCGCCGTCATACGAGGGTCTTGACCAGCAGCTCGAAGCGCAGGTCGGGGCGGCGCGGGATACCGAAGCGCTCATCGCCGTACGGGAACGGGGTCGTCTCACCCGTACGGCGGTACCCCCGGCGCTCGTACCAGCCGATCAGGTCCTCGCGGACCGAGATCACCGTCATGTGCATCTCGCCGGCGCCCCAGTCGGCCCGCGCCAGCCGCTCCGCCTCCGTCATGACCGCCTTGCCGAGGCCGGCCCCCTGCAGCGTGGGGCTGACCGCGAACATGCCGAAGTAGGCGTGGGTGCCGCGGTGTTCGAGCTGGCAGCAGGCGACGATCCGGCCCTCCCGTTCCACCACGAGCAGCCTGCTGTCGGGCGTCTTGAGGACCTGGCGCACACCCTCGGGATCCGTGCGCCGACCGTCCAGGATGTCCGCCTCGGTGGTCCACCCGGCCCGGCTGGCGTCTCCCCGGTACGCCGACTCGACGAGCGCGACGAGGGCGTCCACGTCGGCGTCGGTGGCGTCGCGGAACGTCGGTCCGGTGGGGGTCTCCATGGGGTGTACTCCGATCTGGGCGCGGCTCGACGGGGACGAGCCTAGTCGGCGGCTAGGCTCCGCTCGCATGGTGCATGTACTGAGCAGCCGGACCCTCGTCCGCCCCACGGATCCCGAACGCTCCCGTGCCTTCTACGGCGACCGGCTCGGGCTCGCCGTCTACCGTGAGTTCGGGGAGGGCCCCGAGCGCGGGACCGTCTACTTCCTGGGCGGCGGCTTCCTCGAGCTCTCCGGGCGTTCGGACGTCCCCCTCGCCCCGTCGGTGCGGCTGTGGCTCCAGGTGCCGGACGCGGCGGCCACGCACGACGAGCTGCTGGCGGAGGGGGTGGAGATCGTGCGGGCGCCGGTCCGGGAGCCGTGGGGGCTGATCGAGATGTGGATCGCCGACCCGGACGGCATCCCGATCGTGCTGGTGGAGACTCCGGCGGACCATCCGCTGCGGTACCGGCCGGGGATCTGACAGGCCGGTCAACCGCGCAGGGCGGCCAGCCGGCCCTCCAGCCCGTCGAGGAGGCCGGCGAGCAGGCCGGACAGCTCGTCCTGGCGTCCGGGGGTCAGCACGGCCAGCACTGATTCCTCGTAGGCGAGCTGCTCGGGGAGGATGCCGTCCACGAGGTCGCGTCCCGCGTCGGTGAGGCGGAGGTGCGAGACACGGCGGTCGCGGGTGTCGCCGCGCCGCTCGACCAGTCCGCGTTCGGTGAGCTGCTTGACCCGCTTGGTCACGGCCGCCCCGGAGGAGAAGGTCTCCCGTGCCAGCTCCCCCGGCGTCAGCTCGTGCCCGGTGCGGCGGAGCGCGCCGAGCAGGTCGAACTCCGCCCGGCTGAGCCCGGCCCGGCGCAGCGGGGCGTCCTCGGCCTGCTGGAGGAGTGCCGCGCAGCGGTTGATCCGGCCGATGACCTCCATGGGGCCGGTGTCCAGCGCGGGGTGCACGGCACGCCACTGGCGGACGACCGAGGCGACGGTGTCCGCCCTGGGGTGCTGGTCTCCCGTGTCCGTCATGGCCGTCCGTCCTCCGTGGTGCCGCGTCGGTCCGTCTTCAGGGGTGCGGCTCCTCGGTGCCGCACCGCCGCAGCGAGCGTACGGTGTCCGGTCCGCTCGGCGAGCGCCAGACGTTCCGCGGGGAGGGGGCGCTGCCACCACTCCCCCTGCGCGGCGGCGACGGTGGCGCGCAGGTCGGTCAGCGCCACGGCGAGGGCACGACGGGCGGCGGGCAGGGCGTGGGGCGCCGGCTGGGACAGCAGGTGTTCGGTGCGGGCGCCGGCGTTCTCCACGGCGGTCAGGGCGTCGTGCACGCGGTCGCCGGCCCGCCGGTTGGTGACCAGCACGGCGGCGGCGAGCCCGCTCAGCGCGCCGACCAGGGTGTCCAGCACCCGCTGGGTGATCAGCGTGCCGGGGTCCTGGAGATGGGTGAACTCGGTGATGAGCAGGGCCATGGGCGTGACGCAGACCGTGCCGAGCCAGTAGTTGCGCGCGATGAGCGCTTCCGCGCCGAAGCCGCACGCCAGGCACCACAGGACGAGCGTGACGGGGTGGAGGTGGGTCAGCGGGGTGAGCGCGGCGAAGACGAGCACGCCGGCGAGGTTGCCGACGACCCGCTGGACGCTGCGGTTCCAGGTGAGGGTGACGTTGGCCTGGTAGAGGGAGGCGGCGGTGACCAGGGCCCAGTAGGGGCGGCCCACGCCGAGGGAGAGGGCGGCGAGGCCGGCCAGCGCGCAGCCCAGGGCGGTGCGGGTGGCCAGGGGGGCCAGGTGGGCGAAGGGGACGCGGGTGGGGCGGGGGTGTGCGCCCGCCTCGTGGGTGGTGTCCGCTCGCGGTACCGGGCCGGTGCCGCGCAGGGCGTGGGCCCAGGCGCGCAGCCGGTCCTGGCCGGCGTCGCCGGTCTCGGCGCCGAGCAGCAGGCTCTCCAGGGCGCGCCGGGTGGGGTCGGGGCGGACTCCGGGCGCTCGCAGGGTCTGCCAGGCGGTGTGCAGGTCCGGGTGGGCGGGTGCGCGGCCCTGGTCGGCGAGGTCGGCGGCGGTGCGGAGGGCCGCGGCGACGGCCCGGCGCTCGGGTCCGTGCGGGCGGAGCAGTCCGGGGGCCATGCAGACGAGCCAGGCCCAGGCTCCGGCGGCGAGGGTGAGGCCGAGGTGGGCGGGTACGTGGCCGGGGGTCTGCGGGAGGAACAGGGCGGCGGAGCTGATGAAGGTAACGACCACGTTGCCGGGCGGGCCGGCGCGGGTGGCCTCGCAGACCGTCTTCTGCGCGGCGGCGAGCAGGGCGCCGGCGAGCACCAGGACGACCGGTCCGGGGGTGAGTGCCGAGACGAGCAGGGCGATGGCGAGCCCGGCCGTCATGCCGAGCACGACCCCGGCGAGGACGCGGGCGCGGGCGGCGTAGGGGCGCTGGTGGCCGTAGAGCGCGCAGAGGGACCCGGCCATCGTGTAGAGGGCGAGGTCGAGGCGGCCGAGGGCCAGCAGGAGGAGGCAGGGCGGGGCCGTCGACACGACGACGCTGAGCGCGGGCTTGAACCAGATGGCTGAGGGCCCCTGGAGGCGGAGCGCCTGCGTGAGGGGGAGGCGGCGGCTGCTCATTCCATGAATTTAACAGGTGTTTCACCAGTAAACGATCTGATGCCCTTCCCTGATCGCCCTGGTCACATGCCGTGCTCCGGTGAACGCTCCCCGTGCACCCCCTTGCGCTCGCGTGCGCTTGGCGTGGCGTGGGCATCGCATCCCTCGACATGGCGTCGAACGGGGGTGGTGCGCGTGCACGGACCGATGTCACCTGCGTGGCTGCTGGTCGCGCTCTGCGCGGCGACCGGCGCCTACTGCCTGCTGCGGATGCGCAGCGGCGTCGAGGAGCAGCGCCGGGCGGCGGGTGGCGAGGCGCTGATGGGATTCGGGATGGCGGCGATGGCGGTACCGGCCGCGGTCTTCGCCCCGCCGCGCTGGTGGTGGCCGCTGTACGCCGCCGTCTTCGGGCTGGCCGCCCTCCGCGCGCTGTGGTCGGCGCGGCAAAGCGCCCACCACCTGCACCATCTGCTGGGCAGTACGGCGATGGTGTACATGGCGGTGCTGATGGCCGCCGCCCCGGCTCCCCACCACCACACGGGCGGCTCCGGCCCGGCCTGGCTCACGGGAGCGCTGCTGCTCTACTTCGCCGGCTACGTCCTGCTGACCGGCGCCCGCCTGGTGCCGGCCACGGTGCGGGGCGGCCCCGGCTCGGTGCGGTGGGGCGACCGGCCCGAGCTGTCCCGGGTGTGCCGGCTGTCGATGGGGATAGGCATGCTGGCGATGCTTCTGACGATGTGACACCTCAAGCGGTGCGTGGAGCGCGGAAGTTGCCTGCGTCACTTCGGCGCCGGTGAGTGGTCCGCTGCTCATAGGGTGCTGCCCATGAGCGTCCCCGTGGCACTGCTGCTGCTCGGCATTCTGACCTCCGTCGCCGCCCCGCGCCTGCTGGCCCGGGCCGACTGGCCGGACCGGGAGCCGGTGGTGGCGCTGTGGGCCTGGCAGTGCGTGGTGGCCGCCGTCCTGCTGTGCTGCGCGCTGTCGATGACGCTGAGCGCGGCGGCGGCCTGGCAGGAGGTGCGCGGGCATGTGTTCGGCGGCGCTCCGCAGGGGGTCGTCGAGGCGTACGCCCTCGGGGCGGCCGGTCCCTGGGCGGCGCCGACCGCCGTGGCGCTCGCCTGCGGAGGGCTGTGGTCCCTGGCGATGCTGGCCGGCGAGGTGCTGCACGCGCGGCGCGGCCGCCGGGCGCGACGGGCCGAACTGCTGGAGCGGGCACCCCTGTTGCCGGGCGAGGAACCGGGTGGGCGGCTGGTGGTCCTGGAGGGCGACCGCCCGGACGCGTACTGGCTGCCCGGTGACACACCCCGGCTCGTGGTCACCACGGCCGCCCTCCGGCGTCTCAAGGGCAGCCGCCTGGACGCCCTGCTGGCACACGAGCAGGACCACGCCCGCTTCCGGCACGACTGGCTGCTGCACTGCTCCGCCGCCCTGGCCGGCGGCTTCCCCCAGGTCCGGGTCTTCGCCGCCTTCCGCGACGAGATGCACCGCCTGGTGGAACTGGCCGCCGACGACACCGCCTCCCGCCGCTTCGGCCGCGTCACCACCGCCCTCGCCCTGGTCGACCTCAACGAGGGCCGGGGCGTCTTCGGCCCCTCTCCCACGCCCCATGCCCTGCTTCCCCAGCGCGTGAACCGCCTCCTCGCAGCCCCGCCCCGCCTGCCGGCCCCGCAGCGCCTCCGTCTGACGGCGACCGCAGCGCTGGTGCCGGCGCTTCCGGTGATCGTCGCTTTCGCTCCGGGGCTGCGGGCGCTGCACTGACGGCCCCACCGCCGGGCGGATGCGGGCGTCGCGCGGCCCCGGCAGATGTGGGCGGCCCCGTGCCGGTCCGCGAGCGCGGGAGTAGGGTCCGCCCATGACCGCTGTGCTGTTCGACTTCTCGGGCACGCTGTGCCGCATCGAGTCCACCGAGTCCTGGCTGCGCGCCGCCCTCGCGGCGGCCGGCGCCCGCATGGAGGAGCCTTCGCTCGTCGCGGCGGCGGCCGCGCTGGAGATCGCGGGTGCGCTGCCCGGCGGTGCCGAACCGGTGGCGATCCCTGAGGAGTTGGCCGCGGCCTGGGCCGCACGGGACCTTGACGCCGCCTCGCACCGAGCCGCGTACACCGGTCTCTCCCGGCAGGTCCAGCTAGCCGCTGACGGCCTCCACGACGTGCTGTACGACCGCCATATGACACCCGCCGCCTGGACCCCGTACCCCGACGCGACCCATGTCCTGTCCGAACTGCGCCGGCGCGGAACCGCCATCGGCGTCGTCAGCAACATCGGCTGGGACCTGCGTCCGGTCTTCCGGGAGCACGGACTCGACATGTACGTGGACGCGTACGTGCTGTCGTACGAGCACGGCGTGCGCAAGCCGGACCCCCGCCTGTTCGCCGCCGCCTGCGCGGAGTTGGGGGCGGAGCCGGAGCACACGCTGATGGTCGGGGACAGCAGGGTCGCGGACGGCGGCGCCGCCGCGCTCGGTTGCCGCGTGCACTTCGTGGACCATCTGCCGGTGACCGAACGCCCGGACGCCCTGCTGCCGGTGCTGGACCTGGCGCACGACGCGGAACTGCCGCCCGTCTGAGGCGCTCCCCCGCGGCGCTCAGACGAACGGCAGCACTGAGAAGGCCCCGCGCGATGCGGTGCCTTACCCCTACAGTATAGTTGGCTGACAGCCAGTCAACGCAGGAGTTCGAGAATGTCCCCGCGCAGCGCCTCGGTCAATGAAGAGCTGCGGCGGCGTTCGCGCGAGCGGCTCCTCCAGGCAGCCGTCGAGCTGGTGGACGAACGCGGGTTCGAGGCGACGACGCTCGGCGACATCGCGGACCGCGCCGGATCGGCGCGGGGGCTGGTCTCCTACTACTTCACCGGCAAGCGCCAGCTCGTGCAGTCCGCCGTTCACCGGCTGATGCACCGCACGCTGGAGGAGGCGCTGGAGCGGAAGCCGCGTACCGAGGACGGACGGCAGCGGCTGGCCCGTGCCATCGACGCGGTCCTGGACCTGGCGCGGGAGCGGCCGGTGCTCATGCGCCAGCACATGGCGGGCCTGCTGCACGACGAGGGCTTCGTGCAGTGCCCGGAGCAGCGGCGCCTCTCCGAACTCCTCGGCGACACGATCGCCCGCAGCGGCGCGGTGGAGGGCACGGCCGGCTACCCGATGCTCCGGGCACTGCTGATGGGAGCCGTGTACGCGGCGCTGGTGCCGGGCGTGCCGATGCCGATACCGGTGCTGCGCGCGGAGCTGTTCGAGCGGTACGGGCTCGACGGGGAGCTCGGCCTGCCGCCGGGCGACTCGGAAGGGGAGCCCGGGCGGAGCGATCTCGCCCGCTTCTTCGCCACGGAGAGGCAGCCGGACGACCGCGGCGAGTAGCCCGCCTTTCCCCTGCCGACGCCGCCTCGCGGTGCCATGCTGGTGCCGTCAGGGCTGTCTCCCGATGCCCTCGGGGTGAGGAGTGCGCCGTGCTGCGGGTCGCCGTCGTCGGCTCCGGACCGAGCGGGTGCTACACCGCGCAGAACCTGGTGGAACGCCATCCCGGCGTGCACGTGGACGTGCTGGACCGGCTGCCGGCCCCCTTCGGGCTGGTGCGCTACGGCGTCGCCCCGGACCACGAGAAGATCAAGTCGCTCCAGAGCGGCCTGCGGACGGTGCTGGAGCACGACCGGGTCCGGTTCCTGGGCGGGGTCGGGGTGGGCGGCCCGGCAGGGGTGCCGGTGGAACGGCTGCGGGAGCTGTACCACGCGGTGGTGTACTGCGTGGGCGCGGCGGCGGGCCGCCCGCTGGGCGTCCCGGGCGAGGAGCTGCCGGGGAGCTGGCCGGCGTCGGAGTTCGTGTCCTGGTACAGCGCGCACCCGGACGCCGCCGACGAGGGCTTCCTGCGCGACGTGCGCTCGGCGGTGGTCGTCGGTGCCGGCAACGTGGCCGTCGACGTGACGCGGATGCTGATGCGCGGTGTGGCGGAGCTGCACGGCACGGACATGCCGCAGGCGGCGCTGGAGACGCTGACCGGGGGCGGGGTCGGTGAGGTGCTGATGGCCGGGCGGCGCGGGCCCACGCAGGCCCGGTTCACCACCAGGGAACTGCGCGAGCTGGGCCGTCTGCCGGGTGTCGGCGTCTCGGTCGACCCGGCGGAGCTGGCACTCGATCCGGCTTTTGCGGACCTTTCCGCACTGCCGGCCGCTCAGCGCCGTAACGCGGAGGTGCTGCGTGACTGGGCCGCCGTCTCTCCCCCGCACTCCGACCGGACGATCCGGCTGCGGTTCTTCCTGCGTTCGGTGGAGGTGCTGGAGGCGGACGGCCGGGTGGGCGGGGTCCGCTTCGAGCGCACCGAGCCGGACGGGCAGGGCGGGGTGCGGGGCACGGGCGTGTTCGAGGACGTCCCCGCGCAGTTGGTCCTCCGCTCCGTGGGGTACCGGGGGACGCCGCCGGAGGGGCTGCCGTGCGACCCGGTGAGCGGGACGGTGCCGCATCTGGCGGGTCGGGTCGTGTCCGGCGGCGGACCGGTGCCGGGCGAGTACGTGGCCGGGTGGATCAAGCGCGGCCCGACCGGCGTCATCGGCAGCAACCGGTCCTGCGCCAAGGAGACGGTGACCTCGCTGCTGGAGGACGCACCGGTGCTGGAGGCCCGCCGGGTGCCCGGGGACCCGCTTCCGGGGCTGCGGGCGGCGGGCGCGGCCCCGGTGGGATGGCCGGGCTGGCTGGCCATCGAGCGGGCCGAGGCGGAACTGGGCGCGCGCCTGGGCCGGAACCCGGTCAAGCTGTCCGACTGGGACGCGCTGTGGGCGGCCGCGCGGTCCCGGTAGCGCTGCGGAGTGTCCGCCACTCGTCTCGCCGATGGTGCTGATCGGTACGACGGGCGGCGGGCTGCCCGTGGTCTGCGGCTCGGTGATCGTCGCGGGCCTGGGGATCGTGCTGCTGGCGCCGGCCTTCGGCCGGCTGCTGTGGTCGCCGTCCCGGTCGCCGTCGGCTTGCTCCCGGTGGGCGTGCCGACGGTGTACGCGAAGTTCCCGGACTGGTTCCAGAGGGTGATGAACAGCGGCATCAGCGCGGGCTGCCTGCCCGGCCAAATGACCGGGCAGGCACCCGTACGGACCGACGGGAGCCTCTAGGAGGCGCCTTCCGTCGGCATCAGTCCGGCGACGATCTCCTCCAGCCGGGGCAGCGTCCGCTGGGCCGCCAGCGCGGCGGCGATGGCCACGACGACGCCGGCCCAGGCCATCGGGCCGAGCGGGCTGCAGCCGACCAGGTGGCTGACGGCGGGGGTCTGGATGACGGCCACCAGGACCGCGGCGGAGCCGAGGGCGGTGACCCGGACCAGACTGCTGTCGCGGCGGTCGAGGAGGGTCTGCACGAGTTGGGTGCCGACGACGCCGCACAGGGCCATGGTGCTGGCGCGGCGGGCCGTGCCGGGGGTGAGACGGCCGATGAGCCAGGCCGTGACGGCGCCCAGCGCGGTGGTCAGGGCGCGGTGCCGGATCTGCCGGATCAGCGGGGCGCCGAGAACGCTGCCCGCGGCGTCCTCCGGTGAGGCCGTCCGGTCGCGCACCTCGGGGCCGTCGCCGTCCTTCGGGGTCACCGCCACCGCCATCGCCGGGAAGAGGTCGGTGAAAAGGTTGACCAGCAGCATCTGCCGGGTGGACAGCGGGGCGGTGCCGGAGAGCAGGGTGCCGAGGATGCCGAAGCCGACCTCGCCCGCGTTGCCGCCGATGAGGATGGCGATGGCGTCCGCGACGCTGTGCCACAGCGAACGCCCCTCGCCGATGGCGTCGATGAGGACGGTCAGGTCGTCGTCGGTGAGGACGATGTCGGCGGCGTTGCGCGCGGCCGCCGAGCCCCGCGCGCTGATGCCCACGCCGATGTCGGCGGCCCGGATCGCGGCGGCGTCGTTGGCGCCGTCGCCGACCATGCCCACCACCCGGCCCGCGTCCCGCAGCGCCTCCACGACCTGGAGTTTCTGCTCGGGCGCGACGCGGGCCACGACACCGGCGTCCCGCAGCATCCGGGCCCGGGTGCGCCGGTCGGCGGCGGCCAGTTCGTCGCCGGTCACCACCTCGGTGTCCTCGGGCCAGCCGAGTTCCCGCGCGATGGCGCGGGCGGTCTGCGGGTGGTCGCCGGTGAGCATGACGGGGCGTACGCCCTCCTCGTAGAGACCGCGCACCAGCGCTTTCGAGGTCTCGCGGGGTACGTCGGAGAGCGCGAGCAGCCCGGTGAACTCCAGTCCGTGCAGCGGCCCTTGGAGGGCATCGGACTCCGTCTCCCCCTCGTCGAGGCGCCGCATGGCCACCGCGAGGACGCGCAGTCCGGCACCGGCGAGGGAGTGCGCGCAGTCGTGGGCGCGGCCGGAGAGGCCGGCGCAGCCGGGCAGGACGGTCTCGGGCGCGCCCTTGACGACCAGGGTGCGGGGCCCGTCTCCGTCGCGGCCCACGGCGGCCGCGTACCCCCGCGCGGCCTCGAAGGAGAGGCCGGCGAGCTGGGTCCAGCCGGGGTCGGGGGCGGCCGCGTCGATGACGGCCTCGTCGGTGGCGTGCACCGGGCGCCCGGTGGAGCCCCCGTTGACGCGCGGGCAGGCCCGCGCGGCACGGCGCAGGGTCGCGGCCGGTCCCGGCCGTGCGGCGTCGTCGGCGGCCCACTCGGCCCCCTCGGCGTCGGAGACCCGCACGACCCGGAGCCGGTTCTCGGTGAGCGTGCCGGTCTTGTCGAAACAGAAGGTGTCGACCCGGCCCAGCGCCTCCAGGGTGCGTGGGGTGCGGACCAGGACGCCGTCGCGGCTCAGCCGGCGGGCGGCGGCGAGCTGGGCGACGGTTGCGACCAGCGGCAGCCCCTCGGGCACGGCGGCGACCGCGACGGCCACGCCTCCGCTGACCGCCTCGCGCACCGGGGTGCCGCGCAGCAGGGCCAGCCCGGTCACGGCCGCGCCGCCCGCGAGGGTCAACGGCAGTGCCTTGCGGGTGAGTTCCTGGAGCCTGGCCTGTACCCCGCCCGCCGGGGGCGTGCGGGCGGCGAGGTGGACGGCGCGGGCGGCCTCGGTGCGCTCGCCGATGTCGACGACGACGGCGTGCGCGGTGCCCGCGACGACGGTGGTGCCCTCGAAGACCATGCAGCGCCGGTCGGCGACGGCCGCGTGGGGCGTGGCCCCGGCATGCTTGCGCACGGGCAGGGACTCGCCGGTCAGCGCCGACTCGTCCACCTCCAGGCCGTCCTGCCGGAGCAGCCGGGCGTCGGCGGGGACCACGTCGTCGCCCTTCAGCTCGATCACGTCGCCGGGCAGCAGTTGGCCGGCGTCCACGGTGCGGGTGCCGCCCGCCGGCGCCTCCCGCGGCGGGGGCGCCACCCGTGCCTTGCGCTGCTGCTCGGCCTGCAGCCCGGACAGCGCCCGCTCGGCGCGCAGCCGCTGGACCCCGCCGACCAGCGCGTTGAGGTCGAGGGCGCCGACGACGAGCAGGGCGTCCACGACCGAGCCGAGGATCGCGGAGGCCGCCGAGCCGACGGCGAGCACCGGGGTGAGCGGGTCGTCCAGTTCGCCGCGGACGGCCCGGCCGAGCTGCCAGGTGAAGCGGGCCGGGGCGAGGGCCGGAACGCGGGCGATGAGAGCGGCCCTCCTGCGGGCCTCGGTGGCGGCACGTTCCAGCATGCCCGGCTCGGGGGGCGCCTCGCGGTCCAGGCGTTCCACCGCCTCGCCGGGGTCCAGTTCGTGCCAGTGCACGCGGGCGCGCGGGTGCGGGGCGCCGGCAGCGGCCACTCCGAGGGCGGCCCAGACTCCGTACGCCAGGGCGGTGAGCGCGCCGGTGTCGACGGGGGCGTGCCGCATTCCGGGGAGCACCGAGCGGCGCCCCCGGCCGCGCCGGGCCTCGCCGATGGCCACCATCAGCCCGGAGAGCGCGGCGCCGGAGCGGGCCAGGATCTGGCCCCGGCTGCCGACGGTGCGGGCGGCCGGGATCGCGGTGAGCAACCGCCACACGTCGGGCAGACCGTGCGGCGCGAGGATGTCGGCGCCCCAGACGACGGCGCCCTCCAGGTCGGTGAGCGCGACGGCGATGTCGGCGGCGTCGAGTCCGGCCAGCACGTCCGTCTCGTCCAGAGCACGCGGCCGGGCGACCGTGACGACGACGCGCTCCTCGCCGCCCTCCTCGTCCGCGGCGTCCAGTTCCCCGCGCAGGGCGTGCACGACGTCGTCCAACGGCCTTCTGGCGTCGACCACCTGGTCCGCCAGCCCGGCGAAGTCCTCCAGCACCGGGTCGTCTACCAGGACCACGCGCAACCGGGCGCGGCGGGCCGCGTCGAGCACGGCCTCGGTCCACGGGTCGGGCAGCCCCTCGTCGGTGCGCAGCGCGCTCGGGTGCAGCAGGAGGGTTCCGGCCATCTCCAGTTGTCTGAGCCGTTCGGGATCGCGGACCAGCACGCCGGAGCGGGCGAGGGCGGTGCCGAGTACGGCGTGGAAGGCGGCCGGGGCGTACCGGGCGGCCTTGGGCGAGCCGGAGAGGGCGGCCTCGGCGACGGAGTTCAGGTCGTGTTTGACCAGCAGCGCGGCCAGGGCGCCGAGCAGGCTGCCCGCCGAGGCGTGGGCGGCGTACACCTGGGCCGGGGACTCGCGCAGCGGCGGGCGCGGAGCGCCGGTGGGGGCGACGCTGACACGCTCGGGGGCGCACAGCTCGTCGTGGAGGGAGTCGAACGCGGCGGCGCGGGCCACGGTCTCGGCGAGCTGGAGGGAGCGCAGCGTGCCGTCGAGGACGAGTGAGACGGGGGTCTGCCCGGCTGCGTGCGCGAGCGCGTTGGCACCGGCCAGCAGAAGGTCCATGCGGGCGGCGCCGATCCGGCTGCGCAGCAGGGCGCGGGCGCGGGGGTTCTCCCGCAGCAGCGTCACGCAGGCGGTGAGCGCGCGGGGCGTGGGTGGCAGTCGCAGGGCGTAAGCGGTGAGGGCGGCCGCGATGCCGGTCAGGTCGGCGGCGAGGGTGGTGGCCGCGGCGCGCACGCCGGCCGGGTCGGCGGGGTGGTCGTACTCCTCCGGGTCGCCGCCCGCCACGAGCAGACCCTCGCGCACGGCGAGTTCGGTGGCGTGGTCCACGACCCGGTCGCCGGCGGCGTCCTCGGCCAGGGTCACGACCAGGCGGGCGAGCCCTTCGTCCCAGTAGGCGAGGAGGACGTCGGGCCGCTCGGCCAGGGCCGCCGCGATCCGGCGGGCCAGATGGGCACGGCCGCCCGCGCCCCGCACCTGGTCGGGTTCGGCGGTGCGCAGCGGAAGGTGGACGCGGGCGCCGGAACGCCAGTGGGCGGGGCCGCCGGGCAGGGCCGTGCGGGCGACCCGGGTCACGCGCAGGGCCGCGTCCGCGCCGCGTACGCCCGCCCGCGCGGTGCCCGCGGCGGCGCCGGCCGCGGCGCCGATGACGGGGGCGGCGGCCTCCGCGAGGAGACGGGGCAGGCGGGCGGCGGCGGAGGGGGCGGTGAGGAGGTTGAGGGCCATTGGGACCGTCAGAGGCTGGTGCGTTCGGGGCGGGCGGTGGGCCCGAGATGGCCGGTGGCGCCCTTGGGTTGCTTGCCGGCCTGTTTGCCGGCCTTCTTGCCGTGCTTCTTGTGCGGCTCAGGGTGCGCGAACTCCGGGTCCGTCACCTTGACCGGGCCGGGGGCGTCATGGTGCCCGGTGTGCAGCGCCGCCTCGGCGACCTCGGCCTCACTCGCGGGCGCGCTCTCCTCGATCACGGCGTGAGCGGTCCTTGCCTCCGGGGTCACGAGCGGCGGCCGTGGCTGGGTCAGCCAGGCGATGGCCGCACCGGTCAGCGCCACGGGCCACTCCACCACTCCGGCGACGCCGAGCACGCCCGCACCGGCGTACACCGCCAGGCGCCGGCCCCGGGGCGAGACCACGCCGATCACGTCCAGCGCGTCCTGGGCCGCCCTGTTGACCATCGACGCCCCGGGCACCTTGCTCAGGACGGAGGCGGCGCCGCGCAGGGGCGCGGTGAGGACCGACGACGACGTGTGCTCAGCCATGACTCTCCTCGGGCGAGATCGCCTGCCGTGCCCCACCCGGTGTCCGGAAGCAGGCGCACGCTGGTACCCCCTCCACTCACAGGAGACGACAGGCACCGGGCGCGCGCCACTCGGCCGGTGCCTCGCCAGGGCCCTTCGGTCGGATCGGGCAGGACCCCGCGAGCACGGCATGATCCGAACGGGATGCCAAGGGCTGTCCCGTGATCCCCGGCGGGCGCGCGACGACAGCCACGGCGCCTCGCCGCGTTGTCGGATCGCCCGCATACGCCCAATGTGAGGACGACCCTCCGCCTGGCGATGCACCGCATCCGCCGCCGCGCGCTGATCCACCGGGGGTCACGGGACAGCCCTCAGGTCGTGGCCAGCTCCCGCTGGTACCCGGCGTAGGCCGCCCGCAGGGCGTCGCCCGGCCAGTCGGCGGGCAGCAGGGGGGCGGGCAGGACCGGGTCGGTGAGCAGATGGCGTACGACGGCCGCGTAGGCGGTGAGGCGGTCGGCCGGGTGGCGGGCGCCGGTGGCCCGGCCGAGCAGGGCGCGGGCCTCGGCCGCCCAGCGGCCCAGGGGCCACAGCCGGGCCACGAGCTCGGCGGCGGACTCGTCGGGGCGGGCGGTGCAGCTCAGGGCGACCTCGCCCAGTTCCCCGGGCAGCGGCCGGTCGAGGTTGGCGGGGCGCAGCCAGACCCCCTCGCGGAGTTCGGCAAGGCGCAGGGCGGTCAGCCGGGCACGCAGGTCGGCGCGCTCGGCCGGGCCCCGTCCGGTAGCCGTGATCACAACCATCTCCCAGTCGCCGTGCCACGCGCGCGTGCGCGGTGCGACGGCCTCGTCCTGGCGGCGCTGCCGGGCGAGCAGGCGGTCGCTGAGCCCGTACACGGCGTCGGTGCGGCGGAGGTCGCCCGCGGCCACCATCCGGCTGAGCGCGGCCCGCAGCGTGGAGCCGCCCACGCCGAACGGCTCGACCAGCCGCACCAGTTCCCGTACCGGCAGCCGGGGCGGATGCGCGCCGAGCAGCAGGCTCAGCACGACCGACCGCGCGGACAACGGCCTGGTCACCGGCTCGGCGGACGGGTTGATGCGCATGGGGACGTACTGTACGTGCGCCGATGCGTGTTGCGTCATTGCTGCAACCGTACGGAGAGTGCAACATGACGGTATGGTCCCGATGCCCGAGCAGTCGCCGCCGTTCGCCACCCACGACGTCACCAACCAGCCCCCGCCCCTGGCTCCCTACGACGCGGCGGACGACGCCGCGCTGCTGGAGGGGCTGCGCCGGGAGGGCGCCGGGTGGGCCGAGGACGGTGTCCGGCTGCTGGGGGTGCGCGCGGGCGGAACCGAGGCGCAGGAGTGGGGAGAGCTGGCCAACCGGCACGAGCCGGAGCTGCGGACCCACGACCGGTACGGCAACCGCGTCGACGAGGTCGAGTTCCACCCGAGCTGGCACCACCTGATGCGCACCGCCGTCGCCGAAGGCCTGGCGGGTACCCCGTGGGCGGAGGACCGCCCCGGCGCGCACGTGGCCC
The DNA here is from genome assembly GCF_053596035.1 of Streptomyces sp. NPDC001781. Lineage (NCBI taxonomy): Bacteria > Bacillati > Actinomycetota > Actinomycetes > Kitasatosporales > Streptomycetaceae > Streptomyces > Streptomyces sp. NPDC001781. The sequence goes on along the minus strand of NZ_JBSFFI010000015.1, from coordinate 79,596 downwards.
GTACGGCGGGCGGCCTGGTCTGGGGGCACACCGAGGCGGGACACGGCTGCCCGACCTCGATGACCTACGCCGCCGTCCCCGCCCTGCGCGCCCAGCCGGACCTGGCCAAGGTGTACGAACCCCTGCTCACCAGCCGCGAGTACGAGCCGGGGCTGCGGGTGCCCACCGAGAAACGGGGCCTGCTCGCCGGGATGGGCATGACCGAGAAGCAGGGCGGCTCCGACGTCCGCACCAACACCACCGTGGCCACGCCGACGGACGAGCCCGGCGTGTACACGCTGCGTGGGCACAAGTGGTTCACCTCGGCGCCGATGTGCGACGTGTTCCTGGTGCTGGCCCAGGCTCCGGGCGGCCTCTCCTGCTTCCTGGTACCCCGGGTGCTGCCGGACGGCAGCCGCAACACCTTCCGCATCCAGCGCCTGAAGGACAAGCTCGGCAACCGCTCCAACGCGTCCTCGGAGCCGGAGTTCGACCGCACGGTGGCGTGGCTGGTCGGGCCGGAGGGGCGAGGGGTGAAGACCATCATCGAGATGGTCAACTGCACCCGGCTGGACTGCGTGATGTCCTCGGCGACCCTGATGCGCAAGGCCCTGGTCGAAGCCGGCCACCACACCCGGTACCGGACCGCCTTCGGAGCCCGCCTGCTCGACCAGCCCCTCATGCGGAACGTCCTGGCGGATCTCGCGCTGGAGTCGGAGGCGGCCACGGCCCTGACCCTCCGGCTCGCGGGCGCGGCGGACCGCGCGGTACGCGGTGACGAGGGCGAGCGGGCGTTCCGCCGGATCGCCACCGCCGTGGGCAAGTACTGGGTGACCAAGCGGGGCCCGGCCTTCACCGCCGAGGCCCTGGAATGCCTCGGCGGGAACGGCTACGTCGAGGACTCCGGCATGCCCCGCCACTACCGCGAGGCCCCCCTGCTGTCGATCTGGGAGGGTTCGGGCAACGTCAACGCCCTCGACGTGCTGCGGGCGTTGGGCCGGTCACCGCGGAGCGCGGAGTCGTTCTTCGGGGAACTGGCCCTCGCGCGGGGCGCGAACGCGCACCTCGACGCGACGGTGACCTCGCTGAAGCGGGAGCTGGCGGAGGCGGACGAACTGAGCGCGCGGCGGGTGGTGGAGCGGATGGCCCTGGCCCTGCAGGGGTCGCTGCTGGTCCGCCATGCGCCGCCGGAGGTGGCGGACGCGTTCTGCGCGACGCGGCTGGGCGGTGACTGGGGGCGCGCGTTCGGGACGCTGCCCTCGGGTACGGATCTGGGGGCGATCCTGGATCGGGCGCTGCCCGTGTAGCCACGCGCCGGCGGCACCAGGGCGTGTCCGCCGGCGGGGGCTCGCCGCCGACCGGGCGCGTCGTCAGCCAGTCGTGCGGCCCCACTGGGGGCCGAGGCGGGACCACTCCGTGTCCCACCGGGACAGCCGGTGGCGTTCCAGGCGGGTGAGCAGGAGGCGGCTCGCGGCGAAGGGGACCAGGGCCGCGGCGGCGCCGGCCAGGGTCCCGATGAAGGCGGCGCGCACGGTGGCCTCGGTGGGGGTGGCGGGGCGGTTGGCCAGGCGGGCGTGCCCGTCGGTCCAGACGGTGACCGGGGCACCGGTGGCCGCGCCGGGCGCGACGCGGACCTGGCCGGTGCGGGACGAGCCGCCCGGAGCGGTCCAGCGGACCTCCGCCCAGACCCGTTCGCCGGTGGAACCGCGGGCTCCGGAGCGGCCGGGGGCGTGCGCGACGACGTGGCCGGCCACCGGGCGCGCGGCGGCCCGCTCGCGGGCGAGGCCGAGCTCGACCGCCCGCGCGGCCGTGAGCCCCGCGGCCGTCCCGGCCAGCAGTGTCAGCAGCCAGGCGGCCACCAGTACCCACCCCTCCACCACATCGGCACGGCGGCGCAGCGGATTTCCCCGCCATCGCCAGAGCCACCGACGCGAGCCACGGAACGCCTCCAAGGCCAGCCTCCTCCCGAGCGCACCGAAAGACCGGACCGTCCTCCGGTACGGACGCCCGCCGCCCGTTGCTCAGGCTCACTGTCAGTGGCGGGGTGCAGACTGGGCGGAATCGGAGAACGCCGCGTCCGAAGCGGATGCGGCAGTGTGGACGACGAAGTCCCGGAGGTGGTCGTCATGACCGAAGTACTGCTCGCCGTGGGAACCCGCAAGGGCCTGTTCCTCGGCCGACGGCGCCAGCGCGCCTGGGAGTTCGACGACGGCCCCCGCTTCAACGCCCAGGCGGTGTACTCGGTCGCGATCGACACGCGCGGTGGCACTCCCCGCCTGCTGGCCGGCGGCGACAGCGCGCACTGGGGGCCGTCGGTGTTCCACTCCGACGACCTGGGCCGCACCTGGACCGAGCCGGCGCGGCCCGCCGTCAAGTTCCCCGGCGACACGGGTGCCTCGCTGGAACGCGTCTGGCAGCTGCACCCGGCCGCCGCCGAGCCGGACGTGGTGTACGCGGGCACGGAACCGGCCGCGCTGTACCGCTCCGAGGACCGGGGCGAGAGCTTCGCACTGGTACGCCCGCTGTGGGAGCACCCCACCCGCTCGCGGTGGGTGCCGGGCGGGGGCGGTGAGGGGCTGCACACGGTGCTGACCGACGCCCGCGATCCCCGCGCGGTCACGGTGGCGGTCTCCACGGCCGGAGTCTTCCGCACGACGGACGGTGGCGAGAGCTGGGCCCCGTCGAACTCGGGCGTTTCCGCAGTGTTCCTGCCCGACCCCGATCCGGAGTTCGGCCAGTGCGTGCACAAGGTCGCCCGGGACGCGGAAGACCCCGACCGCCTTTACCTCCAGAACCACTGGGGTGTCTACCGCAGCGACGACGCGGGCGCCCACTGGACCGACATCGGCGGGGGCCTCCCCTCCACCTTCGGCTTCGCCGTCGCCGCGCACCCGCACCGCGGCGGCACGGCCTACGTCTTCCCCATCAACGCCGACTCCGACCGCGTCCCCGCCGACCGCCGCTGCCGCGTCTTCCGCACCGCCGACGCGGGCAAGTCCTGGGAACCCCTCTCGCGGGGCCTCCCTGGGGGCGACCATTACGGCACCGTGCTCCGGGACGCCCTCTGCACCGACGACGCGGACCCGGCGGGCGTGTACTTCGGCAACCGGAACGGCGAGGTGTTCGCGTCCGCCGACGACGGGGACACGTGGGAGCAGTTGGCGTCGCATCTGCCGGACGTGCTGTGCGTGCGGGCGGCGGTGGTGGGCTGAGGGACGCGTCCGCTACGGGGGGGCCGACGCGAGTGCGCCGGCCCATCCCGCGATGCCCTACGGCAGGCGCCAGTCCACCGGCTCCGCACCCTGGCTCGTCAGCAGCTCGTTGGCCCGGCTGAACGGCCGGGAGCCGAAGAAGCCGCGGTCGGCCGACATGGGTGAGGGGTGGGCGGACTCGATGGCCGGGTGGTCGCCGAGCAGGGGACGGAGGTTGCGGGCGTCGCGGCCCCAGAGGATGGACACCAGAGGCCTGCCGCGTGCGGCGAGGGCGCGGATGGCCTGCTCGGTCACCTCTTCCCAGCCCTTGCCGCGATGGGCACCGGGCTTGCGGGGCGCGGTGGTGAGGGCCCTGTTGAGCAGCAGGACACCCTGTGAGGTCCACGGGGTCAGGTCGCCGTTGGAGGGCCGGGGCAGGCCGAGGTCGGTGTTCAGCTCCCGGTAGATGTTCTCCAGGCTGCCGGGCAGCGACCGCACCTCCGGCGCCACCGCGAAGCTCAGTCCGATCGCCATGCCAGGCGTCGGATAGGGGTCCTGACCCACGATCAGGACGCGGACGTCGTCGAAGGGCTGCTGGAAGGCCCGCAGGACGTTCGCCCCGGACGGCAGATAGGTCCGCCCGGCGGCCACCTCGGCACGCAGGAAGTCCCCCATGGCCGTGATGCGGTCGGCCGCCGGGTCCAGGGCCTTCGCCCAGCCGGCCTCTACAAGTTCGTTCAACGGTCGTCGTGCCACGTCAAGTCACTCTACTGGCCACCACCGACATCACCCGAACGGCTGTGGACCGGCCCCCGCGCACGCCCACTTCCCCGCTACCCTGCCCTCGTCGCAGGCGCTCCGGCGAGGAGAGGGGAATCCCGTTGTTCGCACAGGGCAGGGCGGTCGACCCGGCTGTCCCCGGCTTCCTCGCGGTCGACTCCGGAGGCTCCGGCCTGCGCGTGGCCGTGGGGGCGTACGGCGGAGCACCACCGGTGGAGGGCAGGACCGGACAGCCGGTACGGACCGGGGAACGCGGCATCGACCCGGGCCATCTGCTGGAGCTGGTCCTGCCGTTGGCAGGCCCCCTCGCGGCGGAGGCCGGGGTGGGCGAGCTGACCACGGCCGTGATCGGCGCCGCGGGCTTCGCGACCCTGGGCGAGGCCCTCCGTGCCGAGTTGCCGAACGCGCTGACCGCGGCGCTGGGCGTACGGACCGTGGCCCTGGCCGCCGACGCGGTCACCGCCTACGTCGGCGCCCTCGGACACCGAACCGGCGCCGTACTCGCGGCCGGCACCGGCCTGATCGCCATCGGCACGGACCTGACGACCTGGCGGCGCGCGGACGGCTGGGGCCACCTGCTCGGCGACTGCGGCGGCGGCGCCTGGATCGGACGGGCCGGTCTGGAGGCGGCGCTCCGGGCACACGACGGCCGCGCGGGCGGCTCCGCAGCGCTGCTGGAACGGGCCCGGAAACGGTTCGGACAGCCCCGGGAGCTGCCGGGCCTGGTCTATTCCCGGCCCGACCGCGCGGCGGTACTCGCCTCCTTCGCCCCCGACGTCGCCGCCTGCGCCTCGCACGACTTCGTGGCCACCGGCATCCTGCGCGCGGCCGCCCGGCACATGGCCGAGTCCGTCGCCGCCGTGTGCCCGAAGTTGGGCGACCCCGAAGTAGCTTGCACCGGTGGCCTCTTGAACATGGGTGAACCCCTCCTTTCCCTTCTCGCCGAGGAGTTGACCCACCAGGCACCCCACGCACGACAGAGCGCACCCGCGGGCGACCCGCTGCACGGCTCGGCCCGGCTCGCGACCGCACTCGCGGCGGGAGACGCCGTCTGGCCCGAGGACCCCGGCCTCCTGTGTGTCACCGGCGCCCGGAGGAGAGCGACATAGAGGGAAATCCGTCCCAGCTGCCCCCCAACCGCTCCATACGGGACGGGATCAGCCACCCCATGTACGCAACTCATCCGACAAAACCGGACGGAAACCGCTCACCTGCACCCTCCCCGAACAGGGGCGCTCCGGAAACCAGTAACATGCGGCGCCATGAGCTCCCCCACTGGACCCGAGTCCGGCCTGCCAGTACGAATGCCGCGACCCCGCCAGCCCGGACGGCACCGCCGTCCGGAGCCGCTGGTGGCTCCCGAGGACGCGCCCGCGTTCGTCCTCGCGGTGCCCGGTGCGCCCAGCGCCGCCACGCGCAGCCTCGCCGAGGAGGTCGTGAGCATCGCCCGCTCCGAGCTGCCCGGCCTCGACGCGCGGATCGGTTACCTGGACGGGGACGACGACGAATTCCCGACCCTGAGCGCCGTCCTGGCGCGCGCCGCCGCGGAGCGCACGGCCCGCCACGAGCAGGCCGTCGCCGCCGGATCCGACGCCAAGGCGCCGGACGGCCCGGTGGCCGTGGTCGTGCCGCTGCTGGCCGGTCCCGACAACGCCCTGCTGCGTCAGACCCGCCAGGCCGTGATGGACAGCCGGGTCGCCGCCGAGCTGACCGACGTGCTCGGCCCGCACCCGCTGCTGGCGGAGGGGCTGCACGTGCGGCTGTCGGAGGCGGGCCTCGCCCGTGCCGACCGCGCCCGCCTCTTCACGGTGGCGACCGCGGCCGACGGCATCATCCTGGCGTCCGTGGGCGGCGAGGAGGCGGTGCAGGCCGCCGGCATCACGGGCATGCTGCTCGCCGCGCGCCTCGCCGTGCCGGTGATGGCCGCCGCGCTCGACCAGGAGGGCTCCATCGCCTCCATCGCCGAACAGCTTCGCGCCTCGGGCTCGCAGCAGCTCGCGCTCGCGCCGTACCTGATCGGCCCAGAGATCGACACCGCGCTCCTGACGGCGGCCGCCGCCGAGGTCGACTGCGCCACGTCCGAGGCCCTCGGCGCCTACCCGGCCATCGGCAAGCTGGCCCTCGCCAAGTACACGGCCTCCCTGGGCATCGCCCAGCAGCCCCAGGGCGCCCCGGCCTTCTGACCGGGCTGGAGCACGCGCGAAGGGCCCGCCCCGGGATTGCCGGGGCGGGCCCTTCGCGCTGCCCGGACTTCTTCAGCGGACCTCGACCACGTCCGCCCGGGCGCGGGGGCCGCGCGACCGGCCCTCACGCACCCGCACGCTCAGGCCCTGACCAGCCGAGCCGGCCCCGCGGCCTCCCGGAGCGGCTCCGCCAGATCGGCCAAGGCGTGCTCCAGCCCGTGCAGGTGGACCAGCGCCGGTTCCGCCGGGGTCTCACCGGGCCGGTGCAAAGGCTCAAGGCCCCCTTCGGTGAGCGCCTCCACGGCCGCCTCCACCCGCCAGCAGGCGGCGGCCAGCCGGGCGTCGTGGGACGCCTCGGGATCGGCCGCGACGGCGACCAGCCCCCGGACCTCCCGCGCACAGTCGTCCAGGAGGGCCAGCACCCGCCGGGCCCGCCTCTTGCGCCCCAGCAGCGGATTCAACGGATGCACCAGCGGCGCGACGGACATCCGCACCCGCCCGAGCAACTGCTCCAGCTCGGCCACCGACGGCGCGGGGTCGGCCGTCGCGGCCCCCGCAAGCCGAGCCGCGGCCTCGGCCGTACACGCGTGCACACACCGCAGTGCCCGCTGGATCCACGCGTCGGTGGTGACATGCGTGGTCACCGGCAGCACCACCAGCACGGCGAGCATCGCCCCGGCCGCTCCGACGGCCGTCTCGGCCACCCGCAGCGCCAGCAGCGAGGGCGTGAGCACCCCGAGCAGCCCGTACAGCACCTCGGCCAGCAAGGTCACGCACAGCATCATCCACGTGTAGGAGACGGCGGCCGAGTAGAAGATCCCGAACACCGCCACCGCGACCAGCACCGCCGACGGCACGACCGCCCCGTGCAGCGGAAGCGCCACCAGCAGCCCCAGCCCGATCCCCAGCACCGTCCCGAGGACGCGCCGGAACCCCCGTACCAGCGTCTCCCCGCGCGAGGCGGTGTTGACGAAGACCCACCAGGTCGCCCCGACCGCCCAGTACCAGCGCTGCCCGGACAGCACCTGTCCGAGGGCCAGCGCGAACCCGGCGCCCGCGACCGCCTGCGCGGCCTGCCGGGTGGTCACGCGGGCCAGCCCCGTACCGCCCGGAGGGGCGGGCACCGCGGGCACGGGAAGGCCCCGTTCGTAGCACCAGGCACCGAAGCGCACCGCGGCGGCGCTGAGCACGGACAGCAGGACGGCGGCGTACAGCTCGGGCAGCCGGACCGGGGTGACGTGCAGGAACTGTCCGACGAAGAACATCATGAAGGCGAACACCCCGAGGCTGTGCCCGCGCGGACCCCAGCGTCGCGCGTACACCCCCGCGCCGACCACCGCGAGGAACGCCAGGTCGCGTGCGACCGGATGCGCGTGCAGTTCGGCGGCGGCCGCCAGCACCGGCACGCCGACCCCGGGGAGGAGCGCGGTAGTGACGGCCTGCCCCCGCACGGTGGCGTCGGCGACGGTGAACAGGGCGAGCAGCGCGGCCAGCCCGCCCGCGACCATGCCGGTCAGCGACTGCCCCGCGAGCCCGCACACGACGACGGCCAGCCCGATACCGAGCACGGCCCGCGCGGCGAAGCGCAGCCGTACCCGTCCCGGGTCCGGCGCCATGAACACCTTCTTCAGCACTGCTCGTCCGTCCCCTGGTGGCCGTTCGCACGAAAAAGGCGCCGCGGAATCCGCAGCGCCATCGACACCCCTATGACAGCACCTCAGGTCCGTCTGGCTCAACTGCCTCCCTTTTGACTGAGCCATTGGTTCACATCATCCGAACGCCAGCAGGAGCCTCACGGGCCAACGGCCCAGGTCGCACGGCACCGCCGAGCGGGGTGGCACTGGACCATTGGTACAGTCACGCTGGTGGACGAACCGTGAGGAGGCCGGAACGCGATGGCCGTGGACGAACTGGACACCCGTATCCTGCGCCTGCTGCTGGAGCAGCCGCGCACCAGCGTGCGCGAGTACGCCCGCATCCTCGGCATCGCGCGGGGCACCCTCCAGGCCCGGCTCGACCGGATGGAGCGGGACGGCGTGATCACGGGCACGGGCCCCTCGCTCTCCCCCGCAGCGCTGGGCCATCCCGTGCTGGCTTTCGTGCACATCGAGGTCACGCAGGGCCACATGGACGACGTCGGGGAGGCGCTGGCGGCCGTTCCGGAGATCGTCGAGGCGTTCTCGACCACCGGTGGCGGGGACCTGCTGGCGCGGGTGGTGGGCCGGGACAACGCCCATCTGGAGGACGTGATCCAGAAGCTGATCAGCGTGCCCGGCGTGGTGCGCACCCGTACGGAGGTGGCCCTGCGGGAGCGGGTGCCGTACCGGCTGCTGCCGCTCGTGGAGTCGGTGGGCCGGTCCGCGGCGAAGCCCTGACCGGTCGCCCGGACCCGTTCCCCGTGGTGCGGGGGCCGGGGTCACTGCATAGCGTGACCCCATGACTACAGTCCAGACCCGCCCTGCGGCCGCCGGTGACCGACGGCGGTGGCAGGCGCTCGCGGTCTGTCTCGTGGCGGGCTTCATGACGCTGCTCGACAGCTCGATCGTGAACGTCGCGCTGCCCTCGATGGAACGCGGCCTGGGCGCCGACGCCGCCGACGTGTCCTGGGTGGTGTCGGGGTACGCGCTCACCTTCGGCCTCGCCCTCGTCCCGGCGGGCCGGCTCGGTGACGTTCGCGGGCGCCGGGCGGCCTTCCTGTTCGGGCTCGCGCTGTTCACGGTCGCCTCGGTGGCGTGCGGGCTGGCGCCGGGTTCGGGGTGGCTGGTGGCCTTCCGGCTGCTGCAGGGCGCGGCCTCGGGCATCGTGGCGCCGCAGACGACCGGACTGATCCAGCAGATGTTCCAGGGCGCCGACCGGGCCCGCGCGTTCGGCATGCTGGGCAGCGTGGTCGGCATCTCGACGGCGGTAGGACCGCCGGCGGGCGGCCTGCTGATCCAGGCGTTCGGCGTCGACGACGGCTGGCGCTGGGTGTTCTACGTCAACCTGCCCATCGGTGTGGCAGCGTTCTGTGCGGCGCTGCGGCTGCTGCCGCGAACCCCGGTGGCGGAGAAACGGCGGGAGGGCGCGGACCTGACGGGCGTCGTGCTGCTCGGCGCGGGCGTGCTGGCGCTGATGCTGCCGCTGGTGCAGGAGCAGCAGTGGACGGGCCGGACGAAGTGGGCCCTCATGCCGGTGGCGGCGCTCCTGCTGACCGCGTTCTGGCGCTGGGAGCGGCGCCAGGGCAGGCGCGGAAACGACCCGCTGATCGACCTGGAGCTGTTCTCCCTGCGCTCCTTCACCCTGGGCGTGCTGCTGAACCTGGTGTACTTCGGCGGCTTCACCACGGTGTTCTTCGTCTACACCCTGTACTTGCAGAACGGCCTCGGCTACGGCGCGCTCGCGGCGGGGCTGGCCTCGCTGCCGTTCGCCATCGGTTCGGCGGCCGGCGCGGCGCTGGGCGGCCGGCTGGTGGTACGGCACGGCCGCGGGCTGGTGGTCGTCGGGCTGGCCGGGGTGGCGGTGGGCCTGCTCGGCGTGATCGGCGCCGTACAGCTCTTCCAGGGACCCGGCGCGGCATGGGCGGCGGCGCTGCCGCTGCTGGTGGCGGGGGTGGGCTCCGGGGTGACGATCTCCCCCAACACCACGCTGACCCTGACCCGCGTCCCCGTACGCCGGGCCGGGGCGGCGGGCGGCATCCTGGTGACGGCCCAGCGCATCGGCTCGGCGGCCGGTATCGCGGCCGTGGGCGCGGTGTACTTCGCCCACCTGGCCAACCACGGCACCTCCACGAGGGCGCTCCAACTGGGCCTGCTCACGGCGGTCGGGATCATCCTGGTCGCGCTGGTGCTGGCCATCGCCGACCTGCGGGAGCGGCAGGCGCACCCGGAGCCGCCGATGGGCGACGGCCCGGCTCCGGAGCCCGCGGAGCGCGCGCCCTCGAAGGCGTGAGTGCTCAGGACTTGCGGCGCGGCTTCCCGGGACGCCCGCCGGAGCGCCCGCGCACGGGCCGCCCGGTGGGCTTGCCGCCCTTCTGCCGGGCGGCGCCGGGTGCGGGCTTCTTCTTCTGCTGCTTGGGCTCCGGGGGCGTCGCGCGGCCCCGGGTGCTGTTGACGGTGCGGCCCCGGACGATGCCGATGAAGTCGTCCACCCGGTCGGTGGTGGCCTCCTCCGGCCAGGCCAGAGCGATCTGCGACTGCGGGGCGTCGGCGACCGTCCGGTAGGTGAGGTCCTTGCGGTGGTAGAGGCGCGCCAGGGACTGGGGGACGATCAGCAGGCCGACGCCGGCCGCGACCAGCTCCAGCGCGTCCGGCGTGGTGGCGGGGCGCTCGAAGCCGGGCTCACCGGGCGGGGCGTCCCAGTCGAAGACGTCGTCGAGCGGATGGAAGAGCACCTCGTCGGCGAGGTCGGCGAGCGTGACCTCCTCGGCCGCGGTGATCACGTGGTCCTTGGGGACGACGACCACCGTGTCCTCGGTGTACAGCGGGATCGCGCTGAAGAAGTCGCGGTCGACGGGCAGCCGTACGAAGCCCGCGTCCGCCTCTCCCGCGCGCAGCAGGGCGTCCGCCTCGGCGGCGGGGACCTGGGTGAGGACGAGGGGGGTGCCGGGCAGGCGCTCGTTCCAGATCCGCACCCATTTGGCGGGCGTCACTCCGGGGACGTACGCGAGCCGGAACGACGGTGATTCTTCCGAGCCTGTCACCAGGCCAGGCTACCGGCCGTGGTCGGCCGCCACGCACACGGCCGATACCCTTGACCTCATGAGTTCGCAGCAGAGCCCCCAGACGATGAAGCCCGCCACCGCGGCGAAGAAGCTGGGTGTGTACCTCCCCGCCACCCCCGCCGCCTTCCAGGAGGGTGTGGTCTCGCGCGCCGAGCTGAACGAGCTCCAGACGAACCCGCCCGAGTGGCTGCGCGAGCTGCGTCAGAACGGCCCCCACCCCCGTCCGGTGGTCGCGGCCCGCCTCGGCGTCTCCATCGCGGGTCTGGCCCGCGGCGGTGTCACCGAGCCCCTGACCACCGCGCAGATCGAGGACCTCCGCGAGGAGAGCCCCGAATGGCTGGAGAAGGAGCGCGCCACCCAGGCCGAGGTCCGCAAGGAGACCGCGCGCGTCAAGAAGCTGCACGAGAAGAAGGAAGCCAAGGAGAGCTGAGGCTCCTGCGCCGATGACGCGGCCACGCCCCTTCCCGGGTGCGGCCGCGTCGTCTTATTGCGTCGACAGGCCCCCGGTGGCCCCGGCAGAGTGGCCGCCCATGACCAGCAGCGAGCTGTGGGGCCGTGCCAGCGCCGAGCGCTACGACGCCGAGGAGACGCAGATGTCCTCGGCGGAGGTGCTCGGTCCGACCCTCGATTTCCTCGCCGGGCTCGCCGGTGAGGGGCGGGCCCTGGAGTTCGCCGTCGGTACCGGGCGGGTGGCGGTGCCGTTGCGGGAGCGCGGGGTGCCGGTGGCGGGGATCGAGTTCTCCGCGCACATGGCGGCCGTGCTGCGCCGCAAGGTGGACGAGGAGACTCTGCCGGTCACTTTGGGGGACATGGCCACGACGGTGGTGCCGGGCGAGTTCAGCCTGGTCTACCTCGTCTACAACACGATCTCCAACCTGCTGACGCAGGACGAACAGGTGGAGTGCTTCCGCAACGCCGCCCGTCATCTGGCGCCCGGCGGCCGCTTCGTCATCGAGCTGGGGGTGCCTCCGCTGCGGCTGCTGCCGCCCACACAGGTGGCGGTGCCGTTCGACGTGTCGGCGCACCATGTCGGCTTCGACACCTTCGGCCTGGTGGAGCAGATCCTCGTCTCGCACCACCTCACGCGGGACGGCGAGGACGGCCGGTACCGCCGTTCCGCCTCCCGCCACCGGTACGCCTGGCCGGCGGAGCTGGACCTGATGGCCCGTATCGCCGGCCTGGAACTGGAGCGGCGGGTGGCGGACTGGAGGGGGACTCCGTTCACGGACGCCTCAACCGCTCACGTCTCCGTCTGGCGCAAGCCGCTCTGAGCGCCCACCGGTACTTCCCCACCACGCGCCCCACCTGATAGACGCAGGAGGCATGACTCGACTCTCCCGCGCCGCACGCGGTGTCATCACCGCCGTGGCAGCCCTGCTGGCCGTCACCGCCGCCTCCGCCACGGCCCACGCGGCTCCGGAACCGAGGGCGCCGAAGGACTTCGTGGCGCTGAGCACGGTGGACCCGACGATCATCCAGGAGATGCGCTACTTCACTCCGCACAACTTCGTCGGCGAGCGCGTCGACGGCTACCGGCAGCCCGTCTGCGTCCTCACCCGCCCGGCCGCCGAGGCCCTGCATCAGGCGCAGCGCCAACTCCTGCGCCACGGCTACAGCCTGAAGGTCTACGACTGCTACCGGCCGCAGCGGGCCGTCGACCACTTCGTGCGCTGGGCCGAGGACTTGGACGACGAGACCATGAAGGCCGAGTTCTACCCGGAGGTCGACAAGACGCGCCTCTTCGCCGACGGCTACATCGCGGAGAAGTCCGGGCACAGCCGGGGCTCGACCATGGACCTGACGATCGTCCGGCTCCCGGCGCGACCGACCCGCCCGTACACCCCCGGTCAGCCCCTCGTCGCCTGCTTCGCGCCCGAGCGGCAGCGCTTTCCCGACAACTCCCTCGACATGGGAACCGGATTCGACTGCTTCGACCCGCTCGCCCACACCCTGGACCCGCGCATCCAGGGCCGACAGCGGGCCAACCGGCTGCTGTTGAAGAGCACACTGGAGAAGCTCGGCTTCGTGAACCTGGCCGAGGAGTGGTGGCACTACACGTACCAGCCGGAGCCGTACCCGGACACGTACTTCGACTTCCCCGTCGCGTGGAGGTCGCTGTCCGCCGAGCGCTGACCCGGGCTGCCCGGAACGGACCGAGTGCGCCCCGCCCGGCGGTCCGTCACGCGGCGGCGGACAATGGGCTCCACGGGGAGACTTCAGCGAAGGGGAAGCGTGACCGAGACCAGCAGCACCCCATCCACCACCGGTGACGCGGCAGAGACGCCGCCGGGCCGGCTGCAACGCCTGATGCGCTGTCTCCCCCTGGTCGCCCCCGTACTGCTGTGGGCCGTGCCGTGCGGGGTCCTCCTGTACACCGGCCAGCACTGGCCGCCACCGGTGACCCTGGCCGGCACCGCGCTGTTCGTCCTCGGGCTGACCGGCATGCCGTTGGCGATGGCGCGCGGCCACGGGCGGCGCCGGCAGGACGGGGCGGCGATCGTCGGGGACACGCTGCTGGGCGCCGTCTGGGTACTGTTCACCTGGTCCGTTCTGCTCGGGATCCTGCTGCGGCTCGCCCTGGCCGTGGCGGGTGCGGGTGACGGACAGGACCGGGCGCGCATCGTCACCTGGGCCGTCCTCGGCGTGACCGCCGTGCTGCTCGCCTGGGGGTACGCCGAGGCCCGGCGCGTGCCGCGCGTGCGCCGGGTCGACGTGGAACTCCCCCGCCTGGGAGCCGGGTTGGACGGCACCCGGGTCGTCCTGATCACCGACACCCACTACGGTCCGCTCGACCGCGCCCGCTGGTCGGAACGGGTCTGCGAGACGGTCAACACCCTGGAGGCCGACCTGGTCTGCCACACCGGCGACATCGCGGACGGCACGGCCGAACGCCGCCGCGCCCAGGCGGCCCCGCTGGGCACCGTCGAGGCGACGCGGGCCCGCGTCTACGTCACGGGCAACCACGAGTACTACAGCGAGGCGCAGGGCTGGGTCGACCTGATGGACGAGCTGGGCTGGGCACCGCTGCGCAACCGCCATGTGCTGCTGGAACGCGGGGGCGACACCCTCGTGGTGGCCGGTGTGGACGACGTCACCGCCGGTTCCTCCGGCCTGGCGGGCCACGGCGCGGACCTCGCGGAGGCGTTGAACGGCGCCGACCCCGACCTCCCGGTCCTGCTCCTCGCGCACCAGCCCAAGTTCGTCGACCGCGCGGCGGCCCACGGTGTCGACCTCCAGCTCTCCGGCCACACCCACGGCGGCCAGATCTGGCCCTTCCACCACCTGGTCCGCCTCGACCAGCCCGCCCTGGCCGGCCTCACCCACCACGGCGCCCGCACCCGCCTCTACACGAGCCGTGGCACGGGTTTCTGGGGCCCGCCGTTCCGCGTCTTCGCCCCGAGCGAGATCACGCTGCTCGTGCTCAGGCCGGCTTCGTAGCGGGTGTTCTGCAGGCGGGCCCGGCCCGACCGGCAGGGCACCTCCCCCGGGGCGGGGGTCAGCCCGCTTCCGGCGGCTTTCGGGTGTCGAAGGCGAAGATCGTGTTGCCGGCCGCGGCCACGATCAGGGCGCGGCCGGCGACGGTCACGCGCGGGCTCGCCCCCTGTTCGCCGGTCAGACCGTCGGCGTGCGGTCCCGTCGTCCACAGGGGCTTGCCGTCGTGGGGCGACAGGGCGACGACCCGGCCGGTGGCCGAGCTGAAGTACAGCGCTCCGTCACCCGCCGCGGGTCCCGACGCGCCCTCCACAGCGGTCTGGCGGGACCACCTGCTCCGGCCGGTCAGGGGGTCGATCGCCGTGACCAGCCCGGTCTGCCCGCTCACGTAGACGGTGCCGCCCGCCATGCCCGGTGTCCCCGCGTACGTCCTGGCCAGCCGGGAGCGGGTGACCTTCCGCGACGCCGGATCGACCCGCACCACCGCGTCGTACCCGTCCGGCGCGACTCCCTCCACGTGCTCCCGGAGCAGTACGAGTACACCGCCCGCGACGCCCATGGGCACGGCGGGCCCGTCGACCGTGACAGGCGTGCCCAGTCGCCCCGAGGCCCGGTCGACCTCGTACAGGGTGGGCCGCAGCACCGCCACGGCGTCCACCTCCTCGTCTGACGCGCACATCGCGAAGAGCCGCGCTCCGGCCGGGACCGGAGCGCACTGCGCACCCGTGGGGAACGGCGTCTTCCAGCGGACCGCGCCGCTGCGCGCGTCCCGGGCCTCCAGGCGGGAGTTGGCACCGTCGACCATCACCACGGAGGAGCCGATCACGACGGCGTCCCGGTTCCGGCCGGTGACGGCCTGCGACTGCGCGCCGGACGGCGCGGACCACCGCTCCCGGCCCGTCCGGGCGTCGACGGCCACCACCTCGGTGGCAGGTGACTCCGGGTCGTCCTGGGCGGCGATGCGGTAGCCGAGCACGGTGTCGTCGGTCGCGCCCACCAGGTTCACGCCCTGGGTGGGGACGCCCGGGCTTTTCACGGTCCACACCCGAGAGCCGTCGTGAGCGCGCAGCCGGGCCGCGACGACTCCGCCGCCCCCGCAGTACACCGCGTCGCCGCGGGCCACGCAGCGCAGCTCGTCCGGGATGTCCTCCCGGCCGCCCGCCACGGCCTCGCGCCAGGGCCTGAAGCCCTGCGGAAGAGCGGCCCCCGACGCCGCGACACTGCTGCCCCGGCCGTCGTCGCCTGCGGAGCGGACCGCGTTCAGCGCGGCGACCGCACCGCCGATGGCCGCCACCGCGACGGCGACGGCGACGGCGGGCTGCCATCGGTTGCGCAGGCGGCGCCCCCGGCGGGCGCTCCCCGCGCCGGGACCGGCCGCCGCCGGAGGGAGCTGCTGGGTGACCATGTCACCGGGCCGGCCCGCGCCGGGTCCGCTTGCCTCGGTGCCGCCGAGATCGACCGGCAGGTTCCGGAGCAGCACCAGCAGTTCGTCCGACGAGGGGCGTTCCGCGGGCTCCTTGCGCAGGCACGGCTCGACGACCGCGCGCAGCGCCTCGGGCACTGCCCCGAGCGAGGGCTCCTCGTGCACCACCTGATACGCCATCAGATAGGGGCTGTCGGCCTCGAAGGGCCCGCGCCCCGTCGCCGCGTACACCATCAGCGTGCCCAGCGAGAAGACGTCCGACCTCGGCCCCACGCCGCGCGGCGACCGCAACTGCTCCGGCGACATGAAGGGCGGCGTACCGATGATCCGCCCCGTCATCGTGAGCGTCTCCTGGTCCGCGGCACGCGAGATGCCGAAGTCGATGACGCGCGGACCCTCGGGTGAGAGGACGACGTTCGAGGGCTTCAGGTCACGGTGGACGACACCGGCCCGGTGGATGTCGCGCAGCGCCTCCGCCAGCCCGATGGCGAGGTTCCGGAGCCTGGCCCCGCTCAGCGGGCCCTCGGCGGCGCAGTGCTGGGCGAGCGTGCGCCCTTCGATGTAGGCCGTCGCCATCCACGGCTGTTCGGCCTCGGGATCGGCGTCGACCACGGCGGCGGTGAACGCGCCGCTGACCCGCCGTGCCGCCGCCACCTCCTGCCGGAAGCGGATACGGAACTCGTCGTCCTCCGCGAAGTGCCGGTGGATCAGCTTGACGGCGACGGGCCGCCCCGAAGCGGTACGGGCCAGGAAGACGGTGCCCATGCCCCCCGAACCGAGCCGCGCCTCCAGGGGGTAACCGCCGATCTCGGCCGGATCACTCTCGCGCAGCGACACCGCTCCCGACACCCCGTTCTCCACGTGCACCTCTGCCACCACGGACCTGCCCACCTGTCCCCCACAAGCTATCCGCAAGGCGGCCGGAGACGGCGACACGGGTGACCGACCGAGAGCCGGACGGCATCGGCGGGCGGCCGTCGCCGCACACCGGACCGGACGGGTTGCCTCGGCCACCACGCCTTCCGGCGGTCTCGGCGCTGCACGACAACCGCATGGACGCGGACATGAAATCCGGCGTGCCCGCCGATCGACAGGTCGCAGCCGCCCGCCTCGCGGGCCCGGGCCACGGACGGCGTCGAGGTCAGGAGCGCGTCGGGTTCGTCGAGGGCCCCATCGTGCGCGAGCGTGGGGTGAGGGGCGACGGCCGGCGTTCCGCCGCAGGGGTGGACGAGGGTACGGCCGAGGGCGAGGCGGAGGTGGCCGGCTGGCGGACCGGCCTGGTCGGCCTGCTGGTCGAGGAGCGGGCGTCGGGGCGTGGACCCGCCGGAGTCGGTTCGGTGCCGGTCGGCGGGGCCGTGGGGCTGCTCGCGGGGGGCGGGGCGAGGGGAACCGTCCGGGAGACGGGTTCCTGGAGCGCGCCGCGCAGAAAGGGTACGGCGAGGAGAGCGGCGACCGAGCAGGCAGCGGTCGTCACCACAGCGGTGCGCAGGACACGGCGACGGGCCGCGCCGCGGCGGATCTCCTCGTACCGCCCGGGCGGAGGCGCGAGGTGCCCGGAGGGGGGCCGCATGATGACGGCGAGAGGGTCGTCGGGTTCGAAGTCCGGACCGTCATCACTGTATGTGATCAAGACTTCTCCTCAGGTGGGCACGGAGCAGTTCGCGGGCCGCGTGCAGGTCGGCCTTGACGGTTCCTTCCTTGCGCCCGGTCAGTTCGGCGACTTCCCGGATCGGCAAGTCAGCGTAGTAGTGCAGGAGGGTCGGTATGCGCAGTCGTTCGGGGAGCGCCTGGACGAGCAGGCGGACCGAGGGATCGCTCTGCTCGGCGGGCGGGAGGACGGATGCCTCCACGGTGGCGCGGCGCATGGCCCTGCGTTCGCGCTCCAGGCGGCGCCAGTGGTCGCGGACGATGTTCGCGGCCGTGACGTAGAGGAAGCCCCAGGGCTCCGCCACTGACGTCCAGCGCGCCCAGAGGCGGGTGAACGCCTCCGAGGCGATCTCGTGGGCGGTCTCGTCGTCGTCGACCAGACGGCGGCACCAGCCGGCCAGGCGCGGGTAGAGAACGGCGAACAGCTCGGCTGCCGCCTTCTCGCGGGACCGTTTCAACACTCTCCACAGGGGGGTGGGGACATTCTTCATGTCCGGGTGCGCGGGGCGACCCGGAGGAAGACCCCGGACCGGGGCCGTACGCTCCACGGCGTACGTTCCCTCGGCCCGGGATCGGGCGGCCCGTCAGTGAGGCGTGGTGCGCAGCGCCGCGAAGACGATCACGTTGTCGCGGTAGCCGTCGCCGGTACGTGGACCGCCGCAGGTGATGAGTCGCAACTCCGGCCGGTCGACGTCGCCGTACACCGCCTTCGTGGGGAATTCGGCCTTGGCGACGGTCCGTACGGAGGTGACCGTGAACTCGGCCGACACGCCGTTCTCCAGGCGCACGCCGATCTCGTCGCCCCGGCGCAGCCGGTCGAGCCGGCGGAAGACGCCGTCCCCGTAGGCGCCGACCGTGACATGACCGAGGATCACCGACGGGCCCGTCCGGCCCGGCACCGGAGAGCCCTGGTACCAGCCCGCCTGATCGTGCGCGGTGATCGGGGGCACCTGCACGGTGCCGTCCTGTGCCAGCCCGAGCCGCATGACCGGGGTGTCGACGCCGATCCCGGGAATCCGCAGGCGCACCGGGACCGAACGGCGCGTCGCGGCCGACGCGTTCGACGGATCCGCGGAGGGCCGGGGTGTCGCGTGCGCGCCGCGGGAACGAGCGGTGGATGCCGCGTCCTCACTGTGCCCGCCGCAGCTGACGAGCAGCGAGCCCGCCGCCGCGGCGGCGAACACGCGCCTGGAGACGTGGGTCATGCCCCGTTCGCCCGTCGGCGGCGTACGAGGAGGACCGCCGCGCCACCCACCGCGAGCCCGGCTGCGGAACCGCCGC
The DNA here is from genome assembly GCF_053596035.1 of Streptomyces sp. NPDC001781. Lineage (NCBI taxonomy): Bacteria > Bacillati > Actinomycetota > Actinomycetes > Kitasatosporales > Streptomycetaceae > Streptomyces > Streptomyces sp. NPDC001781. The sequence continues at coordinate 60,981 of NZ_JBSFFI010000015.1, read as the reverse complement.
CGATCAGCATGCCGTCCGGGCCGGGGCTGTCGGACCCGGTGGTCACTCCGGTGTCGGGGGCGCCACTCGGTACGGCGCCGACCTGGCCGCGTCCCCCGCCGGGCGCGACGGAGGGCACGGGGGTGGCCGCCCGGCTCGGCATCCGGGTGGGCACCGTACTCGGCTCCGCACTGGCCGGCACGCTCGGCCGGGTCGACGGTACGGAGGTGGCGGGACGGGGAGTCGGGGACGAGTCCGCCCCACCGGCGAACGCGGGCACCGTGCTCGCCAGCACTGCCACGCACGCGGCCGCCGTGGCACTCAGGACTGTTCGGCGCATGTATCGCTCTCTCTCGTCGTCCGGTCCGGCGGGCGGCCGGGCCGGTTGAGTCATGGATCGAGCGGAGAGACGAGACAGGACGGACACGGGTTGCAAAGGATCGGCAAAGCTGTGCGGGGTGTGCACGCCGTCGGACTACGGGCAGGGAGGCGCGATCGCGTGCCTGCGTCAAGTCGCCGGGGCAGAGGGCTGCCACTCACGTGCCGGCGCCCGGAGAGCCATGGCCCGGCGGGCGTCCCGGCCAAGGCTCGGGGCCCGTCATCACGGACGAGCGGGCGGCCAGGCCGGGGCGGCGCCCGCGGGTCTGCGAGACGCGGCCGATGATGACGGCGGCGAGGGCGGAACCTGCGGTGAGCAGTGCGCTGGGCAGCCCGGCCAGGCTGATGGAGTGGAGCATGTCCTGAGCCAGCAGGGCGGCAACGGTGACGCCGGCCGCGAGTCCCACGGCGCTGAGGACCTGGGACGTCAGCAGGATGACCAGGATGCGTCTTGGCGTCTCAGGTGTAGAAGCCGAAGCAGTGGCCGATGGGGCGTCCGTCGGCCCGCTGCGGGGGCGTCGTCGCAGTGTTGTGCATGGTGTCCCCGTTGCAGGCCCAGCAGTGGTGGGCGTGATGTCGCGGCCCCTGATGCGGCTGCCTGTCCGGCTGCTCGTTGGGGGTATGCGCCCACTGCGGGCAGCGAGGCCGGTTCAGGCGCGGACGCGAGGACCGGTGTGGAGGGCAGGGTGTAGGCGTCGGCGATGAGTTCGGCCAGTGCGATGCTGCCAGCCAGGACGGCGGCGCTGACGCCGCGGCCGGCCAGGGCGGTATCGAGGACGGACAGCGGCGCGGGAGCGGAGCCGCGCGCCGTTCCGTGATCGGGTCGTTCACGGGGATCCTTTCTGCGGTGCACCGGCCTGGCGCGGCCGAGCCAGGGAATGTGCCGCCGCGGTGCACGCGTGGCGCACCGCGGGGCCAGGGCGTTAGGTGTCAGGCCAGTTCGACGCGATCGATCAGTCCGGCGGTGGTGAAGGCGTCCACGAGCTGCTCGCGGCCCTCGGTGAAATGGGCCCAGCTGTCGAAGTGGACCGGCACGATCCGGCGGGCGCCCAGGATGCGGGCGGCCTCGGCGGCCTGAGCGCTGTCGAGCGTGAGCAGCGCGCCGTCCAGGACGGGGGTGCGGACCGCGCCGGCGAACAGCACAGCGGTGTCCACCGGGCCCAGACGGTCGGCGATCTCGCGGACCAGGGAGAGCTGGGCGTTGTCGCCGCTGACGTAGACGGTGGGCAGCCCGTCACCGCTCAGGACGAAACCGACGACCTCGCCGACAACGGGTTCGAGGTCCTCACGCGCGCCGGGCCCGTGCAGGGCCGGAACTCCGGTGACGGTGATCGTGCCGCCACCAGGGCGGTCGAGCTCGATGGACTCCCAGTCCTTCAGGGGGCGTGCGGTGCCGCCCAGCCGGCCAGCGCCACCGGGCGTGGTCAAGGTCAGAGGGACATCGGCGAGCAAGCTCCGGCCCGAGGCGTCGAGGTTGTCGTCGTGCTCGTCGTGCGACAGCAGCACCACATCGACACGGCCCAGGTCAGCGGGCGTGGCGGAGGCGGGCGCGGTCTTGGCCAGGCCGGAGGGGTAGGTGCCGGGGGCGTCGAAGGTCGGGTCGGTCAGGAACCGCAGCCCGCCGTACTCGATAAGGGCGGTCGGACCGCCGAGGACACGGATGGGAACCTGCTCGCTGGACGCGTCGGTCGTTGCCATGACGAAATCACCTCACGGATAGATTGCCTTACATCCGTGAGCATAGGTTTTTGTCACGGATAGAAGCAAGTTGTAGCGTGAGATGTGTGAGTGAAACCGATACCGCCACCACCGTTGATGCAGTCGGCCCGGGGCTGCCACCGGCACCGGGCGCTGAGCAATACCCCGCCCTCGACCTGGCCAACAGCGCCATCGCCCTGCCGGGCGGCCAGTTTCTCGATGAGTTGGGCACGCCCTCCGGCGCCAACCAGTGGCTGGTGGACCACAACCTGGCCCCCGCGGACGCCAGCCTGCAGGAGATCTGCGCGGCACGTCTGCGCTCCCTGCGCGAGAAAGTACGCGCCCTGCTCGCCGCCCAGGTAGGCGGGCATCCGGCTCCCGCCACCGCGCTGGCCGCCGTCAACGATGCCCTCACGAGGGTCCCCACCGCCTCCCCGATCGGCTGGGACTCGGTCCGCGGCATGCACCGCATCGCACCGCATCCCATCGACCGGATCGTCGACCAAGCCCTCGGCATCCTCGCTGCCAACGCCGCCGACCTCCTCACGGGACCCGACGCCGAACGGCTGACGGCCTGCCCCTCCACCCCCTGTAACCGCTACCTGCTCCGTGCCGGGCGCCGACACTGGTGCTCAGTCCGCTGCGGCGACCGAGCCCGCGCCGCCCGCGCCTACGCCCGCCGCATGCAGACCGCCACCGACTGAGTCGGGCCACCCCCGCCCCGCCGCCGGTTCACCGGACCCGCGCGCCGGGGCGCGGTTTCGCACACCCTCGAGCCCCCGGCGTGGACGGCACACCTCGCTCTCCATCCGGTCATTCCCCACGGTCAACGAAGGACAGCACCTCTCATGACGGTCGCATTCACCCTGCTGACCACCGGCTACGACAGCCTCGACGCACGCAACGGGACCGCGACGGCCGCGAGAAGCCGTGGCACGTCGCCTCGACCGTCTGCGTCCTGAGCGACAGCGACACAACCGTCGTCGTCGACCCCGGCATGGTCGAGGACCGCAAACTCATCCTCGACCCGCTCGCCGCCGCCGGAATAAGCCCCGAGCAGGTGACCGACGTGGACTTCAGCCACCACCACCCCGACCACACCCTCAACGCCGCCCTCTTCCCCCACGCGCGCGCCCCCGACGTCTGGGCTGCCTACCACAACCACCTCTGGTACGACCGGCCCGCCGACGGCTACCAGCTCTCCCCCTCGATGCGCCTGATCGAAACGCCCGGCCACACTCCACAAGACATCTCCACCGTCGCGGAAACCGCCGAAGATCCCACCTCCGACGACCACGAGGGCCTGCGCGCCTCCCACCGTAAGATCCTCGCCCTCAGGTCCTCCCTGATCGTCCCCGGCCATGGAGAGCCCTTCGTCCCCGACGAGAACACCCCCACCTATAGATCGGCTTCGCCTTCGTCATTCGGCGCTCGCTCGCGGTACGCCTGCGGTCGTCGCGGCATTACTGCTGAGGGTCACCGCGCTGGCGGGGATGGTCCTCGTCGACGACGAAGCCGATGCCACCGAGATCACCGACGGCGAGGGTGGTCTGCGCGGCGTGCCCGAGGAGTTCCGGCCGTGGATTCTCCGGCCCTCCAAGGAGTGCTCGGAGCGGGAGTTGACGTCTGCGCTGCCGGCAGCCCAGCTTTACCAGGAGAGCAAGTTCCAGACCTCCCGCGAGCGCGCGACCTCGGGGGCGGGAGCGCAGGGCCCGGCGAAGTTCGTCCCCGGTACCTGGGCGACCTGGGGCCGCGACTCCGACGGAAACGGGAAACCTCCCCCTGGGACATAGGCGACGCCGTCATCGCGCAGGGACGCATGATGTGCTCCCTGATCAAGAAGGCCAAGTCCGGCGGCATCACCGGCGACCCGCGCGCCCTCGCCATGGCCGGATACAACGCGGGCTGGGCCCGCGTCGAGCAATACGACGGCGTCCCGCCGGCCAGCTTCGCCCATGGCGAGACCTACAACTACGTCCGGATCATCCTCGCCCGGGTGCCCCGCTTCCAGGGCCCCAGCCTCTTCTCCATGCCGGGCTCCGGCGACGGAGCCGACGTCGTACGCCGGGCCGCCGACAGGATGGGCACCCCCTACGCCTGGGGCGGCGGCGGACCCGACGGTCCCGGCACGGGCTTCTGCGACGGCACCAACGGCTATCTCAACGGCCGCTGCTCCGCATCCTCCACGGTGGGATTCGACTGCTCCTCCCTCGTGACGATCTTCATCGCCCTGGGTCACCCCATGAAACTCAACCGCACCTGACGGTTGGGATTGTCCCTGTTCGTGTCCACCAAGCACACGGACTGCCACGTGCCCAACTCCAGGCTGCCGCCGACGACGGGCAGGGTGGCGTGCGGCGGGACAATCGCGGGGAGGACGTGGTCGCGGCCGTGGCCGGGGCTGCCGTGGCGGTGCTGCCAGCGGTCGTCGGCCGGCAGCAGGGTGTGCAGGGTCGCCAGGAGATCGTCGTCGCTGCCGGCGCCGGTCTCGATGACAGCGACGCCGCAGGTGGCGTGGGGTACGAAGATGTTGAGCAGGCCGTCGCGGCCCGCCGCGACCTCGCCGAGGAAGCTCTCGCACTCCTGAGTGAGGTCCACGACCCGCTCACGGGACCCGGTGGCGACGTCGAGCACGCGCGTGGTGAAGGCATCTGACATGCCTCCATCCTCACCCACTCCCCGCGGTTCACGCCCTTCGCCACGGCCGCTGACGCCTTTCTCCAGCTCCCCCTCGCCCTTCCTCAGGGCCGCCTCGCGTTCCCCGCCCGCCACTTGTGACCTCGCCGAGCCGAGGGCGCCGTGGCGCCGACGGCGCACCCTCGTTCCCGCTCTCCACCGTGTGGAGCGCCCATGCGTATCAGTCATGCCCCACCGCATCCGTCCGAGGCGACGGGCAGAGCCAAGAGGCCTGCCTCCCCCACTCTGCAACGCCTCGTCCCCGCCTCCTCCCGCCGCGACCGGCTCCCCCGCTGGCTGCGCCGCACCACCGGCCCGGTCGCCCTTCTCGCCCTGTGGCAGACGCTCAGCTCCGCAAGGGTGTTGGCGCCCGATGTACTCGCCCCACGGGCCGGATAGCCCAGGTCGCCGGTGATCTGACAGCCGACGACTCGCTGCCCGACGCCATGGGCGTCTCCCTGCAACGTGTCGCCGCCGGACTGGTTCTCGGCACCTCTGTCGGTACCGGACTCGCCCTGGTGTCCGGGCTGTTCCCCCTCGGGGAGGACGTGATGGACGCGCCGGTGCAGATGTTGCGCACCGTGCCGTTCGTGGTACTGATCCCACTGTTCATCATCTGGTTCGGCATCGGTGAGACCCCCAAGATCGCCATCATCACGCTGGATCTGGCAGGGCCGGCCCTACGACTTCCACGGCGCTCACTACGACGTGGACGGCGGCCTCACCTCCCTGCCACCGGATCCCTTGCCGGAGATCTTCTTCGGCGGCTCATCCCAGGCCGCGGGCGCGGTGGCCGCCCGCCACGCCGACGTGTACCTGACCTGGGGCGAGCCGCCGGCCCAGGTGAAGGAGAAGATCGACTGGATCCGGTCGCCGGCCCAGCGTGACGGGCGCACGCTCCGGTTCGGCGTCCGGCTGCACACCATCTCCCGCGACTCCTCCGCCGACGCCTGGCCGACGGCGAACCGGCTCCTCGACGACCTCGACTCCGGCACCATCGCCGCCGCTCAGGCCGCCCTGGGCCACAGCGAGTCGGTCGGCCAGCGGCGAGTGCTGGAGCTGCACGGCGGCTCCCGCGACCAGTTGGAGATGCACCCCAACCTGTGGGCGGGCATCGGCCTGGTCCGGGGTGGCGCGGGCACCGCCCTGGTCGGCAGCCACACCGAGGTCGCCGACCTGATCGAGGAGTACCACGCCCTGGGCTTCGAACACTTCGTGCTCTCCGGATATCCGCATCTGGAGGAGGCGTACTGGTTCGGCAAGGGCGTGATCCCGGAACTGGCCACTCGCGGGCTGCTGTCTCCCGACACTGCCTCACGGGCCGCCGGAGGGCCGGCCCCGCTTTTGGTCGCCCGGGGCCGCTGAGCCCTTGGGGCGCAGCTCGTCACTGGCCGCCCCGGCCGCTCACTGGGGCGGCCGGGTGACCGGGCTGCGGCTCCCGGACTGCGTGCCCGAACCGGCAGCGGCCTTCTGCTGGGCGTTGAACTCGGCCACGTTCCGCAGATGCTGGGTGTAGTCGGCGGTGAAGCGGGTGTCGCCGGGCTTGACGGTGACGAAGTACAACCAGTCCCCCTTCGTCGGGTTGAGCACCGCCCGCATAGCGTCCTCGCCGGGGTTGTCGATCGGCGTCGGCGGCAGCCCCATGCGCTGGTAGGAGTTGTACGGGCTCTCGATGCGGGTGTCGTCGATGCTGGTGTGGACGGTGTTGCGCTTGAGGGCGTAGTTGAGGGTGGAGTCCATCTGGAGCGGCATCCCGCGCTCCAGCCGGTTGAGGACGACGCGGGCCACCTTCCCCATGTCGCTCCTGGTGGCCGCCTCGGCCTGCACGATGCTCGCGACGGTGACGGCCTCGTAGACGTTCATCGCGTTCCGCTGGGCTCCGGCCGCGACCGGCGCGCCGTTGAACCGCCGGTTGGCCGTCTCGACCATTTTCCGGAGCAGTGACTCGGCGGTGGTGTCGTCAGTGAGGGTGTAGGTCGCCGGGAAGAGGTAGCCCTCCGGGTTGCCCTCGGCGGCGGACTCCAGCTTGAGCCCCGCCTTGGCGACGGTCTGGCGGGCGCTGCCTGGCGGCAGCGCGAGCGCCTTGTCGATCGCGTCGTAGATCTGGCTCGCGCGCCAGCCCTCCGGAATGACGAGGGTGGTGGGTTCGTCGTCCCCGAATCCTCCCAGGCTCAGCGGCACCACCACGGCGGTGCCGGCCAGGACGGCGCCGACTCCGACCAGGGCGAGCCTGCCCCGGCGCGTCAGTCGCGTCATGCTCCGTGACCGAGTCTTCGTCTGCATGCGGGCACGGTAGTACGTATATCGCCGCAAAACCGGCATATGTTCAGCTTGTCGACTACTGATCGCCCCTCATGACGGTCGTTCAGCCGGCGGGTTCGAGTTGGGCGTCCCGGCGCACCAGCGCCGCGTAGCGCCCGTCGCGCTGCAGCAGTTCGCCGTGCGTGCCCAGTTCCGCGACCCGGCCTGCGTCGAGGACGGCTATCTGGTCGGCGTCCCGGACGGTCGAGAGCCGGTGGGCGATGGTGATGGTGGTCCTGTCGGCCGACAGGGCGTCGATCGCGTCCTGCACCGCAGCCTCGGTGCGGGTGTCGAGGGCGCTGGTCGCCTCGTCGAGGATGAGGACGGGCGGGTCGCGCAGGATGGTGCGGGCGATGGCCAGGCGCTGCTTCTCTCCACCGGAGAACCGGTGTCCGCGCTCACCAACGACGGTGTCGTATCCGTCCGGCAGGGCGGTGATGTGGTCGTGGATCTGGGCGGCGCGGGCCGCCGTGTGCAGTTCGTCGTCGGTGGCGTCGGGCTTGGCGAAGCGGAGGTTGTCGGCGACGGAGGCGTGGAAGAGGTAGGTCTCCTGCGCCACGACTCCGACCGCGCGCGTGAGGGTGTCGAAGTCGAGGTCGCGGACGTCCACACCGTCCACGGTGACGCGGCCTGCGGTGACGTCGTACAGCCGGGGCACGAGACAGCCGAACGTCGACTTGCCGGCACCGGTCGGCCCCACCACGGCGAGGCTCCCCCCGGCCGGCACGGTGAGGTCGATTCCGTCGAGGACCGGGCCACTCTTGTCGCCGTACCGGAACTCGACTCCCTCGAAGCGGACCTCGCCCTTGATCTCGTCGAGGTGGACGGGGTCCACCCGCTCGGTGATGTCTATGGGCAGGTCGAGGTACTCGAAGATGCGCTGGAAGAGCGCGAGTGACGTCTGGAGTTGGACGCCGGTGGAAAGCAGGCTCACTGCGGGCCGGAACAAGCCCTGCTGGAGCGAGACGAAGGCGACCAGCGTGCCCAGCGAGACCCCGGGGCCGCCGAACTGGAGGGCCAGACCCGCGGCCCAGTAGATGAACGCGGGCATCGCCGCCATGACGATGGAGATCACCGCCATGCGCCAGCGGCCCGCCATGCTCGCCCTGACCTCCAGATCGACCAGGCGCTCGGACTCCTCCGCGAAGCCGGCGGTCAGCGAGTCGGAGCGGCCCATGGTGCGGCCGAGCAGGATGCCGCTGGCGGAGAGCGACTCGGTGACGGTGGCGGCCATGACGGCCATCTGTTTCTGCCGTCGAGTGGTGATCTTCTTGCGCTCGTTCCCGACCCGGCGGCTGATCCACACGAACACCGGGAGCAGGACCAGCGAGACGAGCGTGAGGCGCCAGTCGAGGGCGACCATCGCCACGATCGTGGCGACCACGCTCGTGGTGTTGGAGACCAGGGAGGTGGCGGTGGAGGTGACGGTCGCCTGCATCCCGCCGATGTCGTTGGCGATGCGGGACTGGACCTCACCGGTACGGGTGCGGGTGAAGAAGGCGAGGGACATCCGCTGGAGGCGGCCGTAGACAGCGGTGCGCAGGTCGTGCATGACGCGCTGGCCGACGGTGGTCGAGATCAGCGTCTGGAGGACACCGAAGACGCTGGAGAGGACGGCGCTGAGGATCATGCCGAGCGCGAGCAGGCTCAGCAGCCCGGTGCGGCCCTGCGGGATCGCCACGTCGAGGATCTCGCGCAGGAGGAAGGGTGTGGCCACCGAGACCAGCGAGGAGGCTCCGACAAGGAGGCCGACGACGGCGAGCCGACCGCGGTAGGGACGGAAGAGTCCGAGGATGCGGCGCACCTGCCGGGACTGCTCCCCGGTGCCGGGTGGCGGCATCCAGGATGTTTCTCGTTCGGGGTTCAAAGGACTCCTAGGAAAGCGAGGAGGGCCGGACCGACGGGCGGCCGACTCTGACTCATTGAGCGTAGCTCATTGTTACCTGTACTCACAATGAACAGCGTCCTGATATCGTTTCCGTATGTCGACCCCAGATCCCGAGGGTGTGCTCGCCGAGCAGCTGCTGCGGCTGACCCGCCGGGTGCACCGCATCCAGAAGCGTCATCTCGAATGGCGTGATCTAGGCGTGACGCCCGCCCAGTCCCGCCTGCTGCGCACCCTCGCGCACTACGACTCACCACCGCGGATGGCCGACCTCGCCGAGCGCCTCGAAGTGGTGCCGCGTGCGGTGACCACCCTGGTCGACGGCCTCGAGGCACACGGCAAGGTCCGCCGGGCGCCGGACCCCTCCAACCGAAGGGTCACCCGTATCGAGCTGACGGACGAGGGCCGCGCCACCCTGAGCGAACTGCACGGTGCACGCCGGTCCGCGGCCGAGGAGATCCTCGCCCCGCTGACCGAGAAGGAGCGGCAGGTGCTCGGTGTCCTGCTCGACACCTTGGTCGACGGCGACACCCCGAAGCGGTGAATCCCGCACCCGGCTCCTCCGCCGACCGCACCGCGCCGAGCCGGGCGTAGCGGAGTTCCGACGCACGGCCGGATCCCGGCACGGGCCGTGCCACACCGGAAAAACCGCTTGAAATTCACCTCCGCGCAGGGCGAACCTTTCACGGCTTGCCGCCGCCTCCGGGTGTCGCCGCAGCATGCCCTTCCGTGACACGAGCCACTGGGACGCCATGCAGATCCAAGATCTTCCGTACTCAGATCCAGGGGTACCCGACGCGCGGTCCGGACCCAGCCTGCTGTGGTGGCTCGGCCGCAACCAGTCGGGCGGTCAGTGCAGGGCACTGCTGTGGGGCATGCTGCACTTCGTCTCGGTCTGCGCCCTGCCCTTCTGCGTCGGTCTGGCCGTGCAGGCGGCCGTCGACCGATCCGCCCGCCGGCTCGCGCTGACAGGCGGTCTGATGCTGCTGTGCGGCGTCGCCATCGCGGTGGGCGACACCTTCCTGCACCGCGCCGCCGTCACCAACTGGATCACGGCGGCCGCACGCCTCCAGCAGCTTCTGGCCCGCAAGGCCGCCCATCTCGGCTCCGCGCTGACGCGACGGGTCGCGGCGGGTGAAGTGGTCACCGTGTCGACGGGTGACGTGGAGAAGATCGGATGGTTCGTCGAGGCGGTGTCCCGCTTCACCGCAGCCGCGCTCACGGTCGTCGTGGTCTGCGTCGCGCTGCTGGTCTACCAGCCCGCCCTGGGGGTGGTCGTCGCAGTGGGCCTGCCGATTGTCGCGCTCGCGGTGCTGCCCTTGCTCCCCAGGGCCACGAGCCGCGCCGACGTTCAGCGGGAGAAGGCCGGCCGCGCGACCGAACTCGCCTCGGACACCGTGGCCGGGCTGCGGGTGCTGCGGGGAATCGGCGGCGAGGGCCTGTTCCTCGACCGCTATCGCCGCGCCTCGCAGGAGGTCCGCCACGCCGCCGTGCGCAGCGCCCGGATGTGGTCGGCCATCTCGGCCCTCCAGGTCTTGCTGCCGGGGCTGCTGCTGATCGTCGTGGTCCTGCGCGGCGTCCAACTGGCCCGGGAAGGCCGGATCACGGTCGGTGAGCTGGTCACCGTCTACAGCGCGGTCATGATCGTCAACTATCCGCTGCGGCATTTCATGGAGATCGCCATGGCGTACTCCTTCTCCAGGCCCTCCGCGGAACGGGCGGCGCGGGTGCTGTCGCTGGAACGTCTCACGGACACAGAGGGCTCGTGCGCGACCGAGACACCGAGTGGCGACCTGTTCGATCCGGCCACCGGTCTGCGCGTCACTGCCCGCCGGTTCACCGCGGTGGTGTGCGGCGACCCCGATGTGGCGGGGCGCCTCGCGGATCGCCTGGGCGGGCATGCTCCCGAGCCCGGCCCGCCGGTCCTGCTCGGCGGCGTACCCCTGGACGCGCTCTCTCTCGACCAGGCCCGCACGGCCGTTCTGGTCCAGGACAAGGATCCGGTACTGATGTCCGGGACCCTGCGCGAACTCCTCGACGTACCTGCTTCCGGCGCCGTCCGCGCCGCGGACGCGCTGGCGGCCGCCCAGTGCGCGGACGTGCTGGACGCCCTGGCGCAGGGGGCGCTGGACACGGCCGACCCGATGGACGCTCGGATCACCGAGCGCGGGCGCTCCCTGTCCGGCGGCCAGCGCCAGCGTCTCGCCCTGGCCCGCTCCCTCGTCGCCGATCCGGAGATCCTGGTCCTGGATGAACCGACCTCCGCCGTGGACTCGCACACCGAGGCGAGGATCGCGGACGGGCTGCGTCGGCTGCGCTCGGGCCGTACGACCGTGGTGTTCACCTCCTCACCGCTGCTGCTGGACCGCGCCGACGAGGTCGTCCTCCTCCACGACGGCGAGGTCGCGGCGACCGGCAACCACCGCGAGTTGATCGGCACGGAACCCTGGTACCGCGCCGTCGTGACACGGGAGGGCGATGACGAACCGCGCGAGCCGGCCGCCACGGACACCACCGCCCCGCCTCCCCCGCGTGGACGACCGGACCCATCCGACGGAGCCGCTCGTCCGGGCGCTCTCGAACCGCTCGAAGAGATCGAGGAAAGCGCATGACCGGCGTAGCGCCACCGGCGTACGACCCGGCGGCCCCGACGACCGCCACCACCTTGCCCGTGGGCACGTCGGCCACCGTCCGCGAGTACGTGGCCGAGCTCTTCCGCCGCCATCGCCGGGCCTTCGTCCTGCTCATCGGCGTCAACACGGTGGCGGTCGTCGCCTCCATGGTGGGCCCGTACCTGCTCGGCGGTCTGGTCGAACGCGTCGCCGACCGGGCTCAAAACCTCCAACTCGGCCTGACTGTCGGGCTCTTCGGGCTGGCGTTGGCCGTGCAGGCGGTCTTCACACTGCAAGTGCGGCTGCGTGGCGCGATGCTCGGGGAGCGGATGCTGGCCGATCTGCGCGAGGACTTCCTCGTCCGCTCGGTCCGGCTGCCGCCCGGCGTGCTGGAACGGGCCGGGACCGGTGACCTGCTCTCCCGCATCACGACCGACATCGACCGGCTGTCCAACGCCATGCGGGAGGCCGTTCCCGAGTTGGCGATCGGTGTCGTGTGGGCGCTGCTGCTACTCGGCGGCCTCGCCGTCACCGCACTGCCGCTCGCGGCCGCCGCTCTGCTCGCGGTGCCGGTGCTGGTGGCCGGGTGCCGCTGGTACTTCAGGCGCGCTCCCTCCGGCTACCGCTCGGAGGCAGCCGGATACGCGGCCGTCGCCGCCTCGCTCGCCGAGACCGTGGATGCCGGCCGCACCGTCGAGGCCCACCGTCTCGGCGCCCGCCGCGTCGCGCTCTCGGACCGGCGGATCAAGGAATGGACCGCGTGGGAGCTGTACACACTGTGGCTGCGCTCGGTGTTGTTTCCCGTGATCAACGCAGTCCACATCATCGTGCTGGGTTCCGTCCTCATGGTCGGCGGGGTCTTCGTCCTGCGGGGCTGGATGGACGTGGGGCAGCTCACCACGGGCGCGCTGATCGCCCAGATGCTGGTCGACCCGGTCAATCTCATCCTGCGCTGGTACGACGAGGTGCAGGTCGCCCACGTGTCGCTGGCCAGGCTCGTCGGGGTGCGGGACATCGAGCCGGACGCCGGTGACGCGTCGCTGGTACCGGACGGGCGGGACGTGGACGCCGACCGGGTCCATTTCGGCTACCGCGAGGGTGTCGACGTACTGCGTGCGGTCTCCCTGCGGGTGGCGCCGGGCACCCGGCTGGCGCTGGTAGGCCCCTCGGGTGCGGGCAAGTCCACGCTGGGCAGGCTGCTCGCCGGGGTGTACGCGCCTCGGGACGGTCATGTCACCCTCGGCGGCGCCGAGCTGTCCGGTATGCCCGCCGAACGCGTCCGTACGCATGTGGCCCTCGTCAACCAGGAGCACCACGTCTTCGTCGGCTCCCTGCGGGACAACCTGCTGCTGGCCCGCACCGAGGCACACGACGCCGAGCTGTGGACGGCGCTCGGAGCGGTCGACGCGGACACGTGGGCGCGAGCGCTGGAGGCGGGGCTGGACACCGAGGTCGGCTCCGGTGGGCTGCCGCTGACCCCTGCCCAGGCCCAGCAGATCGCGCTCGCCAGGCTGGTGCTGGCCGACCCGCACACGCTGGTACTGGATGAGGCGACCTCGCTGCTCGATCCACGGGCGGCCCGCCACCTGGAGCGTTCGCTGTCCCGCGTCCTCGACGGGCGCACGGTGGTGGCCATCGCCCACCGACTGCACACCGCCCATGACGCCGATGTGATCGCGGTCGTCGAGAGTGGTCGCATCAGCGAGCTGGGCAGCCATCACGACCTGGTCGCGGCAGACGGGGCCTACGCGGCTCTGTGGCGCTCCTGGCACGGGTGAACGGCGGGCCATAGGGGCCAAGGAGGAACGGTGCGGTCGGGCAGGCAGCCATGCGGCCGTCACTCGCCCACGACCCCGGCGTTGCCGTTGCGCGGTCCCGAACGGGGGTGGAAGGCTGGTAGAAGGCACCGGGCCCGGAACCCGGGGGACGTCTCCCCGGCCGTACCGAGGGACGGCCGGCGTGCCCACGGGCCCGCGCTGGTCCTCACCGCACCGGGTCGCGCTTACCGGATGGAGGTCCACGTGAACAGCGCCGACGGATGGGGGGACGACGTCTACCAGCCGAACACCGAAGAGATCCAGGAGGACTCGGGGATCCTCGACGTCGAGGACACGCTGGACATCGACGGTGTCGATGATCCCCTCGACCGGGGCTGGTCCCCTCCCGAGCGACCCTGGGCGGTCGAGCACGACGGGGTGACGGCGGCGGAACGAGCGGCCGGCGAGACGCTGGACCAGCGGCTGGCCGAGGAACTGCCCGACCCCGTCGCCCCCGACGGCGACGGACTCGGCGACTGCGAGGGCACCGATGGCGAACTGCTCGACAACGAGGTCGGCCTCCGCCGTTCCGGCCGGCTCGTCGCTCCCGACGAGGGCGTGCGCGAGGACGACGAGAGCGCGCTCGTGGCCACCGACGTCGGCATCGACGGCGCCGCCGCTTCCGCCGAGGAGGCCGCCGTCCACATCGTCGACGAGAACTCCCTGCCCGGCTGAACCGGAAGCCTCCCGTTCCACCGACCGTTGCGAGGAGCCGCCATGCAGCAGGACAAGCAGCCCGCGTACCGTCCGGTCGTCTTCCGCGACCGCTCCGCGGGCTACGCCTTCCTCACCCGGTCCACCGCGAGCAGCGAGCAGACCATGGAGTGGGACGACGGCGAGACCTACCCTGTGATCGACGTGGAGATCTCCTCGGAGAGCCACCCCTACTACACCGGTAAAGCCCGCACGCTCGACAGCCAAGGCCGCATCGACCGGTTCGAGCGACGTTACGGCGGGGAACACCCGGACGCGAGCGCCTGACGAGCGCGCCCGGAAGATCAGATGAAATTGAGCGCCGCCGCGCCGCCCACTCCGCCGAGCACCATGAACGCGGGCATGAGCACACGCACCTCGACCCAGCTCCCCGCCCGGAAGCGCAGCACCTTCGGCGGACCCACCGGGTACCAGCGCTTGCGGCCGACGGGGATGGGCCACAGGACGGGGCAGCCGGAGACCGTCAGCGCATCCCCGATGTCGTGGACCAGGGCGCCCAGCACGACCGGCAGACCCAGCCACATGTACGCCTGCCCCGGGTCGGTGAACAGCCACTCGGCGCCCTGGCCCGGCTTGTCCAGCATCCCCGCCAGAATCCAGGCGCTGGTCGCGGCGAGCAGCCAGACCAGCACATCGCTGCTGGAACCACGCGCCGCCCGCCACAGCAGGCCCTCGATGGCCAGCACCATGTGCACGAACAGGATGGCCAGCACGCCCCAGCGGCCACAGGTGATCGCCACCGTGGAGCTGCCCGCTCCGATCAGGACCGCCCACAGCCAGGTGTGCGTAAGGGTGCGGTGACCGCCCGTGCGGCGCGCGTCGCCCGGCTTCCGGGTCGCCTTGTAGACCGCGTACGACAGCTTGTCGACGATCTCGCAGATCCAGCGGGACACCGGTCCGAAGGCCCGCGAGATGGTGGCCGCCTTGTGGTCCAGGTCGGGGGCGAGGGCGGCTCCCGCACAGACGAGGGAACCCACCAGAAGGACCGGCCAGGGCATCGGGTAACCGAAGGCCGCGGCCGCCGCTCCGACACCGAGCCAGGCCGCGGCCCCCGACAGTGAGTGTGCTGGTCCCATCATGGCCGCGTCCCGCCCCATTCCTCGTGTGCCGCTGTCCAGTTGACCTGCGGTGCTGATGATCCGCCGGCGACACAGCGTAGCCTCCATGATCTTGACGTCCGCAGCCGATTCCCCGGTTGACGACATGGGCAGGCAAGATGGGGGCGTGACCCTCATCGATCAGCTCCCGCGGACCGCCGACCCCGACGCCCTGTACGAGAACTTCGAGGCGTGGGCCCGGGATCGCGGCCTCACCCTCTATCCCCACCAGGAAGAGGCGCTGATCGAGGTGGTGTCCGGGGCGAACGTGATCGTCTCGACGCCCACCGGCTCCGGCAAGAGCATGATCGCCGCCGGCGCGCACTTCGCGGCGCTGGCCCGCGACGAGGTCACCTTCTACACCGCTCCGATCAAGGCCCTGGTGTCGGAGAAGTTCTTCGAACTGTGCAAGATCTTCGGCACCGAGAACGTGGGCATGCTGACCGGCGACGCCTCCGTGAACGCCGACGCCCCCGTGATCTGCTGCACGGCCGAGGTGCTGGCGTCCATCGCGCTGCGGGACGGCAAGGACGCCGACATCGGCCAGGTCGTGATGGACGAGTTCCACTTCTACGCTGAGGGCGACCGGGGCTGGGCCTGGCAGATCCCGCTGCTGGAGCTGCCCCAGGCCCAGTTCGTCCTGATGTCGGCCACGCTCGGTGACGTCTCCTTCTTCGAGAAGGACCTCACCCGCCGCACCGGGCGCCCCACCGCGGTGGTCCGTTCGGCCACCCGCCCGGTGCCGCTGTCCTACGAGTACCGGCTCACCCCGCTCACCGAGACGCTCACGGAACTGCTGGAGACCAGGCAGGCTCCGGTGTACATCGTTCACTTCACGCAGGCGCAGGCCGTGGAGCGGGCACAGGCACTGATGAGCATCAACATGTGCACCCGTGAGGAGAAGGACCGGATCGCCGAGCTGATCGGCAACTTCCGCTTCACCACCAAGTTCGGCCAGAACCTCTCCCGTTACGTGCGGCACGGCATCGGCGTCCACCACGCCGGCATGCTGCCCAAGTACCGGCGGCTGGTGGAGAAGCTGGCTCAGGCCGGTCTGCTGAAGGTCATCTGCGGCACGGACACGCTCGGCGTCGGCGTCAACGTGCCGATCCGCACGGTGCTGTTCACCGCCCTGACCAAGTACGACGGCAACCGGGTGCGCACGCTGCGGGCCCGCGAGTTCCACCAGATCGCGGGACGGGCCGGCCGCGCCGGCTTCGACACCGCCGGACTCGTCGTCGCGCAGGCCCCCGAGCACGTCATCGAGAACGAGAAGGCTCTCGCCAAGGCGGGAGACGACGCGAAGAAGCGCCGCAAGGTGGTGCGCAAGAAGGCTCCGGAGGGCTTCGTCGGCTGGACCGACAACACCTTCGAGAAGCTGATCGCGTCCGAGCCCGAGCCGCTGACCTCGCGGTTCCGGGTGACGCACACCATGCTGCTTTCGGTGATCGCCAGGCCGGGCAACGCCTTCGAGGCGATGCGCCATCTGCTGGAGGACAACCACGAGCCCCGCAAGCAGCAGCTCCGGCACATCCGCCGCGCGATCGCCATCTACCGCTCGCTGCTGGACGGCGGCATCGTCGAGAAGCTCGACCAGCCGGACGCCGAGGGCCGCATCGTCCGTCTCACGGTCGATCTCCAGCAGGACTTCGCCCTCAATCAGCCGCTGTCCACCTTCGCCCTCGCTGCCTTCGAACTCCTCGACCCCGAGTCTCCGTCCTACGCCCTCGACATGGTGTCCGTCGTCGAGTCCACCCTGGACGATCCGCGTCAGATCCTCGCCGCCCAGCAGAACAAGGCGCGCGGTGAGGCCGTGGCCCTGATGAAGTCGGACGGTGTCGAGTACGAGGAACGCATGGAGCGGCTCCAGGACATCAGCTACCCCAAGCCGCTGGAGGAGCTCCTCTTCCACGCCTACGACACCTACCGCAAGAGCCACCCCTGGGTCGGCGACCACCCGCTGTCGCCGAAGTCGGTCGTCCGCGACATGTACGAGCGCGCCCTGTCCTTCACGGAACTCGTCTCGCTCTACGAGCTGGCCCGCACCGAGGGCATCGTGCTGCGCTACCTCGCCGGCGCCTACAAGACCCTCGGCCACACCATCCCGGACGACCTGAAGTCCGAGGACCTCCAGGACCTCATCGAGTGGCTCGGTGAGATGGTGCGCCAGGTCGACTCCAGCCTCCTGGACGAGTGGGAGCAGCTCGCCAACCCGGAGGTGATGACCGCCGAGGAGGCCCAGGAGAAGGCCGACGAGGTGAAGCCCGTCACCACCAACGCCCGTGCCTTCCGCGTGCTGGTCCGCAACGCCCTCTTCCGCCGGGTGGAGCTGGCCGCGCTCGACCAGGTCGAGGAACTCGGTGAGCTGGACGCCGACTCCGGCTGGGACGCGGACGCGTGGGGCGAGGCCATGGACAAGTACTGGGACGAGTACGAGGACCTCGGTACCGGTCCCGACGCCCGCGGCCCCAAGCTGCTGGTGATCAAGGAGGAGCCGCAGGACAAGCTGTGGCGCGTCCGCCAGATCTTCGACGACCCGAATGGTGACCACGACTGGGGCATCAGCGCGGAAGTCGATCTCGCGGCATCCGACACGGAGGGCCGAGCGGTCGTCCGTGTCACCGATGTCGGCCAGTTGTGAGCACAGGAGAGACCCACCGATGACGAATCCGGCCGAGAGCCTGGTCGACCTGCTCGACCTGGAGCAGATCGAGGTCAACATCTTCCGCGGCCGCAGCCCGCAGGAGTCCCTGCAGAGGGTCTTCGGCGGCCAGGTCGCGGGACAGGCGCTGGTCGCCGCGGGGCGCACCACGGAGGGTGACCGCCCCGTGCACTCGCTGCACGCGTACTTCCTGCGTCCGGGCCGGCCCGGAGTACCGATCGTGTACCAGGTGGAGCGGGTCCGCGACGGACGCTCGTTCACGACGCGCCGGGTCACGGCCGTGCAGCAGGGACGCACGATCTTCAATCTGACCGCCTCCTTTCACAAGCCCGAGGAAGGACCGTTCGAGCACCAGCTCCCGCCCGCCCGTGTGGTGCCGGACCCGGAGTCGCTGCCGCCCGTGGCCGAGGAGATCCGGAAGCATCTGGGCGCCCTCCCGGAGCAGTTGGAGCTGATGGCGCGCCGCCAGCCCTTCGACATCCGCTATGTCGACCGGCTGCGCTGGAACGCCGATGACATCGACGGTGCCGAACCGCGCAGCGCGGTGTGGATGCGCGCGGTCGGTCCGCTCGGCTACGACCCGCTGGTCCACACCTGTGCGCTGACCTACGCGAGCGACATGACCCTGCTCGACGCGGTCCGCATCCCGATCGAGCCGCTGTGGGGTCAGCGGAACTTCGACATGGCGTCGCTGGATCACGCCATGTGGTTCCACCGTCCGTTCCGCGCCGACGAGTGGTTCCTTTACGACCAGGAGTCCCCGATCGCGATCGGCGGCCGCGGCCTGGCCCGAGGGCGCATCTACGACGTGCACGGGCAACTGCTCGTGTCGGTGGTCCAGGAGGGCCTGTTCAGGTCCCTCTAGTGCTGTGACCGCCGGCCGGTGCGCTCCGGGGACTTCTGCGGCATAGCCAGGTCAGCAGCCCTCGGGGCATTCGCGGCCCGGTAGCCGGTGGCGGCGAGGCCGGGGTATCCGAGCGTGCCCGGGCCGCGGCCAGATCGACCGGTGCTTCCGGGACCACAGGTCGAGGCGCTGCCGGTGTGGGGACGCGTCGTGTACCCGGTCGACGCACGGCGTGATCCCGGGGGCCCGGCAGGGGTGACGACGCGGACCCAGGCGTCTGCGTCGCTTCCAACTGCCGCGCCAGGTCCGCACTCAGCCACGCGATCTCGTCGGCGTCCTGTGCGGTCATGATCTGCTCGCCGAGGACGGCGGAGGGGGTTCCGTGGGCACCGTGTTCGGGCAGGGATGGCCTCAGACGGTCCAGCCTGGCCTGCTGATAGGGGGTTCTGGCGATCTTGGTGATCTCCTCGCGCGGCAGGAAGGCGGCGATCGCTCCGGCTCTCGCCCACGGGTCCTCGGCCTGCCGCAGCAGGAAACCGAGGTGCCGTCCCCGCCAGTTCCTCGGACGCAGGTCGAGCCCGGCCGTCAACTGGCTCCTGAGCGTCTCGGGCGTCCTGCCCGTGATCAGGTCGGCGTGCTCGCCGTTCGCCACGAACTCCCGCAGTTCCTCGGCCGGATACAGCCACACGACGGCTCGGTACCGGTTGAGGTAGAAGCGTACCGGCACCAGCAGGCCCAGGCGCGCGAGTCTGGCGAACCTGCCCTCGGAGACACCCATGAGCGAGGCGCCCTCCTTGGTGCCCACGACACGCACTCGCTCACGGAGCGCCTGGGGAAACCCGGACTGCGCCTGGAGGCGGGCGATCTCGGTTCGAGCGACCCGTCGGCCGCCGCTTCCCGCGTCGGGCACGATCCGGATGCGCCCCAGCTCGACGGCCAGGTCGAACTCGTAGCGGTTGAGACCCAGTTCCCGAGCCGCGCGGCTCGGGGCGCAGAGCGCGGGGCGCTCCGGGGTCAGGGTGGTCACGGATGCGAGGGTGGTTCCCGGCATGGCTCTGCTCCCCCGTGGAGTGGTCGGCTCTCGCCCTGCGCGTTCGCCGTGCACACACCGTAGACAGATCCGTGCTCTCCGCGTCGGGCCTGTGGACAACCCTCCGCGTGGCCGCGAGTCCGCAGGTCAGAGTTCTGAGACCGGGGAGTGTTCGGGCTGCCGGGTATCCACGCCTAGGTGTTCGCCGACCCGGTTCACGAGCAGTGTCATCTCGTAGGCGATCTGACCGATGTCCGCCTCCGCGCCGCTGAGCAGGCACAGGCAGCTGCCGGGTCCGGCCGCGGTGACGAAGAGTACGGCGTCGTCGTACTCGATCATGGTCTGCCGGACGCGGCCCGCGCCGAAGTGGCGCCCCGAGCCCCTCGCCAGGCTGTGCAGTCCGGAGGAGACGGCTGCCAGATGTTCCGCGTCCTCGCGCCGTAGTCCGGTACTCGCCCCGGTGACGAGTCCGTCGTTCGAGAGCACCAGCGCGTGACGCACGTGGTCCACGCGCTGGGTGAGATCGTCCAGGAGCCAACCCAGTCCCTGGTTCTGCGCCATGTTCGTTCTCCCCGTATACCTCTCCCCCTGGCTGGAGGAGCTTTCCGCAAGCCTTCCCCACCTCCGGCGTCCGGGCAAGCAGGATGGGCCCATGGCACACAAGATGACCGACGAGGAATGGCGGGCGTTCGTCTCCCACGGCACCCGGACCGGCAAGCTGGCGACCGTAAGGGCCGATGGAAGCCCTCATATCGCCCCGATCTGGTTCCTGCTCGACGGTGACGAGCTGGTCTTCAACACCGGTGAGGAAACGGTGAAAGGGCGCAATCTGGCCCGTGACCCGCGGATCGCTCTGTGCGTGGACGACGACCGGCCGCCGTTCTCGTTCGTGGTGCTGAACGGTCAGGCCCGACTCTCCGAGGACCTGGAGGAGATCCGCGGGTGGGCCGCCCGGATCGCCGCGCGGTACATGGGCGAGGCCCGCGCCGAGGAGTTCGGTGCCCGCAACGGCGTTCCGGGTGAACTGCTGGTGAGGGTGCACATCGACCATGTCGTGGCCGTGCGGGACCTCGCGGACTGAGGCGGCCTCAGCTCACCGAGTCGAGAAGCCGGGCGGTGTGCATGCGCCCGGCGTACTCGACGAGCCGGATCAGCACCTCCTTGCCGGAGTCGCGGTCACGGGCGTCGCAGAGCACCACGGGTGTGCCCTGGTCCAGGTCCAGGGCGCGCGAGACGTCATGGGCACCATAGGGGCGCGCCCCGGGGAAGCAGTTGACGGCGACGACGAACGGGATGCGCCGGTGCTCGAAGTAGTCGACCGCTGGAAAGCAGTCCTCCAGACGACGGGTGTCCGCGAGGACCACGGCCCCCAGGGCGCCCTGGGAGAGTTCGTCCCAGATGAACCAGAAGCGGTCCTGTCCCGGCGTCCCGAAGAGGTAGAGGGCGAGACCGGAGCGGATGGTGATGCGGCCGAAGTCCATGGCCACGGTGGTGGTGACCTTGTGGTCCAGGCCGTCGGTGTCGTCGACCAGTTGCCCCGCCTCGCTGAGCAGTTCCTCGGTGCGCAGCGGCCGGATCTCGCTGACGGAGCCGACCAGGGTGGTCTTGCCGACGCCGAATCCCCCCGCCACGAGTATCTTCAGCGCCAGGGCGGAGATGTCGTCGGCGGCTTCGACGTGCTCAGAGGCCATGATCACTTCTCTCGGGAGGGCCGGTTGCGGTCGATGTGCTCGGGCGTGAGGTCAGCATCATGGCAATTTCGGCACCGCCTCGGGGGTGCGGACTGAAAGGCACCAGATGTGACCGCTTCCGGCCGCTTGACCACCGGAAGCGTGCGAAACGGTGGCCCGGGAGGCGCCCCGTCGGTCGTGAACGTTCGTCTACAGGGCACGCAGCCCCGCGATGACCTCGCGCAGGATCCGTTCATCCGGCAGATGCGCGGGCGGCACCGGCCGGCTGACGGTGACGCAGCCCAGTTCGAGCAGGTCGCCCAGGAGCACGCGGACCACTCCCACGGGCAGGTCCGCGTCAGCCGCGAGTTCCGCGACCGACTGCGTCTCGGCGCGGCAGAGCTCGATCAAGATGCGGTGCTCCGGGCCCAGCGTGCTGCCGTCCTGCAATCCTGGCGCGGCGGGATCGAGGGTGACCAGGGCGATGAGGTCGAAGGGCACGCCGGCCGGGCCGGGCTGGGTGCGTCCGCCGGTCATGGCGTAGGGGCGCACCAAGGGTCCGGCCTCGCCGTCGTACCACTGGCTTCCTTCGTCGCGGAGGTCGCCCGGTGGGTTCTCGGTCATCCGTTTCGGCCTTCCCGGTCAGCCTGCCGCGGGCGGCCGTGAGGCGACGCGTGGTGCCGCGTAGAGGTGTTCACCCACGCGTCGGACCAGGCGTGCCATCTCGTAGGCGACGAGGCCGATGTCGGCGGTGGCCGCCGTGAGGACAGCGAGGCAGGAGCCGTCGCCGGCCGAGACGACGAAGAGGAAGGCGTCGTCCAGCTCCACCATCGTCTGGCGGACACCACCCGCCCCGAAGTGCCGTCCTGTGCCCTTGGCCAGGCTGTTGAACCCGGAGGCGACGGCGGCGAGGTGTTCGGCGTCCTCGCGGGCGAGGCCGGTGGATGCGCCGACCGCCAGGCCGTCGTTGGACAGCACGACGGCGTGGCGGACCTCGCCCACTCGCTCGACCAGGTCGTCCAGGAGCCAGTCGAGGTCGCCGGATCGCTGATTCACGGTCGTGTTCGGCTCCTGGATCATGCGGGATCTCCTTCGGTGCTGTCGCTGCCCGTTGCGGGCGCCGGTGCCACGCGGCCCGGACGGCGGCCGCCGCCGCGCAGCCAGCCGTCGCGGTAGGCCGCCATCCGGTCCCGCACGATTTCCGGCGTGCGTCCCTCGTCGTCGGGTGATTCGGATTCCGCTGCCGGTTCACCGGCGCGCTCCTTGCGGAGCTGTGGCGCGAGGCTGGCCTGGCGCACACGGCGCGGCAGGTCGTCCGAGGATTCGGAGTCGGTGGGCGGGCGATGGGGCGTCAAGGTGCTGACTCCGGGAAGCGGTGTGCCGGGGACGGGTTCGGCCGGCGGTGGCACGCTGGCGGCCAGGGCTGGTCGCTCCCTCTGGGCGGCCACCGCGGCAGGGGCGGGTACCTCGGGCACGCGCGCGTGCTCACGTTCGCTCTCCGGAGGAGCGGGAGGTTCCCCGGCGGAGTGTTCCTGGGCTCCCTGGTGGACCAGCGCGGTGGGCAGCAGCACGACCGCGGTGGTGCCGCCGTACGGGGAGGGGCGCAGGTGCACCTTGATGCCCTGGCGGGCCGCGAGTCTGCTGACGACGAAAAGGCCGAGGCGGTCGCTGTCGAAGAGGTCGAGAGTCTCGGACTGCTCGATGCGCCGGTTGGCCTCCCCGAGCTTCTCCGCACTCATGCCGAGGCCCCGGTCCTCGACCTCGAGGACATAGCCGTTGCCGACCGGTTCGCCGGACACACGCACGCGCGTGTGCGGCGGCGAGAACTGGGCGGCGTTCTCCACCAGTTCCGCGAGCAGATGCGTGAGGTCGGCCACGGCCGCCCCGACGACAGCCGCCTCGGGGAGCTGGCGGACCTCGACGCGCGCGTAGTCCTCGATCTCGGAGACGGCCGCTCGGACCACGTTGGTCAGGGACACCGGCATGCGCCAGGCCCGGCCGGGCGCCGCTCCGGAAAGGATGATCAGACTTTCCGCGTGGCGCCGCATGCGCGTGGTGAGGTGGTCGAGCCGGAACAGGTCGCTCAGCTCGTTCGGGTCGTCGGAGCGGCGCTCCATGCTGTCCAGCAGACGGAGCTGGCGGTGGACCAGCACCTGGCTGCGGCGGGCGAGGTTGACGAAGACACCGGAGATGCCACTGGCGAGTTCGGCGCGCTCCACGGCAGCGTGAAGGGCGGCCCGGTGCACGGTCGTGAGGGCCTCCGCCACCTGACCGGTCTCGTCCTCGGCGGGCGGTCCGGCGGGCGCCTCGGCCCGGATGTCGATCTCCGAGCCGGCCCGAAGTCTCCGCATGGCTGCCGGAAGTTTACGGCGGGCGATCTCCAGAGCGTCGTTGCGCAGACTCACCAGCTCGACCACGAGCGCGCGTCCGATGCGGACCGAGATCACGAGCGAGGCGACGACCGCGGCCAGGCCGAAGAGCACGGCGGCACCGGCCGGGCTCAGCACACCATGCGTGAACGGGTCCGCGCGGCCGGCGACCGCCCGGCTCGTGTCCGCCGCGATGCCGCTCATGTCGCCGTGCACGCGCGCGTAGGCAGTGGCCCAGGCAGAACCGGGAGCCGTGTCGATCGCCTTGGCACCAAAGCCGGCGGTGAGGAAGCGGTCCTCGGCGGCGGCGAGTGCGAGGTAGGCGCTGCCGTGGGTGACGCGGTTCCAGGCGGCGCGCTGGGCGGCGGGCAGGTCGGCGGCGGCGACCTCGGTGAGGGCGCGCCGGTTGGCGACGGCGCCGTCCAGCAGCAGGGCATGTCGGCCACGGAGCGGGGCGTCCGGGCGCGTGCTGCCGAGGACGGCGTTCTCCTGGGCCAGCGCTTCGGCGGCACGGGAGAATTCGAGCAGCACGCGCGCGTCGGATCCGACGTCCGCCCGCTGGATGCCGGAGAGCGCCCCGTCCACGGCGAACGCGGCGTCGATGGTCCCGGAGTACCGGTCGTACGCTGTCGCCCAGTCCGCCTCGCGGCCGAGCACGGCGGTCCTGAGAGCGCGAAGCCGCTCGACGCCGCCCACGAAGGTCTCCAGTCGGGCGCCGACTCCCGCGGGAAGTTGCTGGCCGGCGGCGACGGTGGCGTCGTCACCGAGTCGCAGCTTCGCCACCGCCCGGTCGGTCGCGGCCGCGAGACCACGCAGGTCGTTCCCGCGTGCCGCGTTCGGTTCGGCGGTGTACCGCACGGCGGCGGCCCGTTCGGCCTGCAGCGCGGCGACGGCGGCCGCGACGGGCGTACGAAGCTCGGCGTCGACGCGCTGGGACTGGCGCAGCTTGGACACGTCCTGGGCGGTGGTCACGGTGGCGTACGCCCACAGCGCGAGGAGCGAGACCACCGGAACCATCAGGAGGCAGACCACCTTGGCGCGCACGGTCCGGGGGCGCATGTGCCAGCGACGCGCGCGCGGGGGCGCGTAGTCCGGCGCCATGTCGAGGTACGCCTCGGGGCCCTCGTCCGCCGGCGGCCCGGCGTGTGCGCGCCGGCCGCGCAGCGGGGTCGGGGACTGCGCCGGTGATCCGGCCTTCGGGGTGCTACGGGGTGGGCGCATGGCCTCCTCGCTCGGGCAGTGGGTCGGAGCTCTCGGACCGGGTTTCCGCTAGGGGGCGGCGGCGCCCTCGACGGGCCGTTGGGCGGTGGCGGAC
This sequence comes from Streptomyces sp. NPDC001781, assembly GCF_053596035.1. NCBI lineage: Bacteria > Bacillati > Actinomycetota > Actinomycetes > Kitasatosporales > Streptomycetaceae > Streptomyces > Streptomyces sp. NPDC001781. The sequence goes on along the minus strand of NZ_JBSFFI010000015.1, from coordinate 35,934 downwards.
GCCTGGCGCTCGTCCGCCGTGGGCGAGAGGGCGACGAAGGCAGAGGTGATGAAGAGGTAGGAGCCGAGGCCCACAGCCAGAGGGAAGATGAACTGCATGGCCGTGGCACCCGGCAGGGTCGCGCCGGAGGGGTCCACGTGGACGCTCACCGCGAACATTCCGCTGTAGTGCATGCTGCTGACAGCCGCGCCCATGACGAGGGAGGCGAGGGTGACCGCCTTCGGGGACTTGATGTTCAGGCCCGCCCAGAGCGCCGCTGTCGCGGCCACCACGGCGATCACGATCGACAGCCCGACGAGCACAGGATCGTAGGTCACGTCCCCGTGCAGCCGGACCGCGGCCATGCCGAGGTAGTGCATGCTGGCGACGCCGAGGCCGGTGGTGAGGCCGCCGGTCAGGAGGGCGCGGTTGCGGTCCTTGCCGTAGCCGACGGCGAAGACGCCCGCGCACACGACGACCATGGCGACGACGAGGCTGAAAATCGTCAGTGGCACGTCGTAGCGGATGTCGGTGCCGCTGACCCGGAAGCCGAGCATCGCCACGAAGTGCATGGTCCAGATGCCGGTCCCGATCGCGGAGGCGGCCGTGATCAGCCAGTTGCGGCGGGCCCGGCCGGCCGCCGCCAGCGCGCGTACCGTGCAGCGCAGGCCGAGTGCGGCGCCGATGCAGGCCATCGCATACGAGAGCGCCGGGGTCAGCCAGCCGAAAGCCGCGTGGTCAAGATGTCCCATGGCCCACGGACGCTAGCCCGGCCAGGAGCGTGCGCAGGGGCCGCGTTTCGAAAGCTGCTACAACATGACACAGCTGGTGTCCGAACATGACGTGGAGTTGCGGTGAAAGGACCGCATCGCGGCCTCTCCATGTGCGCGCGGCGTCAGCGGGAGCGGTGAGAGATCATCGGAGCATGAGTGACGACCACGCCCACGTCCGGGAGTTCTTCACCGCGCGGGCCGCCGACTGGGACAGCAGGTTTCCCGACGACGGGCCCGCCTACGCGGCCGCGGTGTCCCAAATGGGGCTTGCCGCGGGAGACCGGGTGCTCGACGCGGGGTGCGGCACGGGCCGCGCGCTCCCGTCGCTGCGCGCCGCCGTGGGGTCGTCCGGGACGGTGGTCGGGGCGGATCTCACCCCGGCCATGCTGGAGACCGCCGCGCGGGCCGGACGGGGCCGGGAAGGTGTCCTGCTGCTCGCCGACGTCACCGCCCTTCCCTTGCGGGCGGAGTCCCTGGACGCCGTCTTCGCGGCAGGTCTGATCGCCCACCTTCCTGAGCCGGGCGAGAACCTGCGCGAACTGGCCCGCGTCGTGCGGCCAGGTGGCATCCTTGCGCTGTTCCATCCCATCGGCCGGGCCGCGCTGGCCGCTCGCCAGGGCAGGCGGCTCACACCCGGCGACTTGCGGGCCGAGGCCAACCTCGTTCCTATCCTGGCGCGTTCCGGTTGGCGCATGACGTCCTACGTCGACGAGCCCGGCTGCTTCCTCGCGCTGGCGACGCGCGAGCGCTGACGGCGCACTGGCATGGCTGCCATGCCTCAGCCCGCCGCGTCGGTCGGCTTCACCTGCCTCACGGGACAGGCACCCAGGCCCGGGACCGGGCGCGTGCCCAGGTCGGCGGTGCGATAGCCGTTCGGGTAACTGCTGATCTGCCAGTTCTGCCGGGCGAAGTGAGGCGCACTGCGCGGGGGAAGCAGCCTGACCAGCCGTCCTCGGGCCTTCACGGCACGGCGCACCAGGGAGGCGACGGTCGCGCTCGGCGCCTCGTAGCGGAAGGCCCTCGTCAGCGCCTCGTCGAGGAGGGCGAGCGTCGCCGTCCGCAGCAGCGGTGCGAACGGGCGCGGATACCAGGACGTCATGAGGTCGAGCGTCGCGTCGGACACCTGTCGCGATCGCTGGTCCCAGGCGAAGTGCTCCTTCTCGTAGGCGTCGAGGAGGGCCTCGAACTCCTCGAACGTCTCCGGGATGCGTGAGATGCCCATGTGGCGCCCGAGGGTGCGGTAGTACTCGGTGGTGGCGACGATCTCGTGCTCGGACAGCCTCCGCCAGCCATAGGTGTCGATCCACCGTCTGGGCATGACGACGAAGGTCGAGAGCACATAGCGCATGTCGTCGTCGCTGATGTCGTAGCTGCGGTGCATCTGGTTGATGCGCCGGATCGCGGTACGGCCCTCCTGGGCGCCGAAGCCGTGCTCCATGACGGCGTCCAGCAGCAGGGCGGTGTCGTCGTACCTCCGCTGTGGACGCTCGGTCAGCTCCGCCGTGTCGGCGAGCAGCCGGCCGATGGCGGGGACGGCGTAGGTGCGGTAGAGGGCAAGTTCCAGTGCTCGCGTGTAGTCCCAGGGGAATTCGAAGGCTGCGCTGAGCCGGTAGATCTCCGGGGCGTCGGCGACCGGGTCCATCCGCCGGATCTGGTCGAGCCGCTCGAAGCGTTTCACCGTGAGGTCCCCTTCTGCCGCGGAGGTTCCAACTCTAGTTTGGGTGAGAAGACATGTGTGATGAGCGAGCCCCGGGCCGGGGAAGGGTGATTCGCAGGTTCGACATGATCCGCAAGTACTCCGCCAGGCTGGGTACTTCCCCGCGCGGGGAGGTACCCGGTGATCAGAAGCCCCGCGGGCACAACCTCTTCGAGGCCGCGGCTGCCTACGTGACGGCCCGCGCGCGTGACGAACAGGACGGAGTCGAGGAGGCGTCGTCGTGGGTGTCGCCGGAGGCACTCTCCTTCGGCGTGGGCGAGTTGGCGAGCCGAGCCGTGGTCGCCCTCGGCCGCGAGCGTTCCACCACCCTCCGGGCGGTGGCCCGGGATCTGCTGGGCCTGCCGGCGGACTGAGGAGACTCTCGGAAGACAGGGGTGTTTCGCCCCCCTCCGGCAGGGAAATCGCAGCTCCGCCCGGTGCGCGGAGTCGTGACAAGCCTCTCCCCCGCGCACTAGGGTGCGCGCCGACGGATGAACCACTGGGGAGGCTGGGATGGCCGGGTCGGACGATGCACCCGTGGCTGCCGCGGACGAGGCGCTGTACGTGCTGACGGCGGTGCTGCTGACACCCGCGCAGTTCCCGAGCGTGCTCGGTGACGACTATCCCGCGGCCTGCGCGGCGCTGGGTCTCACACCGGTCGAGGAGGGGTACGGCCTGGTTCTCGGTCAGGACGGAGACGGTGCCCGGTGGACGGCCGTCATCGACGACGTGTCCCTGGTCGCGGTGGCGATCGCGTCCTGGGACTGCGGCATGGAGTACGAGTTGTCGCCCGACGAGCGCACGCTCGTGGCGGCCCTGCCCGGCTGGCCTCTGGCGCTTGCCGTCGCCGCACCCGACGTACCGGCCCCGCACGATCCGGACACCGAGGCCACGGACCCGCCTCCTCTCGCTCCGCCCGACACCAGCACCTGGGGACCGGCCCAGCGGCGGCTCGGCGCTGACGAGATAGCACTCCAGTGGGCCGAATGGCGCGGAAGGCTCGATGACGCGGATGTCCTGCCGAGCGCCCAGGTTTCCGATGCCGAGACACCCGGTCCGGAGGCCGAGGCAGCACCGGCGGCCGAGACCGAGCCGGTCCACCCGAGTGGTCGCGGGGTCCGTCAGGTGCTCGCGGAGGCGCGCGCCTACATCGACGCCCCGCCGCCCCTCGGCCGCGTCCGGTCGTCGTTCGCCCCCGGAGACGCGCGGACTCTGCGCGCCGACGGTCCCGGCTGGTCGATCGTGGCCCGCACGGACGACATCGCGTTCATCCTGCTCGACACGGAACCCGGCGAAGTCATCCCCGTGGGACGGGGTCCGGAGCTCCCCGGCCTGCTGGAAGGTCTGGACAAGATCGCCGTACGTCCGCTGTGACCCGGCGCTAAACGCCGCTCGACGGCGTCAGCGGCCTATCTCCTTGCGCGTGACCCGGCGCAGCCTGCGCCGCTGCGAGGGGTCCAGCGTCAGGTACGCGGCGGCTGGCACGCCCACGATGATCAGAAGCGCCACCCACCAGGGCAGCCAGATCAGCAGGACCAGCCCGACCGCCACCCCACCGACAGCGATCTTCGCGTTTCTCGACATGAAATCCGCCTCCCAGGTCACGACCCACTGCCGCTCTCTGCATGGGAAACGGTCCCGAGCGCCGGACGGTTCCGGCCACCACCCCTGAGACATCCCTGAAGCCGACCCCGAGGGACCCCTGAGACCTGGGGCCTCCTCGCTCGGATCATGCCGGGCTCGCGGGGTCCGGTGCCTGACCCGGCCTGATCCGGACGAAAGACCTCAGGTCGAAGGCCACGCAGGACGCGCGTGACCGGCCGCGACGGACTGGCCACGCGCGATTCCGTCAGCCACGGGCGCCGAGCAGGTGGTCCATCGCCAACTGGTCGAGCCGCTCGAAGGCCATGCCCCGCGCGGCAGCGGAGTCCACGTCGAAGTCCTCGAAGGCGGAGCTGTCACCCAGCAGGGCGTCGAGGCCGTCGGCGGCCGTCGGCCGGGACAGCTCGTCAAGCCGTGACGCGCGCAGCGCCTCCTGCACCTCCGGGTCGGCCCGGAAGGCCGCCGCGCGGTCCTTCAGGATGAGGTAGTTGCGCATGCATCCGGCGGCCGAAGCCCAGACGCCGTCGAGGTCCTCGGTGCGCGGCGGCTTGAAGTCGAAGTGGCGGGGGCCCTCGTAGCCGGCGCTCTCCAAGAGGTCGACGAGCCAGAAGGCGGCCCGGAGGTCACCGGCGCCGAAGCGCAGGTCCTGGTCGTACTTGATGCCCGACTGGCCGTTGAGGTCGATGTGGAAGAGCTTGTCCGCCCACAGCGCCTGCGCGATGCCGTGCGGGAAGTTGAGCCCGGCCATCTGCTCGTGCCCGACCTCCGGATTGACGCCGTACAGATCGGGGCGTTCCAGGCGCTCGATGAACGCGAGGGCGTGTCCGACGGTGGGGAGCAGGATGTCGCCGCGCGGCTCGTTCGGCTTGGGCTCGATGGCGAACCGGATGTCGTAGCCCTGGGCGGTGACGTACTCGCCGAGGAGGTCGAACGCCTCCTTCATACGGTCCAGGGCCGCCCGGACGTCCTTGGCGCCACCGGACTCGGCGCCCTCACGGCCGCCCCAGGCGACATAGGTCCTGGCGCCCAGTTCGGCGGCGAGGTCGATGTTGCGGATCGTCTTGCGGAGGGCGTATCGGCGCACGTCGCGGTCGTTGGCGGTGAACGCGCCGTCCTTGAAGACGGGGTGGGTGAAGAGATTGGTGGTCGCCATCGGCACGGCCATGCCGGTCGCGTCCAGGGCCTGACGGAAGCGCTTGATGTGCGACTCGCGCTCGGTCTCGGAGGCGCCGAACGGAATCAGGTCGTCGTCGTGGAAGGTCACTCCGTGTGCGCCCAGCTCGGCCAGTCGCTGTACCGATTCGACCGGGTCGAGGGCCCGGCGTGTGGCGTCGCCGAACGGGTCCCTCCCCTGCCAGCCGACGGTCCACAGTCCGAAGGTGAACTTGTCTGCGGGGGTGGGCTGGTAGTTCATGCCGCGGCTCCTCGGTGCCTATTTCGTCATGGCCGTTTACAAATTAGTATGCGAAAGCGCCTCTGGGAAGGGACCGGATGTTCTCGACGCCGGGGCGCCATCGACGAACGGCGTCGCTGCCGGTCGATGACGCCGCGGAACAGGGAGAGCCCAATGTCAGCAGCCGAGGGTCCGCTCGTCGTCGGTGTGGACACGTCCACCCAGTCCACGAAGGCACTGGTCGTCGACGCGTCCACCGGACAGGTGGTGGCGAGCGGGCAGGCCGCGCACACGGTGTCCTCGGGCGCGGGGCGGGAGAGCGATCCGCGTCAGTGGTGGGACGCGCTGTGCGAGGCGCTGCGCCAGTGCGGCGGCGTGGCGCACGAGGCGGCGGCCGTGTCGATCGGCGGCCAGCAGCACGGCCTGGTCACGCTCGACGCACACGGCGAGCCGGTGCGGCCCGCGCTGCTCTGGAACGACGTCCGCTCGGCCCCGCAGGCCCGTCGCCTCGTGGAGGAGCTGGGCGGTCCCGACGCCTGGGCGGAGCGCACGGGCAGCGTGCCGGGCGCGTCGTTCACGGTGACCAAGTGGGCCTGGCTGGCGGAGCACGAGCCGGACGCGGTCCGTGCCACCAGGGCGGTACGCCTCCCCCACGACTACCTGACCGAACGCCTCACCGGTCTGGGCACGACCGACCGGGGCGACGTCTCCGGTACCGGCTGGTGGGCGAGCGCGACGAAGGCGTACGACGACGAGATCTTGGCGCACGTGGGACTCGATCCCACGCTGCTCCCGCGCGTGGTGCGGCCCGGCGAGGTGGCCGGCACCGTGCGCGACGGCCATGATCTGCCGTTCTCCAAAGGCACGCTGGTGGCGCCGGGCACGGGGGACAACGCTGCCGCCGCGCTCGGCCTCGGCCTGCGGCCCGGCACTCCGGTACTGAGCCTCGGCACCTCCGGCACGGTGTACGCGGTCTCCGAGCGCCGCCCCACCGACCCGACCGGGACGGTCGCCGGTTTCGCCGACGCGCGTGGCGACTGGCTGCCCCTGGCCTGCACCTTGAACTGCACCCTCGCAGTGGACCGGGTCGCGTCCCTGCTCGGGGTCGACCGGGAGGCAGTGGAGCCCGGCACCTCGGTCACCCTGCTGCCGTATCTCGACGGTGAGCGCACCCCGGATCTGCCCCATGCCGGCGGTCTGCTGCACGGACTGCGCCACGACACGACCGCCGGCCAGGTGCTCCAGGCCGCCTACGACGGCGCGGTGCACTCGCTGCTCGGCGCACTCGATCTGGTGCTCGACGAGGACGCCGACCGCACCTCGCCCTTGCTGCTGATCGGCGGTGGCGCGCGCGGCACGGCCTGGCAGGAGACGGTGCGCCGGCTGTCCGGACGGCCGGTGCAGATCCCGGAGGCGAGGGAACTGGTCGCCCTGGGCGCTGCCGCGCAGGCTGCGGGGCTGCTCACCGGGGAGGACCCGGCCGCCGTCGCCCGCCGCTGGAACACGACGGAGGGACGGCTCCTGGACGCCGTGGAACGGGACGAGGAAGCCCTGAACCGGATCGCCGGGGTACTCTCCGACGCGTCTGCGCTGCTGGAGCCGGGTCCGAACTCCATCTGACCCCACCGCGTGAGGGCTGCGCACCGGTCCGGCAGCCAGCGACCCGTTCACAAGCCGCACAGGGACCACGGACACCGAGGATCGACGGAGGCATGACCGCACCGCAGCACGACAGCCGACCGACGGGGAGCGGACGCGTTCTGCCGGACACCCAGCAGGGCATGCGGCGCCGCAACCTGGCTCGGGTCATGCACGCCGTCAGCTCGGACGGACCGCTGTCGCGTGCCACGGTCGCCTCGCACATCGGCCTCACGCGGGCGGCCGTGTCGTCCCTCGTGGACGAGCTGGTCCGCTGGGACCTGCTGGAGGAACTGGGTCCCGAGCGCCCGAGCCGGGTGGGACGGCCCGGATCCGCGCTCGCGGTGAGCGGACGTGGCCCTGCGGGGGTCGGGGCGGAGATCGGTGTGGATCACCTCGCGGTGTGCGCGGTCGACCTGCGGAGTGCGGTTCGCGCGCGGGCCGCGCGGCGCGGATCGAACCGGGGCCGCTCCCCCGAATCCGTGGCCGGGGATCTGACCTCGCTTCTCCGGCAGGTCACGGCCGAGGTGGAGAAGGAGGGCCTGTGGGTCGCCGGACTCGCCGTCGCCGTGCCCGGCCTGATCGCCGGTGACGGCCGTACGGTCGTGCGCGCCCCGAATCTCGGCTGGCACGACACCGACCTCGGCGGCCTCCTGCCCGGCGAAGTGCCACTGACCGTGGACAACGAGGCCAACTTCGGCGCGCTGGCGGAGCTGTGGCTCGGAGCCGGCACGCCGGGTGACTTCCTCCACGTGTCGGCGGAGATCGGCATCGGCGCGGCGATCGTCGTGAACGGGCGCTTGCTCCGTGGCGCCCGCGGCTTCGCCGGAGAGCTGGGTCATGTTCCGGTCCGGCCGGACGGTCCCCACTGTCCCTGCGGCGGACGCGGCTGCCTGGAGCAGTACGCGGGAGAGGAGGCCGTACTGCGGGCGGCCGGTATCGAGTCGCGCGAGGACGTGGTGGGAGCGCTCGCGGAGCAGGCCGAAGGGGGCGACGAGGACGTGCGCACGGCGCTGCGGGAAGCGGGTACGGCGCTCGGCATCGCCCTGACCGGGGCGGTCAATCTCCTGGACCCGGACACGGTCGTGCTGGGTGGCGCGCTGGCGGCCCTCTCTCCATGGCTTCTCCCCTCTCTGCAGCGTGAACTGCGCGGTCGCACCGCCGGCCCGGCATGTCCCGTGACGGTGTCCGGGCTGGGGCCGCAGGGCCCGCTGCTCGGCGCCGCGCATTCGGTGGTGCGGGCCGTGCTGGATGATCCGGCGATGGTGGCGGAACGACCCTGACACTCGGGCCGATGCCCATGGCGGACGCCCGCCACGCCCACCTACGCCCGGAGCCCCTCGAACGGGTGGCCGACTTTTCCACAATCTGCCGGTCGTCCACGGATCTGACACTCACCCTTCTGCCCAACTTCCGCACCCCGTAGCGTGATTCGCGCACTCCGCAACCGCCGGACCTGACCGTCGGATTCCTGGGCCGCACACATGCTGAGCACCATCTGCCACACCCATCGGGGGACACATGTACGCGAGAACGACCGGCGCACGGCGCCACAACCGACACCCGCACGACCATTCCGGCCTCCGGCCGACCGGAGCTGACACTGTGTCGGTCATACGTGCCGGGCTCTGCTCAGCTGTACGCCTGGTCGTACCGACGCGTCCGGACACGCCACAGCGACGCGCACCCACCTGCCGCTTCACTCGCGGCGGATGACACCTCCGACCCGCTGAAGGGCAGCCGACGATGGAGATGAACCAGCCCCGTACCCACCTCACCCGACGCGGCGTCCTCAAGGGCGCGGCACTCGCCGCTGTCCCCTACGCGCTGCTCCCCGGTCCTCAGGCGGCCGCGCAGGCGGCGGTCGACTACCCGCCCGGGGAATGGCAGCCCGCGAGCAGCGGCAACTACACGGTGTCGAGCCGGCCGGGAGCCTACGAGATCGACCGGGTGATCATCCATGTCACCCAGGAGACCTACGACGACACTCTGGACATCTTCCGGAACACGGACAAGAAGGTGTCGGCGCACTACCTCGTGCGCTCGGCCGACGGCCACGTCGCCCAGTGCGTCCGGGAGGCGGACATCGCATGGCACGCGGGCGACTGGGGTGACAACACCCGGAGTATCGGCATCGAGCACGAAGGCTGGGTGGACCAGCCGGCCTACTTCACGGACGCGCTCTACGAGCAGTCAGCGAGACTGACCGCCGCGGTGTGCGACAGGTACGGCATCCCGAAGGACCGTGAGCACATCATCGGCCACTACCAGGTACCCGGCACCGATCACACCGACCCGGGGGTGAACTGGGACTGGGTCCGCTACATCAGACTCGTCAATTTCCCCTGATCTCGTGTCGGCCCGGTTGTCCGCAGCGGAGCCGCGCGTGACGATGACCCAGTTGATTCCCCCGCAAGGAGGACGAGTTGACCGATCAGTGGGTGGCTCTGGAGCCGGGGGCCGACCCAGACGAGAGAGTCCGGGCACTGCGCCGGGCGCATGAGACCTTCACGACTGCCGGTACGGTGGCGCGTCCGGTCCGGCCGGTGGTGGCCGAGTCCTGGCGGCGCAGCGCACGGGCCGGCGTCGGGCCGGACGGCACCGCGAGCGTCGAACTGACCGAGGACGACCTCGGCGCATACCGCGCGGAACATCCCCTGGCACTGGTGATGCCACTGGTGCGGGAGCTGGTCGGCACATTCGCCGCCGATGGCTCGCATCTGCTCGCGGTGTGCGACGCACACGGCAGGCTGATGTGGGTCGAGGGGCATGCGACGACGCTACGGCGGGCGGACCGGATGAACTTCGTGCCCGGGGCACGCTGGTCGGAGGCGGCTGTCGGGACCAACGCGCCGGGTACGGCGGTGGCCGTGGACCGTCCGGTGCAGGTATTCGCTGCGGAACACTTCATAAGGCGGGTGCAGCCGTGGACCTGTGCGGCCGCGCCGATCCACGATCCGCACACCGGGCGGGTCCTGGGCGCCGTCGACATCACCGGAGGGGACGGCCTGGCACATCCGCACAGCCTGGGCTTCGTACAGGCGGTGGCACGGGCGGCCGAGTCGCAGCTCAGCCTGGTCACCCCGCCGAGACAGGCGGAGGACACCGTGGCGCTGAGCGTCCTCGGCCGGGACGAGGCGGAACTCCGGCCGGGCGGCGGGCGGCGGATCCGGCTGAGCCGTCGGCACAGCGAGGTCCTCGCACTCCTGGCCCGCCATCCTGAGGGCATGACCGGGGACGAGCTGCTGTGCGCGCTGTACGCGGACGAGTCGGTGACACCGGTGACCTTGCGCGCCGAGCTGGCCAGACTGCGCCCGCTGCTGCCACCGGGGTTGCTGGCGTCCCGGCCCTACCGGCTCTCCGTGCCGGTCGAGTGTGACGCGGCTGTGGTCGAACGGCAGTTGGAGACGGGGGCTCTCACGGCTGCCGTACGGGCGTACCGCGGCCCTCTGCTGCCGAACTCCCAGGCCCCCGCGGTGGCCGGGCTACGGCGCCGGCTCGCCGGGGCTCTGCGAACGGCCCTGATCACCCGTGGCGATCCTGATCTGCTGGCGGACTGGGTGCACGCGCCATGGGGCGAGCACGACCTGCTGGTCTGGCGGGCCCTCGCGGCCGTGCGGCCGACCGCCCCGGTGCGGGCGCGGATCGCTGCGCTGGAGGCCGAACTGGCCGTACCGGGAGTTGCGGGCCGACGCCCTCAGGTCCGTCAGACACCCTGGGTGACCAGCGGTGCAACATACTCGCAACGTCCGCCCGTCTAGCCTGCACGACGGGAGCTGCCCAATGGCGGGCAGCGCTGCATCGGGAGGCACACCAGCATGACCCGTTACGCGACACCCGGCTCCGAGGGCTCGATCGTCTCCTACCAGCCGCGCTACGACCACTTCATCGGCGGGGAGTACGTGCCGCCGGCGCGCGGGCAGTACTTCGACAATCCGTCGCCGGTCAACGGGCAGCCGTTCACCGAGATCGCGCGCGGTACCGCGGAGGACGTCGAGCGGGCACTCGACGCGGCGCACGCGGCCGCGCCCGGCTGGGGCCGTACGTCGGTGACGGAGCGCTCGGACGTCCTGCTGAAGATCGCCGACCGCATGGAGGCGAACCTCGAGTCGCTGGCGGTGGCCGAGACGTGGGAGAACGGCAAGCCGGTCCGCGAGACGCTGGCCGCGGACATCCCGCTGGCCATCGACCACTTCCGCTACTTCGCGGGCGCGATCCGTGCGCAGGAGGGGTCGCTGAGTGAGATCGACGACGACACCGTGGCGTACCACTTCCACGAGCCGCTCGGGGTCGTCGCGCAGATCATCCCGTGGAACTTCCCGATCCTGATGGCGGCCTGGAAGCTGGCACCCGCGCTCGCGGCGGGCAACGCGGTCATCCTCAAGCCGGCCGAGCAGACCCCGGCGTCGATCCATTACTGGATGAGCCTCGTCGCCGATCTGCTGCCGCCGGGCGTGGTCAACATCGTCAACGGTTTCGGTGCGGAGGCGGGCAAGCCGTTGGCCTCCAGCGCTCGGGTGGCGAAGGTGGCGTTCACCGGGGAGACCACGACCGGGCGGCTGATCATGCAGTACGCCTCCGAGAACATCAAACCGGTGACGCTGGAGCTGGGCGGCAAGTCGCCCAACATCTTCTTCGACGACGTGTGGGCGCACGACGACGACTTCCGGGACAAGGCACTCGAGGGCTTCACCATGTTCGCGCTCAACCAGGGCGAGGTGTGCACCTGCCCCTCCCGAGCGCTCGTCCAGAGGGGCCACTACACCGACTTCCTGGAGGCGGCCGTGGCCCGCACCCAGCAGATCAAGCCGGGGCATCCGCTGGACACGGACACGATGATCGGCGCGCAGGCGTCCAACGACCAGCTGGAGAAGATTCTTTCTTACCTGGACATCGGCCGTCAGGAGGGCGCCAAGGTGCTCACCGGCGGCGAACGCGTCGAGTACGACGGTGAGCTGAAGGGCGGGTACTACGTACAGCCGACCATCTTCGAGGGCGACAACCGCATGCGGATCTTCCAGGAGGAGATCTTCGGCCCGGTCGTCTCGGTGACGTCCTTCGACGACTTCGACGACGCGATGAAACTGGCCAACGACACGCTGTACGGCCTCGGCGCGGGCGTCTGGACCCGCGACATCAACACCGCCTACCGCGCCGGCCGCACGATCCAGGCAGGCCGGGTCTGGACCAACTGCTACCACGCCTACCCCGCCCACGCGGCCTTCGGCGGTTACAAGCAGTCAGGGATCGGCCGGGAGAACCACAAGATGATGCTGGAGCACTACCAGCAGACGAAGAACATTCTTTGTTCCTACAGCCCTCAGAAACTTGGCTTCTTCTAGAGCCTGAAGTCGGGTTGCCTGGAGGCATGTCCGGGCTCCAGGCAACCCGACCCGGCAGGTACCTGCTGTAATCGATGCGGTGCACCGCGAGGCGGAAGGTCGTTCTCATACTGGGCGTATGGGGGCGATCCGACAACGCGGCGAGGCGCCGTAGCTGTCGTCGCGCGCCCGCCGCGGATTACGGGACAGCCCTCAGGTCAACCGGGCGGAGCAGCAAGGCCCAGCTTGCTTCAGGTTGAGGAGGCCCCCACGGGCAACGATCGGCTGCCTGAGGCCTCGCCTGAGCGCGGTGACAGTTGTTCCCGGGATCCGCTGCCCATGCGCCGTGTGGCCTGCGGTCTGGCTGAATTCTCTCCAGCCGAGAGGGTGCTCGGAAGTGACGGGCTGCCTTTCTCCGCGTATCCCTCGGACCAGACGGTGGCCCGTACGCTGGAGCCGCTGTTCCGGCCGCTCCCGGGAGGCGAGGAGGCTGGACGCCGTGCCGGTCGGGCGGTCCCACGAGAGGTACCGCGCCTGAAGCCGTTCCTCCGTGTCGTATCAGCAGGGCGGTCGGGGTCCGGGCCCTGGCCCCTGTGGCCGAACACCTGGCAGCGGCGGCACATCGGGTGCGGGTGCCGTACCCGCCGCACATTGAGCCGGCACCCCGCCCTTCCGGCCCCGCGTCGTCAGCGCCATACGCGGCGACCTCCAGCATGTCCCGGCCGACAGCCCCGTCACGCCGGTCGCACAGCCGCCCGGCGAACACCTATCGGATCATCGATCCTGCCGGAACGGCCGGGCACCTCGGCGAGCTCGCCACGGCTTGATCCACTAGGAAACGCGAAGCTCGAATTCGGGACGGTCCCAGGGCACGGCGGGCGGGTTCGCGAAGGCGGTTCCGGTCCGCACCGCACCGACGCGGTGATAGAAGTCCGCGGCGGGCGGATGCGACACGACCTTGACGCGGTCGAGCCCGGCGGCACGGGCCTCGGACCGTAGGTGCGCGACGAGCAGTCGTCCGATGCCCCGTCCTTGCGCTTCGTCGGCGACGAACAGCAGGTCGAGCTCCGGTGGAGTGAGGACGAGCGAGTAGAACCCGAGGACCCGGCCTCCCTGCTCGTCGGCGCCGACGGCCACGAAGACGCGGTGTGCCCCGATGTAATCAGGACCGACCCGGTAGCCCGCGACCGCGGATGCGAACTTCCCCTCGTAGGCGCTTGAGCCGCGCACGAGCCGCGTGAGCCGTTTGGCATCCCGCGCGACGGCCCGCCGTATCGTGATCGACCGGCTGATCGAGAAAGTGCGTGAACTCATCGGACGAGTATTTCGCACTGGGAGTGCCCTCGTGCGGCGGGTGTCGGCGGGCTGGGCATCAGCGGCTTCTCCCATCGATGCAGAAGTCCGGCGGCCCGCAGGCGATGTGCACCACACGCCCTCACGCAGCAGCCCGCCCACACTGATCCGGGGGGCGGCATCGATCATGACCCGGACCACTCCCGGACCCGCGACCCCGCCCCAGTCTCGACGGGCGCTCCTTGTACTGGTCAGCGATGTGCTGCCGCCGCACCGCAAGCAGACGAAGACCATTCGTTGCTCTTACAGCTCTCGGAAACTCGGGTTCTTCCAGAGCCCGCAGTCGGCCGCCCGGGGGCTTCGTCGCCCTCCGGGCCGCCCGGCACGGGAGCCGCTCTCGGTGATCAACGCGATACCCCGCGCCGCTGTCCGGGCTCCGAGGCCCCTGCGACCGGCCCGCCGGTCCGCGCGGGCCGGTCGCAACCCGACGTCAGGACTGCTCCGCCGCCAGGGCGCAGAGCTGGGAGCGGTTGGGCAGCCCGGTCTTGGCGATCAGGCTGGCGACATGTTTCTCGACGGTGCGTGGCGATATGTAGAGCCGGGAGGCGATGTCCTTGTTGCTGGGGCGGTCGGCGAGCAGCCGGAAGATCTCGTACTCGCGGACCGTCATGCCCTTCATGCGCAGTTCCGGTGGAATCCGGTCGCTGCCGGTGCGGTGCTGGCGCACCGGTGCGCCGATCGCGCGCAGGAGGGTTCGGCAGGCGCCGACCACCGCGGTGGCGGAGGTCTCGCGGAAGTGGTGCTCGGCTTCCCGCAGCCATCTCTCCGGTTCACCCCAGCTCAGCGCGTGGGCCTCCTCTGCGATCAGCCGCTGCCCGAGATGGCGGGCGGTGGGGTAGGGCGCGCCCGTGGTCTCGGCGAGGAGTGCCGCGTGTCCGGCCGCCTCGGACCGGCCCTCGCGGCCGAGCAGGACGGCCTCGGCAAGCAGGAGGAAGTACCGGTTCCAGCGCATCCGGCCCGCGGCGCTGGCGGCCAGCCGGTCGAGGTGACCGCGGTCGGCCCGGCCGTCCAGGAGGTCGAGCAGCAGAGCGAGGCCGTGCCGTCCGCTCAGGTGGAACGTGGTCGGGTTCTCGGCCTCCAGCGCCTTGAGGTCGGCCATGGACCGGGTCGCCTGGTCCCGGTTCTCCTCCAGGAGGGCACAGAAGACCTGGGCCAGACCGAGGGCCAGCGGCTCCTCCAGCGAGCCGCGCCCTCCCCAGCGTCCGAAGTCGGCCAGGGCCTCCTCCATGGCGGTACGGTCGCCCTGGTGAGCCGCCAGCACCGAGCGGGCCATCAGCAGGTATCGGGCCACCGACGTCAGCTTCAGGCGGGCTGCCATGGTCAGCGTCTCGTCGCCGAGCGCCCGGGCCTCGGTGAACCGGCCGCACAGGACATCGTGCAGGGTGAGGATGCCGTCGATGCCGTAGACGACGGTGACCGCGCCCAGTCGCCGGGCCTCCGTGCGGGCCTCCTCGAGGACGGCGGTACTGCCTTCGTCCAGCCACCGGATGCCGCCGAGCCGGGTGAGCGCGTACATCCGCTGGAGCGGCAGGCTGTGCCGTTCAGCGGTGCTCATGGCCTGTTCCAGGTATGTACTGGCCTCCGAGAGGTCACGTTCGCGGGCGACCACGGCGAGGAGTTCCCACGCCTGGCAGGCGACCAGGGGCAGGCCCTCCCGCTCGGCGGTGCCGAGCGCGGCGCGCGCCAGCCGCTCGGCCCGCTGGGTGCGGTCCTGTCCCGGCGCGTCGAGGCACAGGTACGCCTCCACCACGTCGGTCAGCGCGGTGTGCGCCTCGTCCGGTGCCGTCGCCAGCAGCGCGCGAGCCCGTTCGATCTGATTGCTGCCGTCGGCCCAGCGGCCCGCCATGTACGCCACGTGCGCGAGGCGGGTGTGCAGGGCCGCCAGCCGGGCCGCGCCCAGGCCGGCTCCGACGAGTTCACGCAGGGTTCCGGTGAGGCTGAGCGCGCGGGTCAGGTCCCCGGTCTCCGCGAGCGCGGGCAGCAGAGCTTCCAGGGCCTCGGCGCGAGCGGCGGAGTCTCCGCCTTCCGCCAGCAGCCGCTCGGCGCGATCGAGCAGTGCGACCGCGGATCCCACGGCGCCGTCGGCGAGGGCACGGCGCCCGGCCTCGGCGAACAGCCGGCCGGCCCGGACGGGCTCACCGGCGTCGGCGCGCAGGGTCGCAGCCAGCGGGCACCAGTCGCCCGGCAGACCGGGGTTGAGGGTCTCGATCGCGTTCGCGGCCTGCTCGGACAGGGCCACTCGGGCGGCCGGGGTGAGCTGCGCGAGCAGCGCTTCGGCGGTCAGCGGATGCTGGAACGCGTACCAGTCGGGGGCGGGTTCGTCGGCCGCGACCAGCCGGGCCGTCACACTCGCGTGCAGGTGGCTGAGCAGGCTCCGGTCGTCGACGCCGGTCATCGACTGGAGCACCGACAGGGGGAACCGCCGGCCGAGCACGGCGGCGGCGCTGAGCACGGTCCGCCCCTGTGGGCCGAGTTGGTCGATGCGGTGGATGGCGCCCTCCAGCAGCGCCCGGGGCATGTTGCGGCGGAGGTCGCCGACCACCCGCCAGGCGGCGCCCTCGCGGACGAGCGAGCCGCCGGCGACCGCGCCCTGGAGGAGTTCCTCGACCAGGAACGGGATGCCCGCGCTGTCCTGCCACATCTGGACGAGCACCTCGGCGGGCAGCCGGCCGGGATCGGTTTCCAGGCAGGAGGCGATCATCCGGCCGACCCCGTCGGCGTCCAACGGTGCCAGCCGGAACACCGTGGCGCTGCGACGGCGCCCGGCGGACTCGGCGAGGCTCAGCGCCTCGCCGGGATCGGACCTGAGGGTCGCCGCCAGCATGAGGGGTTGCTGTTCGAGGTTGTCCACCAGGTACTCGACGACGGCGAGGGTCTCGGTGTCGGCGTCGTGCAGATCCTCCAGCACCAGCAGGCAGCCGCTCTCACGGCCGGCATGGGCGAGCACCCGCAGGACCGCTTCGGCGAGCACCACCGTCGATCCCTGGTCGGGGGAGCTGGTGCTCCAGCCCGGGATGAGCCGGCCGAGCACCGGGCGGTACGGTCCGAGGCTCGCCTCGTCCGGTGTCACCCCGCCGCGGGAGAGCGGCATCAGGGCCTCGGTGAGAGGCCGGAGCGGCACCATCGGTCCGATGGTGCTGCTCCGGCCCTTCAGGACCCGGACGCCGGCGTCCAGCGCCGATCCGATCAGCTCGGCGACCAGCCGCGACTTGCCGATGCCCCCCTCTCCGACCAGGAACGCCGTGCCTCCACGTGACCGGTTCAGATCCCGCAACGATTCGCCGAGCTCGGTGACTTCGGCCTCACGACCAATGAGATGAGCTGCCCGCAGACGCATACCTCCGGATGTTAGCCACTCGCTCACGAAGGTCACACACCTACGCGAACCGGCCGGGCGTGACGTCAGGTCAGGCGGGCACCGACACGGTGGTGATGGTGGCGGAGCCGAGGCCGACCACCACGCCGCTGCCGAGGGTCATTCCGGCAAGCGCCCGGGTGCGGGCGCACGCTCCGTTCCAGCGGACCAGCCGGATCTCGCCGGCCGGGTCGGTGACCGTCGCGGCCGCGCCCGTGGCCTCGCCGTGGCCGGTACCGTTCTGCGGGAAGCTGGACATGGATCTTCCTTTCGGTGGAAGGCGATCCGGCGTGGGATCGCGCTGTTGATGAACTTGTTCGCATTTCCGGAAAGGCTCTCGTGGTGCTCGCGGCGCGGGCACCGGTTCGGAGGGCGGTACGGACTCAGCCCCGTCCGCCGCTCTGGGCGGGGCCGAGCAGCAGGACCGAGGGCACGGTGTCGGCGAAGCCCAGCCGGAGCAGGGCGTAGCCGATGCCCGACAGCCCGGTGAGCAGTCCGGGCGTCGGTACGCGCCCAGGTGTTCCGCAACACGGCCCCCAGGCGTGGAGCAGTCCGAGGGCCAGGCCGATCCGGCCGGTCAGACTGCTGCGCGCCTCGGCGTGGCCACACTCGGCCAGGGCGGCCACCGCTTCCGCGATGCCCAGCTCGCCGTGGCACAGGCTGAGGTCGGCCACCGGCGGGTGCTCGGCGAGCCTGCGGCTCGCGTCCCGAGCCGGACCGTTCACCGGCTGCGGGCGGAGCCCGGCGTCGGCCGCCGCCAGTACGACGCCGGCGGTACCGGAGCACCAGCCCGCGTCGAGCCGGTCCGCCGCAGCGAGTGCGGTGGTCAGCCGGGTGCGTCCGGCCGCCTCGGTCCGCGCGCCCAGTGGACCGCCGGCGAACCGGGCGTGCCGGGCGAGCGCCCAGCCGATCCCGGCCTCGCCGAACGCGAAGCCGAAGCTCTCCGGCGCCCCGTCACCGGGCCGGCCGGCCGGCCCGAGCCCCAGCAGCCGTTCGGCGATCCGGTCGGCGAGGTCGGCGGCCTGGGGCAGCCCGCGCTCGCGGTACACCGCGAGCAGGGCGGCGAGCGCTCCGGCCAGGCCGGCCGACACGCCCGGTGAGGTGTCGTCGCCGAGCGCCGCCAGCGCCAAGGCGTCCAGCGCCGTCGGCAGGCACCCGGCGATGTCGTCGTCAACCAGGGTGGCCACCCGTGCGAGCGCATAGCAGACTCCGCCCAGGCCTTCGAAGCCGCCGGGGCCCACGGCCCGGCTCAGGGCCGGGTCGGCGGCCAACGCAGCGACGAGTTCGGGCACCGGGGCGAGCGCCGCACGGGCCAGCTCGGTGTGCCGGGCGGAGCCGGTGAGCGCGCCGAGCTGGGCCAGGAACAGGGCCACTCCGCTGTATCCCTGGGCGAGCCCCGCGCCCATGGGCAGCACCGTCCAGCGGTCGTCGACCGCCTCCAGGCCCAGCCAGTTGGCCCGGCCGTGTCCGCCGACGGCCCGGCCGGCGATCTCGTCGGCGATCCCGGAGGCGGCGGCCAGCAGCGCGGAGGGTTCCGGCAGGACGGCGGGAGCCGGACTGGCCCGGCGGCTCACCCGGTGGTGGCGTCCGGCGGCGCACGGCTCCGCGGACGCCAGGGTGGCCGAGATGATCCACTCCTGGGCACGGCGGTCGACGGTGCTCATGGCGGCGAGCTTCGCCCGTGAGGAGGCGAGGCCCGAGGTGTCCAGGACGCCGCTCACCGGGCTCCCGTCCGAGGCGAAGACCTCCGGTGAGCCGGGCCGGTGGAAGAAGACGGGGACGTCGCCGTCCCACAGGTCGGCGATCTCGTACTCGATCAGGGCCTGGCGGGCCGGGTCGCCGTCCGAATCGGCCCACAGCACCGCGAACATGGCATCCCGGTCGAGCCCGTCGCGCAGCACCTGCGGATGGGTCGCCTCCTCCAGCAGGGTGGCGTACAGCATCGTCGGCCGGAGCACGAGCCGACCGGCCGCGTCCCCGCCGGCGTCCAGCGGCCCGGCCGGGCCGGACAGTTCGTCGCGGTGCCGGACGACGGCGTCGTACCCGGTGCGGAATCCCGACAGGACCGCGGCCACCCGGTCGGCGCTGCCGGGCCCGGCCGCGGCTCCGTAGGGACGGTTCAGCGCGCCGGTGAACGGCGCCGGGCGGCGCACCATGCGCATCTCGTCCGTGCCGGCGTCCTCCCAGACCATCCGGGTATCGGGGGACTCCCCGCCAGGTGCGCCGCCCAGCGCGGAGACGTCGACCGCGCCCAGCTCTCCCACCAGGAGCTGCGGCAGCAGGCAGGTGCGGTGCACCGAGGAGGCGTGTGCCCCGGCGGCCGGATCCGGCCGGGTGGTCCCGCCCTCCCGCAGGACGGGGTGCAGCAGTGTCTCGACATCGACGAGCACGGGCTGGTCGCCGTGCGCGAGGACGTTCTCGTAGTGCAGGTCCACCCCTTCGAGGGTGTAGGCCAGGGCGATCAGCACACCCTGCCGACGGTGGAACCGGTCGATCTCGGCCAGCGAACGGCACGTCCGGTGGTCGATGTACTCCAGCCACCCGTAGCCGTCGCCGGCCACCCAGCGCGGGGTGCGCAGCCCCAGGCCCGGGATCTTGGCGTCGAGCCAGCCGGCCATCCTGTCCAGCAGGGCGTGCTGGTCGACCGGCCGCGGCTTGTAGACCGCGCTGCCGGTGGCGAACCGGAGCACCGCCACCGACCTGCCCTGCTGGTGCAGATCCCCGAGTCCCAGCTCGACGCCGACCAGCGGCCCCGGGTTCCGCCCGCCGAACAGCTCGTCGGCGAGCTCCTGCCGGTCGGCGGCGAGCCGCGCCAGCAGTTCGGCGCCGGACCGGGCGGTGTGCCGACAGGCCAGGGCCAGCAGGCGGGCGAGCACCGGGTATCCGGCGAACAGCCGGGCGAGACCCGCCCGGGTGCCGGCCCGGGCGACGAAGTCGGCGAAGCGGGCGGCGGCGGTGGAGCCGGACAGGTCGCCCGTGGTCCGCGCGGCGGCCAGCTCGACGACCAGGGTCCGGGCGGCCGTTCTGGCGAGTCGCCTTACCAGCCAGTCCGCGTAGTCCCCGGCGAACACCGCCGTCTCGCCGGGGTCGGCACCGTTCGCGCCGGCCTGTTCGGCCAGCTCGGCGACGGCCGCCGTCACCAGCGGGCGCAGTACCGGTTCGAAGACCACCGCTCCGTCCGCCGGGTCGGCGGGCGCGGTCACCGCGGCCCCGCAGACCTCCGCGGGGGTCTCGGGAGCCGCGGCGAGCGCCCCTTCGACGAACACCGCCCACTGCGGTTTGGCGAGTCGGCCGGCCAGGCGGGCCGGCGGTTCGGTGGCGAGTGCCGCCACCAGCCTGGGGCCGGCGCCCAGTCGGGCCGAGCGGGCGGACTCGCAGGCCAACTCGACCGGCGAGCGGGTGCGCATCCTGGCGGCCGCACCCGCGGGTGCCGGCGCCGGCGGGTGCGGGGCCGACAGGCGCTCACGCAGTGTCGCTGCCGGAGCCCACCAGGAGGTCGTCGCCTCCGTGGCGGGACGGGCGGTGTCGGTTCTGGTCACGTCCGTCACCCTTCCAGCGGTGTCGCCCGCCCGTACAGGGGAGCAGTACCCCCACATTCCGCGGCGGACTACCCAGTTGACGCCACCGCCGGGCCCCCCTTTCGCGCTGCCGGGCGGGTCGGCGGGAGCGGTGGGCGCCGACGGCGCCGCGGCCGAGGCGAGCGGGCCCGGCGGCCGGGCTCCGTCCGGCGGCGCGCGGCCGTGTGCGGTCCGGCCGCCGGTGTACGGGCCGGGCCGGCGCGGCGAGGCACGGGAATGCGGGTAATCGCGCCCCATGCGGCGCGGCGCACAGGCTGTCGAGACTCCTCACCGAGAGGTTCGTTCCGCACTGACCGAGGAGTACACATGGGCAATCCCCTGTCGTTGTGCGTCGTGGCCCTGGACCCGCTGCTCGAGGCCGGCGCCGTCAGCGCCCTGTCCGGCAACCGGGACATCGCACTGGTCCGGCCGGAGGAGAAGGCCGACGTGGCCGTCGTGATCTTCGACCGAATGGATCGCGAGGAACTCGACCTGGTGGCCGCGACCGGCAGCGGCCCGCACCGGCCCGCCGTCATCGTGATCGCCTCCCACATGTCCGCGGCCGAGGCCGCGGACGCCGTCAACGCCGGGGCCCGCGGTCTCCTGCGCCGGCACGAGGTTGACGCCGACCGGCTGGCGCGGACCGTGCGGACCGTGGCCGGCGGCGACTGCACCGTGCCCCCCGACCTGATCGACGGCCTGCTCGACCAGAGCACCGAGACCGACCCCTATCCCGGAGTGCGGGGCCGCGGACCGGACTGGGGCCTGGACGAGCGGGAACGCGCGGTCCTGCGGATGGTGGCCGACGGCCGGGAGACCGATGAAATCGCCAAGGAACTCTGCTACTCACCACGGACGGTGACCACCGTGGTCCGCGACATCACCCAGCGGTTCCGGCTGCGCAACCGCGCCCACGCGGTGGCCTACGCGCTGCGGACGGGCCTGCTGTGACCGGCCTCGTCCTCGAGGCGGCGCCGGTTGCCGGGCGGGACGACGGCGCGCCGCGCGTGCACCTGTGCCCGGCGGGCGGGGCGGCCCGCGACACGGTTGCCGCCGGTCTGCGCCGGGCCGGCATCGAGTTGGTGGCGGCCGGGGGCTGCGACGGGGTCGTCCGGGTTGCCGCGGGCCGGACGCCGGGAGCGGCGCTCGGCGGCCGACCGGAACCCGCCGGCGGCCCCCTCCTGCTGATCGCCGACACCTTCACCGCCGCGGGAGTGCGGCTGGCCGTGCGGGCCGGGGTGGCGGCGATGCTGCAGTCCGCCGAGGCCACGCCGGAGCGCCTGCTCACCGCCGTCCACGCCGCCCGGTACGGCGACGGCCGGATGTCCTACGGCGTGCTGGCCCGCCTCCTCGACGAGGCGGGCGGCGACGAGGCGGAGCGCAGGCGCCCCGTGCCCGACTCGCCGCTGACGGCCCGCCAGAAGACGGTGCTCGCGCTGGTCGCCGAGGGGCACGGCAACGCGGCCATCGCCCGTGAACTGTCCTGCTCCCAGCACACCGTGAAGAACGTCATGTACGACCTGATGACCCGCCTGCAGGTCCGCAACCGGGCGCACGCGGTGGCGTACGGCGTCCGCACCGGGCTGATCTGAACCGGTCCCGGTCCCGACCAGAGACATTGACGCAGCAAAAGCCGCGACGGGCGCTGCCGCTCCTTCCCTACTGCGCGGCCACGCCCGAACGGCAAGCTCCGGACGTGCCCCGACCACCCGAGGCACGCGACGACCTACCAGACCCCTCGGAGGTGAGCCGGTGGACCGCTGTGACGGCCGGACGACATCCTTCTCGCAGCAACGGCTGTGGTTCCTCGACCAACTGCGGCCCGGCACGGCGGACCATCTGCTTCCGCTGGCGCTGCGCCTGCGGGGCGACCTCGACGCCGGGGCCCTCGCCGCCGCCCTGGCCGACGTGGTCGACCGGCACGAGGTGTTGCGTACCCGGTATGCGGCCGCCGACGGCGAACCGGTGGCCCATGTGGTCCCCCGGGTCGAGGTTCCGCTGGACAGGGTCGACGCTCCCGCCGCCGGAGCGGCCGGCATCGCCGCGGTCCTCGACCGCGCGCTGCGCCGGCCGGTCGACCTGTCGACCGCGCCGCCGCTCGGGGCCACTCTGGCGCGGCTCGCGCCCGACGACCACCTGCTGGTCGTCGTGGTCCACCACATCGCCTTCGACTTCT
This sequence comes from Streptomyces sp. NPDC001781, assembly GCF_053596035.1. Taxonomy (NCBI): domain Bacteria; kingdom Bacillati; phylum Actinomycetota; class Actinomycetes; order Kitasatosporales; family Streptomycetaceae; genus Streptomyces; species Streptomyces sp. NPDC001781. The sequence continues at coordinate 13,091 of NZ_JBSFFI010000015.1, read as the reverse complement.
CCTCCTGGAACGTCCTCACCCGCGACCTGGCCGCGGCCTACCGCGGCAGGACCACCGGTGTCCGCCCCGGACTGCCGGAGCTTCCCCTGCAGTACTCCGACCTCGCGGCCCTGCAGCGCGAGCGGTCGGCCGGTCCCCGGCTCGCCCGCGGCCTGGACCACTGGCGCTCGCGTCTGACGGGCCTGCCGCCGCTGGACCTGCCGACCGACCGGCCCCGCCCGGCCGAGTTCGACGGCGCCGCCGCCGTGGCCCGGTTCACCCTCCCTGCCGATCTGGTGGCACAGGCCGACCGGCTGGCCCGCTCCCGCCGCGCCACCCGGTTCATGGTGCTGCTCGCGGCCTTCCAGGCCCAACTGGGCCGCTACAGCGGGCAGAACGACTTCGCCGTCGGCACCCCGGTCGCCGGCCGCGGCCACCCCGCCGCCAGGGACCTCATCGGCCCCTTCGTCAACACCGTGGTGCTGCGCGCCGACCTGTCCGGCCGACCGGGTTTCGGCGAGCTAGTGGACCGGGTCCGGCACGCGTTCCTGGCCGACCTCACGCACGCCGACACCCCGTTCGAACGCGTGGTCGGCGAGCTGGCCCCTCCCCGCGACCTGAGCCGCAACCCCCTCTTCCAGGTCTCCTTCCTGACCCTCGACTCCCAGGCCGAACCACCCGTCCTGCCCGGCCTGTCGGTCGAAGTGGTGCCCACCCCGGTCGCCGGGACACCGTTCGACCTGGCGCTCGACCTGCTCGGCCGTCCCGACGGCAGCCTCGGGCTGCGCCTGCAGTACGCCACGGCGCTGTTCACGCCCGAGACGGCCGCCCGCGTCGCCGAGGACTACGTCCGGCTGCTGCACGAGCTGCTCGCCGCCCCGGACGAGCCGCTGCCCCGTGCCACCTCCGTCCTCGAACCGCTGCCCGGCGGCGAGCGCCGCCGCCGGCTCGCACTCGGCCTCGGCAGCGCCCGCGCCGTGCCCACGCAGACCGTCACCGATCTGTTCGAGCAGCAGGCGCGCCGCACCCCGCATGCCATTGCCGTGAGCTCCGGGGACGGCGGGCTGAGCTACGCCGGACTCGACCAGCGGGCCGACGAGCTGGCACACCGGCTGCGCGGTCTCGGTGTCGGCCGCGGCACCCGGGTGGGCGTCCTGCTGGAGCGCGGCACCGGGCTCCTCGTCGCCCTGCTCGGCGTTCTCAAGGCGGACGCCGCCTACGTCCCGCTCGACCCGCTGCACCCCGCGCGGCGTATCGGCCACCTGATCGAGGACACCAGGGCCGCGGTGGTCGTCACCACCGGCCCGCTGGCCGGACGGGTCGCCGGCACCGAGGCGAGGACCCTTCTGCTCGACGGCGGCCCGCCCCCGGCCGGCCCGGCGCACCGGCGCGACCGGACCACCGGCCCAGACGACCTGGCGTACGTCTTCCACACCTCCGGCTCGACCGGCACCCCCAAGGGCGTGCAGATCCCGCACCATGCCCTGACCAACTTCCTGCTCTCGATGGCGGCCCGGCTGGAGCTGGGGCCGGCGGCCACCGTGCTCGGCGTCACCACCGCCTCCTTCGACCCCTCGATGCTGGAGCTGTGCCTGCCGCTGCTGACCGGCGCCCGGCTGGTGCTGGCCGACAGCGAGCAGGCCCGCGACCCCGAGCGCCTGATCCGGCTGATCGGCGAGGCCCGCCCGGATCTGATGCAGGCCACCCCGTCGATGCTGCGGACACTGGTAGACACCGGCTGGACCCCCGGCCCAGGTCTCACCGTGCTGTCCGGCGGCGAGAAGCTGCACACCGACCTGGCCGCGGCGCTCGCGGCGGACGGCGCTCCGGTCCTGGACCTCTACGGGCCGACCGAGGCGACGATCTGGACCAGCGTGGCCCGGCACGGCGCCGACGGACGGGTACGGCGGTGGGCGGCGGTGGACAACACGACCGTCCGGGTGCTCGACGACCGGCTGGAGCCGGTGGCCGAGGGCGTCACCGGGCACGTCTGCATCGGGGGCGACGGCCTCGCATGGGGCTACCGGGGGCGGCCCGCCCAGACCGCCGGCGTCTTCCTCCCCGACCCGCACGCCACCGCGCCCGGCGGCCGGCTCTATTTCACCGGCGACCTCGGCCGGCTCCGCCCGGACGGCTCGCTGGAGATCCTCGGCCGCAGCGACCACCAGGTGAAGATCCGCGGCCACCGGATCGAACCGGGCGAGATCGAGGCCGCGCTGCTCGCTCTCGACGGCGTCCGCGCCGCCGTGGTGCACCCGACGCCGGACGCCGGCGGCGGTCAGCAGCTGACCGCGTACCTGGTCGCGGACGACCCCGGGAACCCTCCCACCCCCGACGCGCTGCGCGCCGAGCTGCTCGACTCCCTGCCCCACCATCTGGTGCCGGCCGCGTTCGTCCTGCTGGACGCCATCCCGACCGCGGTCAGCGGGAAGGTGGACCGCCACGCGCTCCCCGTGCCGACGCCGCAGGCGGCCGGCCCGGCAGCCGCTCCGCGCACCCCGCGGGAACAGTCCGTGGCCAGGGTCTGGGAAGAGGTCCTCGGCGCCACCGGGATCGGCGCCCACGACGACTTCTTCCTGCTCGGCGGACACTCGCTGCTCGCCACCCGGGTGTCCGTGCGCCTGCGCGCCGCCCTCGGGGTGGACGTCCCCGTACGGGCACTGTTCGACCACCCCACCGTCGCCGCCCTCGCCACGGCCCTGGACGGCTATCCGCTGCTGGCCCCGGACGGTCCCCTGCCGCGGCTGACCGCACGCCCACGCGGCGCGCGCACGACCGCCGGCCGCTGACCGCAACCGCCTCCTCGCCCAAGGACCGCCATGACACTCCCCGCGACCGCCGACAACTCCGTCTTCGAGAAGATCGAGTCCGAGGTGCGGATGTACTGCCGTACCTTCCCCGTGGTGTTCGAGCGCGCCAGGGGCGCGCTGCTGCACACCGACGACGGCCGGGCCTTCATCGACTTCTTCTGCGGCGCCGGCAGCCTCAACTACGGACACAACCACGACGCCGTCAAGCGGCGCGTCATCGACTACCTCGCCGACGACGGCCTCATGCACGGCCTCGACATGCACACCGTGGCCAAGCGCGACTTCCTCACCCGCCTCACCGAGGTCGTGCTGCAGCCGCGCGGCCTCGACTTCAAGGTGCAGTTCACCGGCCCGACCGGGACCGACGCGGTCGAGGCAGCCCTCAAGCTGGCCCGCCGTGCGACGGGCCGCACCGGTCTGACCGCCTTCACCGGTGCCTACCACGGGATGTCCCGCGGTTCGCTGGAGGTCACCGGCAATCGCCGCGCCCGCCGCGCGGGCACGGTCACCGGCGGGGAGGTGACCTTCGTCCCCTTCGAGGACGGCCCGCTCGGCCCGTTCGACTCGATCGGCCTGATCGAGCGGCTGTGGGCGGACCCGTCCTCCGGCACCGAACCGCCCGCGGCCGTCGTCGTCGAATCGGTGCAGATGGAGGGCGGGGTCTACCCGGCGAGCCGGGAGTGGCTGCGCCGGCTGCGCGAGGTCACCGAACGGCACGGGGTGCTGCTGATCCTGGACGAGATCCAGACCGGCTGCGGCCGCACCGGCGCGTTCTTCGGCTTCGAGGAGTCCGGGATCGTGCCGGACATCGTCACCGTCTCGAAGTCCCTCAGCGGCTACGGGCTGCCGCTCTCGCTCACGCTGTTCCGCCGCGAGCTGGACCTGTGGCAGCCCGGTGAGCACACCGGCACGTTCCGCGGCAACCAGCTCGCCTTCGTCGCGGCCACCGCGGCCTGCGAACTGTGGCAGCGGGACGACTTCCTGACCGGCCTTCAGCGGGGTGCGGAGCGCCTGACCCGGTTCCGGGCCGACGCGGCCGCGCTGGACTCCGGCCTCGTGCTGCGCGGCCGGGGCATGGTGCTCGGCGTCGACACCGCCGGGGCCGGCGGTGCGGAGCGGGCCGAGCGCGTCCAGCGGCACGCCTTCGAGCACGGCCTGATCGTCGAGCGCTGCGGCCGCTACGACGAGGTCCTCAAGGTGATGCCCCCGCTCACGATCGAGCCCGGCCTGCTCGACGAGGGGCTCGGCATCCTGCTCGACGCCCTGCAAGCGAACTGACGGCCAGCCACCCGAGGAGGAACCCCGCGATGCCCCGCCCCGACCGCCACCACCTGATCTCCGTCGAAGACCTGACCGACCGGGAGCTGCGCTGGCTCGTACACCGCGGCGCCCAGTACGCCGCCGGCGAGTGCGAGGGTGCCCGGCCGCTCGCCGACGCCGTCGTCGGCGTGCTGTTCCGCAAGACGTCCACCCGCACCCGGACCGCGTTCTCGGCCGGCGCGCTCCGGCTCGGCGGGCGGCTGATCACCTACGGTCCCGGCGACCTCCAGGAGAACACCGGGGAGAGCTCCGAGGACACCGGCGACGTTCTCTCCCGGATGCTCGACGTGCTGGTGGCCCGCACCGCGGGCAGCACCGAGGAACTGCGTGCCTACGCCGCCCAGCGGCAGATGGCCGTGGTCAACGCGATGAGCGCCGCCGAGCACCCCACCCAGGCCCTCACCGACCTCACCACGATGCTCGGCCGCTTCGGGCGGATCGAGGGACTGCGGGTGCTGTACGCCGGCGAGGGCAACAACACCGCCTCGGCACTCGCCCTGGCCCTCAGCCGGTTCCGAGGCACCGAGCTGCACCTGCGGACCCCGCCCGGCTACGGACTGGACGCGGCCTTCCTCGACCGGGCGGGCGTGCACGCCAAGGAGTCCGGCGCGCTGGTCGAGGAACGGCACAACATGGCCGACCTGCCCGAGGTCGACATCGTCTACACCACCCGTTGGCAGACCACCGGCACGACCAAGCCCGACCCCGACTGGCGGCGCGTGTTCGCCCCCTTCCGGGTGGACGCCGCCGTGCTGGCGGCCTGCCCCGGTGCCGTCTTCATGCACGACCTGCCCGCACACCGCGGCGACGAGGTGACCGGCGAGGTGCTGGACGGCCCCACGAGCATCGCGTTCCAGCAGGCTGAGAACAAGTACCACAGCGCCCGCGCCGTTCTGGAGTGGTGCCTCGGCGGCATCCCGGCGGAGCCGGCCTGACGACCCCTCGGCCGGTCCGGAGCACTCTTCCCAGGGAGGTAGCACAGCAATGTCCGACACCATACGCATGCCCGGCGGCGGGTGGCGCCTGTGGACGCACTTCGCACTGCGCGGGCCCGGTTTCCCCGCCGCGGGAGTACTACGGCTGGCCCCGGAGGGCCTGGCCTCGGCCGCGGACAAGTTCGCCTCCGGGGAGGTGCCGGCGGGGGCGGACTGGGAGGCGTTCGAGGAGGACTTCTGCGCGGCCGCGGTGCGCACCGCGCGCGACCTCCAGGAGATCGCCGCCTCGGCGCCGTTCCGGGCCGCGGTCGCCTGGCAGAACCGCACGGTGCTGCGCACCGGCATCAAGCCGTTCCTCGACTGGACGCCGTCCGCCGAGGGCCGCACCAGCATGCCCCGCCAACGCGAGGAGCTGGTCGCCCACTACTGGCAGCGGTTCTGCGTCAAGAACGACACCATCGGCTTCTTCGGACCGGTCGGCTGGGGCACCTTCGACCTCTCCCGGCGCGGCGTCGAGGTGCACCCAGGCACGGGCCTGGTCGCCGATTCCCGGGTCTACTTCTCCAGCTGGTCGATGGACGCCCTCGCGAAGGCGATCGACCGCGACCCGCGGGTGCGCGCGTGGACGCCGCCGCGCCAGGTTCCGTTCGTCCGGGTGGTCGACGGCACGGTGCGCCTGCCAGGCCGCCCGCCGCAGCCGGCTCCGGAACCCGCGCTCACCGTCCTGCGCCTGTGCGACGGGCGCCGGACGCCCGCCGAGCTCACCGTCCTGGCCGGCCGGGAGCTGGGCCGGGACCTGCCGGCCGATGAGGTGACCGCGGCCCTGGAATGGCTGGTCTCGCGCCGCCTGATCGGCTGGAAGCTGGACGTGCCCGCCGGTACCTACCCCGAGCGGGAACTGCGCGCCATGCTGGAGCGCATCGGCGACCCGGCGGTACGGGAGCCGGCGCTGGCCAAGCTGGCGGTGCTGGAGACCGGCCGCGACCGGGTCCAGCGGGCCGGTACCGACCCCGAGGAGCTGACCGCCGCGCTCGCCGCCCTGGAGGCCGGCTTCGCCGAGATCACCGAGGTGCCGGCGGTCCGCGAGAAGGGGGCCCGCACCGCGCCCAACCGCGCCCTGGTGTACGCCGACTGCCGCCGGTCCGCCACGGCGACCGTGGGTGCCGCCGTCCTGGCCCGGCTCGCTCCGCTGGAGCTGTGCCTGACAGCCGCCCGCTGGATGACCAACCGGTACGCGGAGGCCATCGGCGCACGCGTCCACGAGGCCTACCTGGAGCTGCGGAAGCTGCACGAGCAGGTCGACCTCGGTTCGCTCTGGTTCGCCTGCCTGCCCGCCCCGCACCCGGAGTCCCTCACCGACATCGAGCGCATCCAGGCCGAGCTGCGCGAGCGCTGGGCGCGGATCATCGACGCCCCGGCCGGCGCCCGGCGGGTCTCGCTCTCCAGTGCCGCCATAGCCGACCGGGTACGCGAGGCGTTCCCCGAGGGCGGGCGCGGCTGGTCGCTGAGCCGCTACATCAGCCCCGACCTGATGATCGTCGCCGAGGACCTGGGCGCCGTCGAACGCGGCGAGTTCCAGCTCGTCATCGGCGAGCTGCACGTCGCCATGAACACCCTCGCCCAGTCGCTCTTCGTCCACCAGCACCCCGACCGGGGGCAGCTGATCGACGAGACCACCCGCGACTTCCCCGGCCCGCGGCTGCTGCCCATGCTGCCCAAGGAGCTTCCGCTCAAGTGGTCCGCCCGCAGCCGGCAGTCCCTGGACCGCCCGGAGGACCACTACGTCGCACTCGCCGACCACAGCGCCGACCCGCACCGCCCGCGCACCGTCCGCTCCGGCGAGGTGCGGGTGGAGGAGCGCGACGGCGGGCTCGCGGCCGTGCTGCCCGACGGCTCGGTCTTCGACCTGCTCGACGTGTTCTGCCACGCGCTCAGCAACCGCGTGATGGACCGCTTCACCCTGCGCCGGGACGGCGACCACTCGCCCCGGATCACCATCGACTCCACCGTCGTCGCGCGGGAGAGCTGGCGGTTCGCCGGCTCCGCGCTGGCCTTCGCCGACGACAAGAGCGAGGCCAGACGGTTCGTCCGGGCCCGGCAGTGGCGGGACACCCACGAACTGCCCCGCTTCGTCTTCGTGGTCTCCCCCACCGAACCACGGCCCTTCTTCGTCGACTTCGACAGCCCCGTCTACGTCAACATCCTCGCCAAAGCCGCCCGCAGGCTCGCCCGCAAGGACCCCGACGCCAAACTCACCGTCACCGAGATGCTCCCCACCCCCGAACAGACCTGGCTCACCGACGACCAGGGCCGTCACTACACCTCCGAACTACGCCTCGTCGCCGTCGACCGGAGCACCGCCCCGGGAGAGCAGGCATGACCGCCCCCGCAGGGTCGACGTTCGTCGACGCCATCCGGGCGCACGCCGGCCGCACGCCGCACTCCCCCGCCCTGCTGACCGCCGACGGCCCGACCGGGTACGGCGAACTGGCCGGCCGGATCGACCGGCTCGCCGCCCACCTCGCCGCCCACGGCGTGGGCCCGGAGCGGGTCTGTGCGGTGGCCCTGCCTCCGGGCGCCGACGCCGTGGTCGCGACCGCCGCGGTCGTCCGGGCCGGCGGGGCGTTCCTCACCCTGGACACCGGCCTGCCCGACCGGCGGCTCGCCGCGCTCGCCGCCGGCGGCGGCGCGGCCCACCTGCTCACCCGCGCCGACCTCGCCGACCGCCTCGGACCGCTGGTCGGCGCACCCGCCGTCCTGCTCGACCGGCTCCCGGCCGCCGGCCCGCCGTCGGCCGCCTTCCGCGCCCCCCATCCGCGCTCGCTCGCCTATGTCAGCCACACCTCCGGCTCGACCGGCACCCCCCATCCCGTCCTGATCGAGCACGGCGGCCTGGACAGGTACCTCCGCGCCGTCGTCCGCGACAACGCCCTCGGGCCCGGCACCGTCAGCCTCCAGCTGGCCCCGCCCGGCTACGACGCGTCCATCCGGGACACCTTCGCGCCGCTCGCCGCGGGCGGGTGCGTCGTCCTGGTGGACCGCGCGCGACTGCTCCGCGCCGAGTCCTTCGCGGACACCGTCGCCGAGTACGGCGTCGACACCCTCCTCAGCACGACTCCCTCCTTCCTCGGCTTCCTCGCCCAGTCGCCCCGCGCGGCGGAGGGGCTGCGCTCCCTGCGCCTGGTGTGCTCGAGCGGCGAGTCGCTGCGTCCCTTCCTCGCCGCCGGCGGCCGTGCCCTGGTCGGCGGCCGGCTGGTCAACCAGTACGGGCCCAGCGAGTGCACCATGACCTCCACCCGCTACGACGTGCCGGCCGCCCCCGACACCTCCGCCGACATCGTCGGCACCGCCATCGACGGCACCGTCGTACGCCTGCTGGACCCACGGGGGCGCGAAGTCCCGGACGGGCGGACCGGCGAGGTGCACATCGGCGGCGCGGGCGTGGCCCGCGGCTACGGCGGTCTGCCCGGCCTGACAGCGGACCGTTTCCCACCCGACCCCTACGGGCCGCCCGGCGCACGGCTGTACCGGACCGGCGACCTCGCCCGGCGCGCCCCCGACGGGACCCTGGAGTACCTCGGCCGGACCGATCGCCAGATCAAGATCCGCGGCCACCGCGTGGATCCCGCCGAGGTCGAGGCCGCCCTGCTCACCCACCCCGAGGTCACCGGCGCCGTGGTGACCGCCGAGACCGACGACCGGGGCCGGACCTGGCTCTGGGCCCACGTCACCGGCCCGCTCGAAAGCATCACCGACGCCCGGCTGCGCGCGCACCTGGCCGGTACCCTGCCGCCGCACCTGATGCCCAGGCGGTTCACCCGTCTGGAGCGCCTGCCCGTCACGCACAGCGGCAAGACCGACCGGCGGGCGCTGCGCGAGGGCGTACCGGAGCCGGTGTCATGACGGCCGCGGACACCCGGATCGCACCGGCCGCCGTGCCGGCCGCCGCCGAGCGGATCGCCTCTCACGTGAGGCACACCCCGCTGCTGCGCCGCGACCTGCTGCCCGGACTGCTGGTCAAGGCCGAACACCTCCAGCACAGCGGGTCCTTCAAGCTCCGCGGCGCGGCCAACGCGCTGCTCGCGCTCGGCGCCGACGCCGTGGTCGCCGGCTCCTCCGGCAACCACGGCATCGCGGTGGCCACCCTGGGCCGCGCCCTCGGCGTCCGGGTCACCGTGGTGATGGCGGCCGGCGCGGCCGAGACCAAGGAAGCGGCCGTCCGGGCGCTCGGCGGCCGGGTCGTCCGGGTACCCGGCGGGGTGGCCGACCGCGACCGGTACGCGAAGGACCTCGCCTCCCGCACCGGCGCCGCGCTGGTGCCCTCCTCGGACCACGACCTCGTGGTGGCCGGGCAGGGCACCGTGGGTCTGGAGATGTTGCGGGACGCCCCCGACCTCGACGCGATCTTCGTACCGGTGGGCGGCGGCGGCCTGCTGGCCGGCGTCTGCCTCGCCGCCGACCATCTGGGCAGCGCGGTGCGGATCATCGGCGTGGAACCCGAAGGGGCCCGGCGCTACGCCCGCTCCCTCGCAGCCGGCCGTCCGGTCGAGGTGCCGCCCAGCGACTCGGTGGCGGACGGGCTGCGCGGCCAGCGCCCCGGCGAGGTGATCCTGCCGATCGTCCGGCACCGGGTCGACGAACTGATCGGGGTCGGCGACCCGGCCGTGCTCCGCGCGATGACCCTGCTGCACCGCGCCGGCATCCCGGCCGAGCCGAGTGGCGCGGCCGCGCTGGCCGGTGCCCTCCGGCTCGAGCTCCCCGGCCGCAGCGCCGTCGTCGTCTCCGGCGGCAACAGCGCCGCCGCCCTGGCCGCATCCGGAGCCGCGCACACCGGCACCGGCCGCTGACCGGCCGCTCCGCACCGCCCCGCCTCCCTTGTCCACATCCACACCACTCCGAAGAAGGACGGGCCATGAACCCCATCGACACCGCCGAACTCACCGGGCTGATCACCGGCTACTACCGCGAGACGCTCGGCGACGACACCCTCGACGCCACGAGCGACTTCTTCGAGGCGGGCGGCGACTCGCTCGCCGCCTTCCAGATCGTGCACCGTCTCCAGGAACTGCTCGACGCCGAGATCGCCGTCGCCCTGGTCTTCACCTATCCGTCGCCGGCCGAGCTGGCGCAGGTCGTCGTGGACGACCTGTCACTCGCTCCCGCGTCGGCCTAGGGGGCGCCGGGATGCACGAGGGATCCGTCTCTCTGAGCGGCCGCTGGCGACTGTGGGACCAGGTCGCGGTGCGCGGCGCGGGGTTCCCGGCGGACGGGGTGCTCCGGCTCGCGCCGGAGGGCCTGGCCGCGGCAGCTGACAAGTTCGGGCCCCGGGACGCGCTGTCCGGCGCGGCCTGGAATGCCTTCGAGGCAGAGTTCGCGCAGGCCGCCGTGCAGGCGGCCGTGAGCGCGCAGGAGATCGCCGCCTCCGGGCTGTTCCGGGCGGCGGTCGCCTGGCAGAACCGCGGGGTGCTCGACTCGGCGATCCGGCCGTTCCTCAACTGGTCGCCGGCGACGGCGGGCCGCACCTTCAAGCAGCGCCAGCGCGAGGAGCTGGTCGCGCACTACTGGCAGCGGTTCTGCGTCAAGAACGACACCATCGGCTTCTTCGGACCGGTCGGCTGGGGCGTCTTCGACACCGCCCGGCCCGGCGTGGCCGTCGAGCCGGGCACCGGACTGACCGCGTCCTCGGAGGTCTTCTGGTCCAGCTGGTCGGTCGACGCGCTGGCCCGGGAGATCGAGGCCGACCCGGCGGTGCGCCCCTGGACGGCGCCCCGCCGGGTGCCGTTCGTACGGCTGGAGGAGAACGCCGTACGGACCCCCGCCAGGCCGCCGCACCCGGTGCCGCCGCAGACGCTCCGCCTGCTGCGCCTGTGCGACGGCACCCGCTCCGTCCGGGCCCTCCAGCAGGAGATCGGCCCGGGCACGGACGTGCCCGCCCTGCTCGGTGAACTGCTCCGGATGCGCTGGATCACCTGGCGGCTGGACGTTCCCGCCGACATCCGCCCCGACCGCCGGCTGCGCGCCGGCCTGGAGCGGATCGGCGAGCCGGCGCTGCGCGCCGCCGCCGTCGCCCGGATGGACGAACTGGAACGCGCGGTGGAGGGCGTCCGGGCGGCGGCCGAGGACCCCGAGCGCCTGGTCGCGGCTCTCACCCGCGTGGAGCAGACGTTCCAGCGAGTGACCGAGGCGGCCGCCAAACGCGAGAAGAGCACCACCACGGCGCCCGGCCGGGCCGTGGTCTACTCGGACAGCCGCCGCTCCGCCCGGGTGACGCTGGGCAGCCATGTGCTGGCCGCGCTCGCCCCGCTCGACCTGCTGATGTCCGGGGCCGCCTGGCTCTGCTCCGCCCTGGCCGCCCGCGTGACGGAGCGCGTCACCGAGGTGTACGAGCGGCTGCGCGCCGACGCGGGACCCGGACGGCCGGTGGACCTCGCCGCCTTCTGGTTCGCCTGTATGCCGGTCCTGCACGGGGCCGCGGTCGCCGACGCCGCCGGCCTGCAGGCGGAGTTCGAGCGCCGCTGGCAGCGCATCCTGCCGGCCTCGCAGGGGGTGCGCCGGGTCTCGGTCGCCGGCACGGACATCGCCGGCCGGGTGGCGGAGGCCTTCGGGCCGGTCACCGCACCGGGCTGGGCCGCGGCGCGGTACATCAGCCCGGACGTGATGATCGGCGCGGAGGACGCCGCCGCCCTCGGGCGCGGAGAGTTCCACCTCACCCTCGGCGAACTCCACCTGGCCGCCAACACGCTCGGCAACGAACTGTTCGTCAACCAGCACCCCGACCCCCGCGAGCTGTTCGAGCGGACCGACCGGGACCATCCGGCGCCGCGGCTCATGCCTCTGCTGCCCAAGGAACACAAGTCCCGGCTCTCCGCCCGGATCCGGCACGCGCTGGTACGGCCGCGGGACTACCAGGTCGCCCTCCTCGACAACACGGCGGACCCGTATCGCGACCGGACCGTGCCGAGCGCGGACGCCGTGGTGGAGCAGCGCGACGGCCGGCTCTGTGTGGTGCTGCCCGACGGCGCGGTGTTCCCGGCCGTGGAGGTCTTCGCACATGTGCTGACCACGCTGGTGACGGACCGGTTCCGGCTCCTGCCGGAAGCCGACCGCTCCCCCCGGGTCACCATCGACCGGATGACGGTGGCGCGGGAGAGCTGGCGGTTCGCCGGCTCCGCGCTGGCCTTCGCCGACGACAAGAGCGAGGCCAGACGGTTCGTCCGGGCCCGGCAGTGGCGGGACACCCACGAACTGCCCCGCTTCGTCTTCGTGGTCTCCCCCACCGAACCACGGCCCTTCTTCGTCGACTTCGACAGCCCCGTCTACGTCAACATCCTCGCCAAAGCCGCCCGCAGGCTCGCCCGCAAGGACCCCGACGCCAGACTCACCGTCACCGAGATGCTCCCCACCCCCGAACAGACCTGGCTCACCGACGACCAGGGCCGGCACTACACCTCCGAACTACGCCTCGTCGCCGTCACCGGCTGAACCTTCCGACCGGAGCCGCGCCGCCGAGCCGCGCTCCACCCGCACCGCCGCACCGGGCCGGGCTCCACACCAGGAGCCCGGCCCGGTCGCACGTGTGGCGCCCAGCGGTTGACGCCGGCCCGGGTGGGACGGGCGGTGCCGAGCGGGACGGGCTGGAGCCGAGCGAGATGGGCTGGAGCCGAGCGGGGTGCCGAGCACCCGACACCAAGACGCGCATGACACGGCTCCTGACGCCAGGACGCGCAGAATCCTGCCGTCCGGCGCCGGTTCACCCGTCGTCCACGGCGGTTCGGTGGACGGGGCGGCCGGGCCGGGTGGCAGGGACGGCCGAGGTGACGCGCCGGGCCCGGCGACGTGGTGGCCGAGGCGCCGCGTTGATGCCGACGAGACGATCGGGAGCCTGCCCGCTCTGCCCGCCCCGGCGTGAGCGGCAGCGGCACGGGGTGTTCCCACGGACTCGAGCCGGTCGACACGGCCGGTCCGGTGCGCGGCGTGACCCTGCCCTCCGGGGCCGGCCGCGATCCGGTCCGTCGACGCACGGGAGGGCGGGGGCGCCCAGCGCGCC
>NZ_JBSFFI010000014.1:0-156511 GCF_053596035.1 Streptomyces sp. NPDC001781 | reverse complement strand
GGGTGGGGGGCGGGGGCGGGGGCGCCCCGCCCCCCCCCCCCCCCCCTCGCCCCGCCGGGACGGTCGGCCCCCGGGCGGCCCTTCGCGCTGCCGTGGCGCCGGCCGCGGACGCCCGGCGGCACGCGTGAGCCCGCCCCGCGGCGGACGCGGGGCGGGCTCGTGACTCACGGCGGGGATGCCGTACGACGGCCGGGGCGTGCTAGGCGGCGAGGGGCGCCGCGGCCTTGGCCGCGCCTTCCTCGACCCGGCGCAGCATGTCCGGGCTCATCAGCGCGTCCGGGGTGGCGACCAGGCCCGCGACCCGCATGAACGTGGCCGTGACCTCGCCGTCGACGACGGCGGCGGCGTGCAGCGCTGCCATGAAGGCGCCGGACGCCTCCCACTCGGGGGTGCGCTCGCCCTCGACCTCGGGGTAGCCGAGGTCGGCTCCGGCGGAGAACTGCCAGGGCACCTCGATCACCTGCGCGATGTCCGCGAGGAACGCCGTCGGGTCCACCTCGCCCCGGCCCAGGTGCTCGCGCAGCACCAGCGCCTCCAGCGCGGCGACCGTCATGCCCTGCCCGTACACCGGGTTGAAGCTGCACGCGGCGTCGCCCACGACCAGGAAGCGGTTCGGGAAGCGGGACAGCCGCTCGTAGCGGCGGCGCTGGCTGGCCGGGTAGCGGAACACCGCGCCGTCGTCGACCGGCTCGGCGTCGTGGATGACGTCATGGATGTCGGACACCGGCAGCGTGCGGGTCCACTCCAGGAAGCCCGGGAGGTCGGCCGGGGCGCTGTCGCCGAGGACGCCGGTGAGGGAGACCACGACGAGGCCGCCCTCGATCCGGGACAGAAACGCGCCGCGCCGGTGGCTCGGCGAGGAGACGGGGTTGATCGACAGGTCGCCGTCGAGCACCGCGTCGTCGCGCAGCCGGAACCTGCGCGTGGTGTAGCTGAGGTCGATGCGGATGCGCTCCTCGTCGGGGCGCTCGTAGCCGAACTCCTCCAGCCACAGCGGGGTGCGCGAGCCGCGCCCGGTGGCGTCGACGACGAGGTCCGCCTCGATCGTCCGCTCCTGCGCCCCGGGTTCCTGGGACTGCACGCGGACCCCGGTGACCGTGTCGCGGGTGTCGTCGGCGACCAGCCCGGCGATGTCGTGCCGCTCCAGCAGGACCACGCCGGGCAGTGCCGCGACCCGCTCGCGCACCCGGCTCTCCAGCACGGGGCGCGTGGCCGAGACGCAGATCAGTCCGGTCGTGCCGGGGCTGAGTCGGCGGCCGTTGAAGAACCAGCGCAGTTCGCCCAGGTCTCCGGTCGGGACGCCGGCCTCGACGGCCTCGTCGGTGAAGCCGGGGAACAGCTCGTCGAGGATCTGCTGGCCGCGGGCGAGCAGTCCGTGGACGTGGCGTCCCTGTCCCACGCCCTTGCGGGCCGTGGTCGTTCCCGTGATCGTGTCGCGCTCCACGACGAGCACCTCGTCGTAGGAGTCGGCGAGCACGCGCGCGGCCAGGAGCCCCGCCATGCTGCCGCCGAGCACCACCGCGCGCTCGCCCACCCTGTTGGTCATGTACGTCACCTCTTCTGCGATGGGGGTGCCGTCAGGCGGCGTGGCGCGGGCTGTTCTGGTACGCGGCGAGGAACCACTGGCCCTCGCGCTTGACGACGACCCAGGAGGCGTGGACGGCGCGCTCGGCGCTCGGCTCGGTCTCGCCGGGGGCGAGGATGCCGCCCCGGGTGATCAGGATGCCGGACTCGCTGTTGGCCAGGCGCAGGTCGACGGGGGTGCCGGTGACGCGGGTGCCCTTGAAGGGGCCCTGGAACGCCTGGGTCAGGAAGGCCCTGATGGCGCCCCGGCCCTTCTGGAAGTGGCCGGGGATGATCATCGTGCCGTCGGGAGTGAAGACGTCTGCGAAGGCGTCCGCGTCGTGCGCGGCCCAGGCCTCGACGACGCGCTGGGGCAGCGCGGCGATGGCGGCCTTGTCCTCGTCGGTCGCGGTGGCGGTGGCGGTGGCGGTGGCGGTCACGATGGTCTGTGCGGTCATGTGCTGCTCCTGGGTGTTCGGTCGGAGTCTTCCGAGCCGGGTGTCGGGTGGCTGAAGGCGCTCAGATGTAGAGCGTGTTGGGCTCGAGACCGCACAGGACGCGGCCGTACAGCTCGTTGTTGGTGTCCGGGTTCATCAACGCGTGCAGACTGACGGCCTGGATGTCGCGGCTGATCCGCTGCATCGGGACGTCGCGGTAGATGGAGGAGCCTCCGGAGGCGGCGGCGAGGATGCCGACGGCCTCCTTGGCGAGGCGGACCACGGCGCCCATGTCGGCGCGGGCGCGGGCCCGCTCCTCCAGGGTGAACTCCTCGCCGGCCAGGCCCTTGGCGTCGACGAGGTCGGCCAGCCGGTAGGCGTGGAACTCGGCCTGGTCGATCTTCAGGGTGGCCTCGGCGACCTGGTGGTGGGTCAGCGGGGCCTGGGCCTGGGACTCGTAGGCGGTGTAGGTGAGGGTGCGGCCGGGGAGCCGCTCGAAGAAGGCGTCGCGGGCGGCGCGGGCGAGGCCGAGGGCGGTACCGACGGAGGAGGCGGCGGCGACCGGCAGCAGCGGGACGCGGTAGACGGGGCTCGCCGCGTTCAGTTCGGAGGCGTACTGGCCCTGCAGGATCGCCGGAAGCGGGATCACCCTCTCCTGCGGGATGAAGACGTCTTGGGCGACGGTGCTGACGCTGCCGGTGCCGCGTAGCCCGGAGGTGTCCCAGTCGTCGATGATCTGCAGGTCCGACATCGGCACGAGGGCCATGACCGGCAGGTGCTGCCCGTCGGGCGTCGGCTGGACGGCGATGATCTCCTGCCAGTGGGCGTGACGGGCGCCGCTGACGAAGCCCCACCTGCCGTTGACCACGATGCCGCCCTCGGCGGGCGCGGCCAGCGCGGAGGGGCTGAGCGTGCCGCAGATGCGCACGTCGGGGGTGGCGAACACCTCGTCCTGGACGCTGTCGGGGAAGAGGCAGGCCATGAAGGTGGGGATCCAGTAGACGGACGTCGTCCAGCCGGCCGCCCCGTCGGCGCGGCCGAGTTCGGCGGCGACCTCGACCAGAGTGCGGGTGTCCGCCTCGTAGCCGCCGTACCGCTTGGGCACGCGCAGCTTGAACAGGCCCGCCCCGGCGATCGCCTCGATCGTCTCCTCCTGCAGCCGCCGGTCCTCCTCCGCCTGCGCGGCGTTCTTCTTCAGAAGCGGTGCGAGGTCGCCGGCGCGCTGCACCAGGTGTGCTCGCGTGGGGATGTCGGCGGTGAGCATCGTGGGTCCTCCCGGAAGGTACACAGGTGTCGGTCGCCGGAAGCGGGACCGTGTCGCGCACCTGACGCTCACATCGCGGCGGCCCTGGGGGCACCTCTCGTGTTGCGAAGTTGAGCCGGTCGCAGCGACTTCGGCACGTCGGCGCGGGGCCGGGCCCGCTGCCGCACGCAGCAAGAAGCCTCCCCGGCCGGCGGCTGCCACGATGAGGCCATGACGGATCAGCAGCACGCCGGGCAAGGCCGCGACAAGGCGACGACCACCCGTCCGTTGACGGGCGACGAGTACGTCGAGAGCCTGCGCGACGACCGCGAGGTGTACCTGTACGGGGAGCGCGTCAAGGACGTCACCGCGCACCCGGCGTTCCGCAACCCGGTGCGGATGACGGCCCGCCTGTACGACGCGCTGCACGACCCGACCCACCGCGACGTGCTCACCACCGCGACCGACAGCGGCGGCGACGGCTTCACCCACCGGTTCTTCACCACGCCCCGCAGCGCCGAGGACCTGGTGGCCGACCAGAAGGCGATCGCCGCCTGGTCCCGGATGAGTTACGGCTGGATGGGGCGCAGCCCCGACTACAAGGCCGCCTTCCTCGGCACGCTCGGTGCCAACGCCGACTTCTACGCCCCCTTCTCGGACAACGCGCGCCGCTGGTACCGCGAGTCGCAGGAGAAGGTCCTGTACTGGAACCACGCGATCGTGCATCCGCCGGTCGACCGCAGCCGCCCGGCGGACGAGGTCTCCGACGTCTTCGTGCACGTGGAGAAGGAGACCGACGCGGGTCTGGTCGTCAGCGGCGCCAAGGTGGTCGCCACCGGTTCGGCGCTCACCCACCACAACTTCATCGCCCACTACGGTCTGCCGGTGCGCAAGAAGGAGTTCGCGCTGGTCGCCACGGTGCCCACGGGCGCGCCCGGCGTGAAGCTGATCTGCCGCCCGTCGTACACGGCGATGTCCGCCGTGATGGGCAGCCCCTTCGACTATCCGCTGTCGTCGAGGCTGGACGAGAACGACACGATCCTCGTCCTGGACAAGGTCCTCATCCCGTGGGAGGACGTGTTCATCTACGGCGACACGGCCAAGATCCAGATGTTCTCGGGGCAGTCGGGCTTCCTCGAGCGCTTCACCTTCCACGGCTGTACACGCCTCGCCGTGAAGCTGGAGTTCCTCGCCGGCGCGCTGGCCAAGGCGCTGGAGATCACCGGGACGCAGGACTTCCGAGGGGTGCAGACCCGGCTCGGCGAGGTGCTCGCCTGGCGGAACCTGTTCTGGGGGCTGTCGGACGCGGCCGCGCGCAACCCGGTGAAGTGGCGCAACGGGGCGGTGCTGCCGAACCCGCAGTACGGCATGGCCTACCGCTGGTTCATGCAGATCGGCTATCCCCGGATCAAGGAGATCGTCCAGCAGGACGTCGCCAGCGGCCTGATCTACCTGAACTCCAGCGCCGACGACTTCAAGAACCCGCAGATCCGTCCGTATCTCGACAAGTACGTGCGCGGTTCGGGCGGCGTCGAGGCCGTCGAGCGCGTCAAGGTGCTGAAGCTGCTGTGGGACGCGGTGGGCACCGAGTTCGGCGGCCGGCACGAGCTGTACGAGCGCAACTACTCGGGCAACCACGAGAGCGTGCGCACCGAGCTGCTGTTCGCGCAGACGGCGAGCGGGCAGGTCGACGACTACAAGGCGTTCGTCGACCAGTGCCTGTCCGAGTACGACCTGGACGGCTGGACGGTCCCGGATCTCGATTCGTTCCCGGGGCTGCGCGAGGCACGCGGGGGCCTGCTCGGCGGCTGAGGGTCCTCAGGTCCGTTCCAGCAGGTCGGCCAGGAACGGCGCGATCACGCCGGGCACCACCTTGCAGTCCAGGACGAGGGTGCCCGGGCAGCCGGCCGTACGCCACCGCCGTACGGCGTCGAGGTCGTCCGGGCGGCGCACGGTGACCGCCGTGGCGCCCAGGCCGCGGGCCACCGTGGCGAAGTCGGTGTCGGCGAAGGACAGCGTGGCCGGGTCGGCGCCCTGCGGCGCGTACATGTGTTCTTCGAAGCCGTAGGCCGCGTCGTCGTAGACGACGACGAGCGCGGGCCGGCCGGAGCGCACCAGCGTGTCCAGCTCCGGCAGGCCCATCAGCGCGCCGCCGTCGCCGACCGCCGCTACGGTCAGCCGGTCGGGGCGGCCCACCGCCGTGCCGACCGCGCCGGCCAGGCCCAGGCCGATGCTCTGGAAGGCGGCGCCGGTGAAGACGAACCCGGCCGGGTCGGGCACCGGCCAGTACATCCCGGGCCAGGCGATGAAGTGCCCGCCGTCCAGCACCAGGGTGCGTTCCTCGGGCAGCAGGGCGGCCAAGGCGCGGGTCAGGGCGCGCGGGTCGATCCGGTCGGCGGTGGACGCGTCCTCGTGGGCGAGGTCCGCCCATCCGGCGCGTGCCCGGGCGGCCCGGTCGGCGCACCGCCCGCGCCAGTCCGGCACGGGCAGTCCCCGTTCCTCCACCGCGTCGAGCAGCCGTACGGCGACGGCGTGGGCGTCGCCGCGCACCACGAGGTCGGCCCGCTGTGCCCGCTTGTGCCCGTCGACGTCGATCTGGACGACGGTGGCCGCGGGGTCGAGGATCCGGCCGCCGTGCAGGGTGAAGGTGTCCAGGCTCGCGCCGAAGGCGACGACGACGTCGGACTCGCCCATCAGGTCGGCGGCGGCCGGTGCCGCGAAGCCGCCGCAGACCCCGAGTGACCAGGGGCTGTCCCGGAACAGCCCGCCGGCCATGACGGTCGTCGTGAACAGGGCTCCGAGGCGGTCGCCGAGTTCGCGCAGGATCTTGCCGGCGCCGGAGTGCCAGGCGCCGAGTCCGGCAAGGAGCAGCGGGCGGCGCGCTCCGGCCAGGGCGTCGAGCAGTGGCTCCAGGTCGGGTTCGGCCACGGCGTCCGTCGTGCCCGCCGCGGCCTGCGCGACGGTGCCCGGGGTGTCGGGCAGCGCGTGGTTGACCAGGTCGCCCGGCAGGAACACGGCGACGGGGCAGCGCTCCTCCCGGGCGGTGCGTACGGCCGCGGCGGTGTCGGCGCGGGCGGTGCGCGGTTCGGTGAGCCGGACGACGCGGACGCCGAGCGCGGCCAGGAGCGCGCTCTGGTCGATGTCGTGCGGCCGCGGACCGCTCACCGGGGCGTCGCCGCACAGCAGGACGGCCCCGCTGCGGTTCTTGGCCGCGTCCGCCAGCGCGGTGACGGTGTTGGTGATGCCGGGCCCGTGGGTGGTGGTGCAGACGGCGATGTCGCCGGTCGCCCGGAAGTAGGCGTCGGCCATCGCCATGGCCCCGCCCTCGTGCCGGGCCGCCGTGTAGCGCACACCGGCCGCGGTGAGCGCGGCCGTGGCCAGGATGTTGCCGCCGCCCACCACCCCGAAGGCGTGCCGGATGCCGCTGTCGGCGAGGGTCTGCCCGACGGCCTGCGCGAGTGTGGTCATGCCTGACTCCATGGGTTGCGTCGAACAACTTACTGATCGGCGAAAAGTGCCCGGACGGGCTGCGGGTCCCCGGGTGGGCGGGAAGCGCCCGTCCGCCCGGGGACCGGTGTGCCTTTCGGATCAGGCAAGTTCGAAGATGACCTCGCCGACGGTGATGTCGATGCGGTTGGTGCGCACCAGCTCCCAGCCGCCCTCCTCGAAGACCGACTCCCAGTCGTCGACGGTCGGCAGGAAGGTGCCCATGAGGTCGTGTCCGAGCTCGAACCCGAGCGTGAAGACGGGCAGTTCGGTGTCGGGCAGCGCGGTACGGGTGGCGTCGCCGATCAGCAGACGCCGGGCCGCGGGGAACACCTCGCGCAGCCGGCGCAGGGTGGCCACGCAGTTCTCCCGGGGCCAGAAGTCGTGGCCCATCATGAAGCAGGTGAGCAGTTCGATGTCGGCGTACTCGGGGCGCGGTTCGAGGCGCAGTACGTCGCCCTGCACGAACTCGGCGCGGTCGGCGAACCCGGCCTCGGACGCTTCCTTCCGCGCCACGTCGAGGGACGGCTGGGCGATGTCGACGCCGACGCCCGTCGCGCCGGGGTGGCGGTCGAGGATCTGCATCAGCCGTGCGCCGGAGCCGCAGCCGAGATCGGCGACGCGGCTGAAGGGGAAGTCCACCCGGTCCATCGCGGCCCAGAAGGTGGGCGCGTAGGTGACCTGGTCGATCTCCCGGCAGGCGTAGGCGATGGCGGCGGCGTCCCGGTGGTAGTAGTCGCCGCTGCGGTTCTCGGTGCGCAGGACGGCGGGCATCTGCCGGAACAGCTCGGCACTGCCCCGGGTGAGCCAGTGGAAGAACGACTTGTTGCGGTACATGTCGTCGAAGCCGTCGAGGGTGTGGACCACGGCGCCGTCGCGACGGACGAGACCGACCGACGCGAGGGCGCGGAACAGGCCGGTGGTCGACAGCGGGTCGAGACCGGCCCGCGCGGCGAAGTCGGCGGTGTCCAGCGTCCGCGCGCGGTGCAGCTCGTCCAGGGCTCCGACCTCCCAGGCGGCCGCGATCGCCCAGGCCGCCACGGCGGAGTTGTAGATGGAGGCAATGCCGCGCGCGTTGCCCTGTGCGATGTCAACAGTCACTGCTCAGCACCTCGTCCTTGGGAGTTCGGGGGTCTGTCACCCTTCGTTCCATGCTTCAAGCGCATGGCGGGTGGGGCATCTCTGACGTTGCTGTCCGGCGGCGGCGCCACGGTCCGCCAGGGCGGGTCACCCCGTCAGCTCCCTTTCCAGGGAGCACTCCAGCGGAGTCAGCGGCCGGCCGGTGAGCCGCTCCGGGTGGCCCGGCGGGATCTCGCCCGCCGGGTCGGGGCCGGACGGGGAGGGCACCGGGCCGATCCACACCCAGCCGAAGTCGGACAAGGACCAGTAGGCGGAGCGCAGCAGCCGGCGGGCCAGCCGCAGGGCCGCGGGCCCACGGCTGCCGGCGGTGTGCGCGAAGGGCGTGGAGGAAGTGGTCACGGGCCGACCGTCACACCCGGTCGCCGGCCGGCGCATCTCGCAGGGTGCGCCGCTCGCCGGCGCGCTGCAGCGCGGCGTGTCCGCGCCGGCCCTCCTCCAGGGTGGGCGCGAGTTCGAGGGGGGCGCTTGCGTCTCCCTCGCGAAGGATGGCGGCGGCCCGGGCGAGTTGTTCAGCGACCCGGTCGAGGACGTCGGCGACCGGGCCCGCGTTGTGGGCGAGGACGTCGCCCCACAGCCACGGGTCGCCGCCGGCACTGCGGACGGCGTCGCGCAGCCCGCTCCCGGCAAGCCCGAGGAACGCCTCGGAGCTGTCGGCGAACCGGGTGGCGAGGGCGGCGGCGATCAGGTGCGGCCCGTGGGACAGTTCGGCGGCGATCCGGTCGTGCACGTGGGGGGCCAGGTCGATCCGGTACGCACCGCACGCCTCGATCAGCGCGTCCATGGTCTCCAGCGCCCAGTCGGGCGTGGTCTCGTACGGGCACACCACCCAGGGCCGCCCGGTGAAGCGGCCGGCGGCCGCGGTGTCCCGGGCGGGTGCGTCGGAGCCGGCCAGCGGATGTCCGGGTACATATCCCTTGAGGTCGCAGCCGCGCAGCTCGGCCTCGGCGCAGACGATGTCCTTGGTGCCGGCCGTGTCGGTGTAGACGTGCCCGAGCCCCCTGCTCTGCGCGCTGTGCAGGGCGTCGACGACGGCCGAGGGGGCGGTGGCGACGACGACGAGGTCGGCGGGGGGCTGTCCGGGCGTCCAGGCGCTGCCGGCACCGAGGGAGACGGCCTCTTCCAGGGCGCGGGGGTCCTCGTCGGCGAGGGTGACACGGATGCCGGCGAGGCCGAGGGCGAGAGCGAGGGAGGTGCCGGTGGTGCCGCAGCCGATGACGATGGCGGTGCGCAGGGTGGTGGTCATGGTGGCTCCTTGCGGCGGGGCGCCTTCGCGCCGTGGCCGGTGGGCTGCGGGTGGTGCGGGTGCGGGAGCGAGGGGGAGGCGGTCCGGGTGGGGACCGCCGGTGGGGCGGCCCTCCTCAGTGGTCGCAGCCCGGGTGGGCGAACTGGCCCGGCTTGCGGCCCTCGCCGGCGGGGCCGCGGTAGGCCTGCGCGATGTCGAGCCATCGGTCGGCCTCCGCGCCGGTGGCGACGAGGGCGAGGTCGTCGCGGTGGCGGCGGCGGGTGACCAGGAGGCAGAAGTCCTCGGCGGGTCCGGTGACCTTGTTCTCGGCGTCCTCGGGGCCGTACGCCCACACCTCGCCGCTCGGGGCCGTCACCTCGATGCGGAAGGGATCGGCCGGCGGCGTCAGGCCGCGGGACAGGTAGCCGAAGTCCCGCGTGAGGAAGGCGAAGAAGACCAGGTGGCGCAGTCGTCCGGTGGCCTCGCGGCGCACGCCGAGGGCGTCGGCGATGTCCTGGCCGTGGCCGAAGATCTCCATGATCCCGGCGGAGGCGAGGACGGTCGGCGGCAGGGGGTTGACCAGCCACGGCACGACCTGGTCCTCGGGGACCGCGGCGAGGGCGTCGACGGACCGGCGGCCGAGGGCGCGGAAGCGGCCCAGCAGTTGGGCGGGCGGGAAGGCGTTGAACTGGCGCAGAGCGGCGTCGACGGCGGCGTCGAAGTCGCCCGCGGCTCCGGCGGCGAGCTGGGCGAAGGCCTCGGGGTCGGAGGCCGCGGTGCCGGCCAGGTGGAAGATGAAGGTCAGGTGGGCGATCTGGTCGGCGATGGTCCAGCCGGTGGCGGGGGTCGGGGTGTGCCAGGCCTGCTCGTCGAGGCCCTCGACGAGACGGGCGGTCTCCTCGATGTCGGCGGCGAGGTCCTTCACGACGTCGTTGAGCGTGCTCATGATGGTTTCTCCTTGTGAGGGTGGAGCGGGGGTCGGGGTGAGGGGCGTGCCGCCGGTCAGCGGACGGCGGACGGTGCGGGGCGGACGGCTTTGCCGAGGCGGGCGCCGGTCCTGACGGCGGCGGTGAGCGCCGCCCAGGAGGCGAGTTCCACGAGTTCCCGGTCGCCGGGGTGGACCGCGCGGAACGCGTCGATGTCCGCGTCGGTGATCTGGTGGTGGTTGAGGGCTATGAGGAGGGCGAGCCGGGCGGCGGGCAGGTGCCCGTCCGGCAGGGCGGCGGTGGCCTCGCCCAGCCAGGCGCGGCTCGGGCCGGGCACGGTGCCGTCGTGCACCGCGAGTTCGGCGTGCAGCAGGTCGCGTACGGCTTCGGGGATCCAGCGCTCCGCCGCGGCGTCGACGGACGCCACCGCCCTGGCGAGGGCGCCGGCGACGGCCGGGCTGGTCTTCGCCCAGTCGAGTCCGGCCGGCAGCGGGGCGGCGGGGAGCAGGTCGAGCGAGGCGCCGGGCACCACGGTCCGGCCCCGGTCCGGGCGCAGGGCACGGGCGACCATCCGCATCGCCGGTCCGCGGCCCGCGGCGGGGGCGGCGGCGGGTACGGGGGAGTCGGGCAGGAAGAGCCGGACCATCCGGTTGAGGTAGTGGAAGGTGACGGCGGTGCCGAGGATCTCGGGGGCCTCCTGTGCGTGGAAAGGTGCGGGTCCGGCGGCCGGGTCGGTGCCCGCGCCGCGGGCCCACTCGGCGAGCGGTCCGTGGCGGTCGGCGGCGCCCAGGGTGGCGAGCGTGGCCTCGTGGACCTCGACGCAGTAGGGGCAGTCGTTGGCCTGGGAGACGGCCGTGGCGACGGCTTCCTTGGCGGCCCGGCCGACGCGGCCCTCGGCGAGGAGGGTCTCGCGCAGCAGCAGCCAGGCGGCGGCGAGTGTCTCGGGGGCCGGCGAGTGCAGCGCGAGGGGCGGGGCGACGATGCCGAACTCCCGCCGGGCCTGGGCGTAGACCTCGGCCACCGGGCCGTCGGCCGCGTCCTGCGGGACGGCCGTGATGTGCCGGATCTGCTGCAGAGAGCCCTTCAGCAGGATTCTTACGAGCGGTCGCACCGCCGCCTCCTGGTTCCCGGATCGGATCGGGTCGTGTGAAGCGACCCGCTGGACGTGTTGATGGTTTTTTGAAGCAACTCACTGTGCCGCGAAAAGCCGTTCGGGAGGTTCACACGGTGACGAGGCGGCGCTGCTTCAGCAGGGGCAGCACACCCGCGCGTCCGCTCTTGTAGCCGGTGGGGGCGGGGGCGCCGTAGGTGACGTCCACTCCCCTGGCCCGGGCGGCGGCCACGATGTGCGGCACGGCGCGTTCGGCGAGGGCGGCGATGGTCATGGCCGGGTTGACGGTCAGGGCGCCGGGGACGGCGGAGCCGTCGGTGACGAAGATGCCGGAGTGGCCGCGCAGTTCGTTGGTGTCGTCGAGGGCCGAGGTGCCCGGGTCGTCGCCCATCCGGCAGGAGGCCAGCGGGTGGACGGTGTAGGCGCCGACGAGGTCGTTGGTCCAGGGCATCACCTTGGCGAGGCCGTCCTTCTCCAGGATCTCCTTCACGTCGGCGTCGGCCTGGTTCCAGCCGTGCCAGGTGTTCTTCGTCGGTTTGTACGACAGGTTGCCGCGGCCGAGCATCTGCTGGGAGATGCGGTGGGAGTTGCCGGTGGCCGGCGGCGGCCCGAAGACCCCTTCGTTGTCGTCCTCGGTCATGCAGAAGATCGTCAGCCAGGACTTCCAGTTCCTCAGGATCTCCTTCTTCTCCTTGCCGAACCAGGTCGGGCCGGTGGCGTCGGGGGCCTGCGCGAGGATGGTGCCGAGGCCCGGCGGGAAGTAGAGCTGCTCCAGGGAGTAGCGGGAGTACTCCGGCAGGGAGCCGTCGAGCTTGTCCCAGCTGGCCACGGTCGGGCCCTTGCCGATGGCGTTGGCGCCGTAGGGCAGTTCGCCGTCACCGCGGCTCAGGCCGAGGATCTCGGCGACCTTTTCCTCGTCGAGGATGGCCGTGTTGAGGCGTTCGCCGTTGCCGGAGAAGTAGCGGCCGACCGCGTGCGGCATCGTGCCGAGGTGGGTCTCGCTGCGCTGCAGGATGACCGGGGTGGCGCCGGCGCCCGCCGCCAGTACGACGATCTTGGCCTCGATGACGCCGGAGCCGGCCTGCAGGCGGTAGTCCTCGTCGTGGACGATGTTGTAGTGGACGCGGTAGCCGCCGTCGGCGGTGCGCTCCAGGTGCTGCACCTCGTGCAGGGGGCGGATCTCCGCACCGTGGGCGAGGGCGGCGGGCAGGTAGTTGACGGTGAGGGACTGCTTCGCCTCGAAGCGGCAGCCGGCCATCATGAAGTTGCAGTTGACGCACTTGGTGTTGTCGACGGCCGCGGCGAGCGGGTTGGCGGTGCGCCCGGCGTGGTCGCAGGCCGCCGCCCACAGGCCGCCGGAGTAGGAGGCCTCGTTCCAGTCGGGCTTGCTGACTGACAGGGACTCCTCGATCCGGTCGTACCAGGGGTCGAGGGTGTCGCGGCTGACGGCCTCGGGCCACATCCGCCGGCCGATGCTGCCGTGCCGGTCGAAGACGAACCGGGGGGCCCGCGGCATGGCCGCGAAGTAGACGACGCTGCCGCCGCCGACGCAGTTGCCGCCGAGCACGCTCATGCCGTCGCCGACGACGAAGTCGAAGATGCGGGTGTAGGAGGAGCCGAGCTTGTAGTCGTGCTCGAACTCGTCGTTCTCCAGCCAGGGCCCGCGCTCCAGGACGGTGACCTTGGCACCGCCGGCGGCCAGGTGGTAGGCGGCGATCGCGCCGCCGAAGCCGCTGCCGACGACCAGTACGTCGGTCTTCTCGATCGCGTCGCTCATGCGGGGCTCCCGGTGGGGGTGGTGTCGGGGTGGGGTTGGGCCAGCTGTCTGCCGTAGCCGGAGTCCTTGAAGCGCCACAGTCCGTCGGTGTCCGGCCGGGTGATGCCCATGGCCGTCAGACCGGGGTGGCCGTCCGCGAGGGCCTCGGCGGTGTGCAGGTGGGCTGCGGAGTCGAAGGACATGTTGCAGAAGAGGGAGAGCAGAACCCAGAAGTCCTTCTCCGGGTGGCCGGGGGTGGTCAGTTCCTGGATGAGGCGGACTCGGTCGTCGTAGTCGAGGGAGACGAAGGGCGGCACGGTCGGGTCGAGGGTGAGGCCGGCCTTCTCGGCGTAGTTGCGGGTATGGCCGTTGACTCGGTCGGCCAGGTCCTCAAGACCGTCGTGGATACCGGTGGCGTCCCAGCGAAGGAGGTCGACGGCTCCGCAGACGACGGCGCCGCCGCCGGTGCTGACTCCGGCGATCGCCCGGTCACCGGGCCACCGCTTCTCGCCCGGGACGATGGTGTCCGCGTAGGCCTCGAGGGTGAGGGTGGTGTCGGGCCCGATGTCGACCCTGCGCTCGGGGATTCTTCTCACTGCGGGCAACTGGGCCTCCGGTCAGGTCATTTGGGGTTCCTGGTGGCGTGAGAAAAAGCTAGAAGTGCCGGGTCTTTTCAAACAACCAACCAGGTGGGTGTTCGCCCGAACACCGGTCCGCATACCCGACCCGCCAAAGTCGCGTCGTCCCCGTCGACGGGCTCCAGAAAAAAACAGGTCGTTCACTATGCTCTCCTCGGATGCGTTGTTCTCCGTGGCGTCCGGGCCCCTCTCCCGCAGTTCGAGGGAATCCGGGCACGTCTCGATCTCGCCGAGGGGGAAGGGGAGAGGTGAACAGCAACGACAGATCTCTGACGCTGCCCGCCAACTTCACTCACCGGGTGCGGATAGAGGCGCTCATGCCGGCCGATTCGCCCCGCCTGAACGGCGTCGACGAAAGTCACGTGCGCCGCCTCACCGACATCTACACCACTCTGCCCCCGATTCTCGTCCACCGCGGGACCATGCGGGTGGTCGACGGAATGCACCGGGTCGCCGCGGCCGCCGCGAACGGGCACGCGTCGGTGGAGGTGCAGTACTTCGACGGCGCGGACGACGAAGCGTTTCTGCGGTCGGTGACGGCCAATATCGCGCACGGCCTGCCGCTGTCCGTGGCGGACCGCAAGGCGGCCGCCGAGCGCATACTGCGCTCCCGTTCCGACCTGTCCGACCGGGCCGTCGCCGCCTACACCGGACTCGACGCGAAGACGGTCGCGACGCTCCGCCCGTGTTCGACCGAGGATTCTCCGCAGTCGAACGTCCGGGTCGGCGCCGACGGCCGCGCCCACCCGCTCGACCGCACGGCGGAGCGGATCCGGGCCGCCGAACTCATGACCCGCAGGCCGGATCTGCCGCTGCGGGCGATCGTCAAGGAGACCGGGCTGTCGCTGGGCACCGCCCACGACGTGCGCCAGCGGCTGCTGCGCGGCGAGGCCCCGGTGCCCACGGGCCGGCGGGCGCCCGCCGGGCGCGAGGCCGCGGAGAGGGGAGACCGCCCCGAACCCCTGGCCGCCCCGTCGGCCGACGGCAACGGCGCCCCGGCGGCCGACGGGGGTCCCTCCGGACCGAACCGCACCCGCGGATCCCTGGAGACCCTGCGGCGGCTCGCCGGGGACCCGTCCCTGCGGCACTCCGAGTCCGGGCGCCAGTTCCTTCGCTGGCTGCACACCCACTTCGTCGTCGACGAGGCCTGGCGCCAGCAGGCCGACGCGGTCCCTCCGCACTGCACGGGCACCGTCGCGGAACTGGCCCTCCAGTGCGCGGGCGCCTGGAAGCGGTTCGCCGAGGACCTCGACCGGCGGCGGCTGACCCACACGACGCCCGCTCCATCCCGGCACGCGGCCCCCGAATCTCGGCAGGGAGCATGATGCACAGACAGGGAGAAACGGTGACCACCACCGCGATCGAAGCCGCTGTCCTTCGAGTCATCGACGAAATGCATGCGAATCTCGGCCAGGAACTCACGATCGACGACATGGCCCGCACCGCCATGTTCAGCAAGTTCCATTTCACCCGCGTGTTCCGGGACGTGACAGGAACATCCCCCGGTCGCTTTCTCTCCGCCCTGCGTCTGCAGGAGGCGAAACGCCTGCTCCTCCAGACGGATTTCAGCGTCGCCGACATCAGCAGCCAGGTCGGATACAGCAGCGTCGGTACCTTCAGTTCCCGATTCAAGTCATGCGTCGGCGTCTCGCCGAGCATGTTCCGGGAATTGGACGGATTCACAGCGGAGATCGGTCCGGGCGAACAGAGCGAAGGAGCGGCCGAGCACTCCAGGGGTGCACTGCGCGGGCGCGTGCACCTGCCCCAGGACCGCGCGCCCGGCCACTGCTTCGTGGGCCTGTTCCCCACGCCTGTCCCGCAGGGGCGGCCGGTGTGCTGCGCCGTCCTGGACGGTCCCGGCTCCTTCGAGCTGCGCGACGTCCCGGCCGGCACCTGGCACGTGCTGGTGCACTCCGTGCCGTACGGCTACGAGCACATGCCGTCCGGCACCGGTGACCGTGACGTCGTCTCCGTGGGCAGCTACGGACCGGTGACCGCGCACGAGGACACCCTGCTGATGCCGGCCGAGATCGTCCTGCACCCGCTGGACGCCCTGGACCCGCCGGTGCTGATGGCGCTGCTCGACCTGCGCGCCGACGCCATGGACCGCATCGCCGGCTGACCGCTCCGGGAACCGGCGAAGGGGCGGGCACGGAAATCCGTGCCCGCCCCTTCGCGTGTGGCCCGCGCGGTGCCCGCCTCAGTCCGCCGCCCGGATCGTCATCGGCAGTCCGCCCCTCATCCGCAGGGACATCATGGGCTCCGGGACGCCCGGGTGCCCGGGCACCGCTGCCAGGTCGAGGTCCCGGGTGACGAGCGCGGTCACGAACACCGCCTCCATCATTCCGAGGTTGCTGCCCACGCAGAACCGCGGCCCGGCGCCGAAGGGGATGTAGGCGTAGCGGTGCCGGTGCGCGACACGCGCGGGGTCGAAGCGGCCCGGGTCGAACCGCTCGGGGTCCTCCCAGAGGTCCGGATGGCGGTGCAGGGTGTAGGGGCACACCAGCACGTCGGCCTTGGCGGGCACGTCGAACCCGCCGACCTGGTCGGGTCCCTGGGCGATGCGCGGCAGGATCCACACCGGCGGATACAGCCGCATGGCCTCCTGCACGACCTGCGTGGTGTACGTCAGCTTGTGCAGGTCCTCGGCGTCCGGCAGGCGGCCGCCGGCCAGCACGCCCCGCGCCTCCTCGCGCACCAGGTCGCGTACGTGGGGGTGGCGGGCGAGCAGCAGCAGGGTCCAGCCGAGTGTGCTGGCCGTGGTCTCGTGGCCGGCCAGCAGCAGCGTGACCAGTTCCTCCTGGAGCAGCCGGCGGCCGAGGGCTGCGTCCTCGCGCGCGCGGGCGGCGAGGATCATCCGGGCGAACGCGTCGTCGGCGCCGTCCCCGTCGGTGAGGCGGGCACTGCGGTCGGCGACCAGTTCGTCGACGATCCGGGTGAGTTCCCGGCGCGCCGCGCGGAACCGGCGCTGGGTGCCGAACGGCACCCAGGTCGGTACCAGGCCCTGGCTGACCATGTCGAACATGGCCTGGTCCTGGACGGCCTCGAAGGCGTGCTCGATACCGCCGTGCCCGTCGAGGGAGGTGTCCATGAGGGTGCGGCCGAGGACACCGAGGGTGAGCCCGGTGACCTCGTTCAGCACGTCGACGGGGGTGTCCCCGGCCCGCCGGCGCAGCAGTTCCACCAGCTTGGCGGACTCGTCGGCGACGGCTCCGGCCTGGGCGGCGATCCGCCCGGGCTTGAACGCGGGCTGCACGTTGCGGCGCTGGGCACGCCACAGCTCGCCCTCGCTGGTGAGCAGGCCGTCGCCGAGCACCTTGCGGGACTCCACCAGGCCGATGCCCTTGTGGTAGTTGGCGGCGTTGTCGGCCAGTACGTGCTTGGCGTAGTCCGGCCGGTTGAAGATGTACAGCTTCTTCGGGCCCATGGAGACGCGGACGGCGTCGGAGAGGTCGGCCGCGTCCCGCATCATGCCGAGCCGGTCGAGGGCGAGCTTGCGCAGCAGTCCGGGCAGCCGCCACACGGGCGGCCCGGGCGGGTGGACGCTCATGCGCGCTCCCCTTCCGCGGGCTCGGCCAGCCGCCGGAAGCGGCCGTGGTGGAAGACCAGCGGCTCGCGGTCCGGCACGGCGTCCAGGGCGAGCACCCGGCCGAGGTGGACCGTGTGGTCGCCGCCGTCGTACACCCGCCAGTGGGCGCACTCGAAGTGGGCAGCCGCGCCGGCGATCAGCGGGGCGCCGCTGGCCGGCCCGGGCAGCCAGTCCATGGCGTCGAACTGTGCGGCGCCCACGGGCCGGGAGCGGTCGGCGAAGTGCCGGGCGACGTCCTCCTGCCCGGCGCCGAGGACCGACACCGCGAAGGTGTCGGTCCCGGCGAGGACCCGGTTCATGACGGCGTCGTTGCCGACGCACAACAGCACCAGGGCCGGATCCAGCGACACCGAGGTGAAGGAGTTGGCGGTCATGCCGCGCGGGCTGGCCCCGCCGGTGGTCACGACCGTCACTCCGGTGGCGAAGGACCCGAAGGCCCGCCGCAGCCGCGCGGGATCGCCGGTGACGGCGTCCCGCGGCGGCGCGGCGGCCAGGGTGCTCATGCCGCCCGCCCCGTCAGCGCCCGGCCTTGGGCGGAGTACGGCTCGAGGGCGTGGGCCAGTGCCTCGGGGATGAGCGAGGGCACCGTGTTGGTGTTCGGGCCGCGCATGCACGCGATCCGCTGGCGGCCGCGGGCGATCAGGACTTCCGCGCCGCCGGTCACCTTGACGTAGTCGAAGGTGAACTCCAGCTGGGTCTGGCCGAGTTCGGCCAGCCGCATTCGGATGGACAGCTCGTCGAAGGCGGTGATCTCGGCGAAGAACTCGCAGTCCACCTTCAGCGTGAACAGCTTCAGGTCGTCCTGGACGTCGGCCAGTACCGCCGGTGCCTTCTGCTGCAGGAACAGCTCGCGGCACCGGCCCTGCCAGCGCAGGTAGTTCACGTAGTACACGTTGCCGACGAGGTTGGTCTCCTCGAAGCCGACCGTGTGCCGGTACTCGAAGTAGTCGTCCGCCATGGTCTAGGCCCTTCCTTCGGTGAGTTGGGTCTCGTGCGTGAGGAATGCGAAGACCGCCGGCTCCAGGGCGTCGCGCAGCGCGGTGACGAACGTCGCGATCCGCAGGTCGCCGGAGGCGAAGACCACCCAGGCGTCCTTGCGGCGCGGCAGCACCGTCAGCGGTGCGCCGGCCATGATGCCCGCCTTGCGCAGGCACTCCACCGCACCCCATGCGCGGGTGGCGGCGGTGTCCGGCGCCTCGCCCGTCTCCCGGGCGACCAGTTCGGCGACGGCGGCGTGCTCACCGAGAAGCCCGCGCCACTCGTCGGCCGAGCGCATGCTGACCGCCTCGATGTCGCAGGCGACCTCGGTGTCGGAGACGGCGCTGAGGGTGACCCCGAGGCCGTGTGCCGCCGACATCGACATGTGCCGGGCCGGCTCCAGTTCCGGCCGCCCGTCCGGGCGGTGCCGGACCGCGACGGGGCTGCCCAGGGCGCGGGCCGCCGCGTCCGCGGTGAAGCTGCGGCGCTGGGCGACGGAGCCGGCGGGGGTCTCTCCGTGCGGCTCGACGGCGACGGCGATCCGGCTGCCGACGACGTCCTCCAGGGAGCGCTCCAGGTACGGGCCGAGCAGCGGGGCGACCCACGGCCCGGAGCCGTCGGTCTTGCGCACGGCGTGCAGGGTGAGGCCGTCCCAGCGTTCGACGACGGTGCCGTGCTCGTCGCGCACCGCGATGTCGTACACGTAGGTGTCGCCGTCGCGGCTGCGTTCGACGGCCGTGTACCGCAGCCGGTCGGGCACGTGGTCGCCGGAGCCGAGCGCGTGGATCCGTTCCACGCCGGACGGCAGCAGGGTGGCGTCCGGGACGCACACCTGGTTGCCGTGCATGAGCGCGTCGCGCATGCCCGGGTCGGCGAGCAGCAGTTCACCGGGCAGGAATCCGGCGAACCAGCCCTCGGGCCGCTGCTGCACGGTGACTTCGGCGTCCACGTGCCGGGCGGCGGCCCGGTGGAAACGGCGCAGCCGCTGGAAGCGGGCGCCCTGGAACAGGACGCTGCCGTACAGGTCGGCGGCCGGGTCCAGGGGGACGACCGGGGTGTCCTCGGGCACCTGCAGCGGCGGGCCGTCGGGCGCCGCCGCCGCGTTGAACAGCAGCCGGGCGCGGAAGTGCTCGGCGACGAAGCCGGTGTCCTCGGCGTGGATGGCGACGTCGACGGCGTCGGGACCGGTGACGGTCGCGGCGATCCGGATCCGGGTGCTGCCGTTCGGCGGTACGACGATGGGCCGCAGGAACTTCGCGCCCTCGATGACGGGTGCGCCGGTGTTCCCGGTGACCGCAGAGGCGACCTGGGTCATGGCTTCCATGCCGATGACGGCGGGCAGGAGCAGGTTGCCGTCGAGCAGGTGGTCGGACAGGTAGGGGTCGGTGCCGGCGTTCAGCTCGACCTCGGTGACCAGCTCGACGCCGTGGTAGCGCACCAGCGGGTTGCCGGTGAAGCGCAGCATCGGCAGGGCGGGCAGGTCGCGGCGGACGGTGTCGATGCCCTCGGTGCGGCCGCTGACGACCGTGACGACGGGCGCGTCCGGGTCCTCGATGAGGCGCAGCAGGATGTCCACGCCCTGGTCCGGGGAGACCGGGGTGATGCCCTCGCGGGAGAGGGTCTCGACGACGGAGAGCTTCTCGCCCATGCCGACGCCGGACCACACCGACCATTCCATGCAGCGGGCGCGCAGACCCGGGTGGGTGCGGGCGACCTCTTCGGTGAGATCGGCCAGCCACTCGTTGGCGGTGGCGTAGTGGGCCTCTCCGCGCAGACCGGCCCGGCCGATGATGCTGCCGAAGGTGACCAGCAGCTTCAGGCCGTCGGCGCCCACCGTGTCGAGGACGGTGCGCAGTCCGTCGACCTTGGGGGCGAAGGTCCGTTCGAAGTCCTGCGGGGTGAGCCGCCCGAGCGCGTTCGGCTCGTTGCGTCCGGCGCCGTGCAGCAGGCCGGTGATCGCGCCCAGTTCCTGCGTCAGTTCGGCGACGGCGGCGGTGACCTGTTCGGGGGCGGTGACGTCGGCGCGCGCGTAGTGCACGCGGACTCCGTCGGCACGCATCCGCTCGAGGTTCTCGGCGAGTTCGGGGTCCTGGGCCGGGTCGGACCGGCCGAGGACGGCGAGCTTGGCGCCGGTGCGCTGGGCCACGGCCAGTGCGCACTCGGCGGAGATGCCCTTGCCACCGCCGGTCACCAGCAAAACGTCGGAGGCGTCCAGCGGGGACTCGGTGCGCTGCGCCGCCACGGGCAGGGCGCGCAGGGTCGGCACCCGGCGCGCGCCGGCGTCGTCGTAGTGGACCTCGGCGAACCGGGTGGTCGCCGCGACCTCGGCCACGACGCGTTCCACCATGTCCGGCACCGCCGGGGTGTGGACGACGGTGGTCCGCAGGTACGGGGCCTCCTGGTGCAGCGTCTTGACCAGGCCGGCGGCGCCGCGCCCGTCCTGGACGAGGACGAAGCGCCGTGCGCCGTCCCCGGCGAGGGCGCTGTGCGCGGCGGCCAGCACCCGGTCCACCTCCTGGCGCCCGCAGCCCTTGGCCAGTACGGCGAGGACACCGGCGCCGACGCCGGCGCCCGCGAGTTCCCGGTGCAGCCGTTCGGCGTACGGGTGGCCGTCGGTGGCGAAGAGCTCCCAGTCGCCGTCGGTGCCGTCGGCGGCTGCGTGCGGCCGGGCGACCTCGTCGAGGTCGACGGCGAAGGGACGGGCCCAGGGGGCCGCGCCCGCGACGACGGGGGTGTCGCTCTCCACGGTGCCGCCGGTGCCGCCGGTGCTGACCAGGGTGTCCAGCGCCTCGGCGAGTTGGGCGAGGGTGGCGGTGGCGAAGTTGGTCGGCACCTGTGCGGCGGCGATCCCGAGGCGGGACGCCGCCTGGTTGACGATCTGACCGACCGTGATCGAGCTCATGTGGAGGTCGTCCAGGAGCCGGCTGTCGGGGTCGACCAGGTCGGCAGGCAGTTCGGCGCGCTCGGCGACGAGGGCGCGCAGCACCCCCAGCGCGTCGGCGCCGGTGTCGGCCGTTTCCTCGGCAGCCGTGGCGTCCACGGCCGCCGTGGCCGGTGCCGCTGTCGTGCTCGCGGTCCGCGTGGCCGGTCCCGCAGGAGCGGCGGAGGCGGCGGGGGCCGGACGTCGCACGGCCGCCGGCACCCTCTCGCGCGGCGCCTGCTCGCAGGGGTTGGCGAGGAAGGAGAACTCCTGCCCGACCTGCAGGGGCCGGATGAGGCGGTCCTCGAAGAGCCGCTCCAGGGCGAGGGGCGCTCCCGCGACGAACGCGGCTCCGGCGACGGCCAGGACCCCGCGCAGCGACTCGTCATCGGTGTTGAGGGCGACGGCGGGGATGCCGGTGGCGGCCTGGGCGAGGCCGGTGAGGACCCGTCCGGGGCCGACCTCGACGAACAGGTCGACGTGACGGGCGGCCTCGCGCACCGCCTGCGTGAAGCGGACGGGGCCGGTGATCTGCGCGGTGAGCAGCGCGGCCAGGTCCGTCTCCTGGGTCAGCGCCTCGCCGGTGACGGTGGAGACGACCCGCGCGGAGGGGACGCCGAGGCGGGCAGTGGCCAGCCAGTCGCCGAACGTCGCGGCGGAGCCGGCGACGAGGGGCGAGTGGAAGGCGTGCGAGACCTTGAGGGGGGTGCAGGCGACGCCGACGCGCTCGGCGCGGCGCCCCACCTCCTCGATGTCCGCGGGTGAACCGGCGACGACGGTCTGCTTCGGGCCGTTGTACCCGGAGATGACGGCGTCGAGGCCGGCGAGGAGCTCCTCGGCCTGCTCGGGTGCGGTTGCGAGCGAGGCCATCGTGCCCGGGTCGCCGTGCTGGGCCATGGCCCGGCCGCGTACCCGTGCCGCTTCGAGGAGCGTCTCCTCGTCGAGGGCCTGCGCCCAGTGCAGGGCGGACAGTTCGCCGAGGCTGTGGCCGACGGCGACGGACGCCTCCAGCCGCAGGGTGTCGAGGACGTGCAGGCCCGCGGCGGAGCCGGTGGCGATACGCGGCTGGGCCACGTCGGTGGCGACCATGTCGCCGGTGGTGGGCAGTGCGGCCCGGGCGAAGACCTCGGCTGCCTCGGGGAAGCGGCGGCTCAGCGCCCCTCCGCCGGCGCCGTGACCGGAGCCCTGGCCCGGGAAGAGGAAGCCGATCCGGGCGCGTCCGTCGGCTCGGCCGAGGAAGCCTCGGCTGTCGGCGGCCGTGTACGACGTCTCCCCCGTCTCCAGCAGGCCGGCGAGGTGGGTGAGGCGGCGCTCGGCGTCCTCCGGGGAGGAGACGACGACGGCCGCGCGGTACGGCAGTCCGCGCAGCTCCCGCTGGAGCGTGGCGGCGAGGTCGGCGACCTGGCCGTAGGAGACCTGGGCGGCGAAGGCGGCGACCTCGGTGAGCCGGGCGCGCAGCACCTTCGGGGACTCACCGTCCAGGACGAGGAGTTCGCAGTCCTGCGAGGCGTTCGCGAGGGTGGCGGAGCGCCGGCCGGGGGCCGTGCGCCGCCGCCCGGCGGGCTCGTCGAGGACGATGTGGGTGTTGATGCCGCCGAAGCCCATGGCGGTGACGCCGGCTCGGCGCGGCGCGTCCTCGGGCCAGGCCTCGGCCTTGCGCAGCGCGGTGAGGTTGGCCTGGTCGTCGGCGAGCAGTTCGTGCGGGTCGACGGTGCCGATGGCCGGCGGGAGGGTCTGGTGGTCGACGGCCATGGCCGCCTTGATCAGACCGGCGACGCCGGCGGCGGCCTTGGTGTGGCCGATCATGCCCTTGATGGAGGTGATGGCCGCGCGCGGCGCGTCGGGGTCGGCCTCGCGGCGGGCGCCCATGAGAGCGGTCAGCTCGGTGGCGTCGCCGACGGCGGTGCCGGTGCCGTGGCCCTCGAAGAGCCGGACGGTCTCGATGCCGAACCCGGCCCGGTCGTAGGCCCGCTTGAGGGCGAGCTGGTATCCGCTGACCTCGGGGCGGGTGATGCCGCCCTGACCGTCGGAGGAGACGCCCCAGCCCGCGATGGTCGCGTAGACGCGGTGGCCGGCGGCGAGTGCGTCCTCCTCGCGCATCAGGACGATCATGCCGCAGCCCTCGCCCGGCCAGAAGCCGTTGGAGCCGCGGTCGTACAGGCGCATCTCGCCCTTGGCGAGCGCGCCGGTCTTGGCGAAGCCGATGATCTCGAAGGGGTCGATCGACAGGTCGACGCCGCCGGCCACGGCGACGTCGATGTCGCCGTTGACCAGCGCGGTGCCCGCGGTGGTGACCGAGAGCAGCGAGGAGGAGCAGGCGCCGTCCACGGTGTAGCCGCCGCCGTTGAGGTCGAAGTGGTTGCAGATCCGGCCTGCGATGGTGTTGGCGAGTCCGCCGGCGAGGGTGTCCTCGTCGATGGCCGGGAACGGCTCCTTGTAGGCGGTCTCGACGTCGCCGAGGAAGTGGGCGATGCGGTCGTCGTCCCAGTCCTGTTCGCCCTTGAGGGCGGCGGCCAGCACCCGCCGTACGTACGGCCAGCGCAGCCGCATCACGTTGGCGCGTGAGAACTCGCCGGTGAGGGTGTTGCCGACGACGACGCCGGTGCGTTCGCGGGGCAGGCCCTCGCCGGCCGGGAACCCGGCGTCGGCGAGGGCGCGTCCTGCGGTGTCCAGGGCGAGCCAGTGGGTCAGGTCGGTGGAGCGGAAGGTGCTGCCGGCGATGCGGTGGGCGATCCGGTCGAACTCGTAGCCTTCGATGACCGCGGCGTTGCGGGCGTAGAAGGTGTCGGGTGTGGTCGGGTCCGCGTCGAAGTAGTCGTCCAGGTTCATGCGGACGTCGGGCAGGCGGCGGAACGCGCGTCGTCCGGCGACGGCGTTGTCCCACAGCTGCTTGGGGTCGGTTGCGTCGGGATAGCGGCAGGCCATGCCGACGATGGCGATTCTGGTCATGCGACCACCGGTGTCCTCAGGGTCTCGGCCTCGGCGTCGGCCGGGGCGGGGCAGGAGCAGGCACCGTCCGGGCAGGCGCAAGCGGCGGCCTCGGCGTCGGCCGGGGCGGGGCACGCGCAGGCGCCTTCGGGGCAGGTGCAGGCGGCGGCGTCGCCGGCCTTCTGGGCGACGGCGTCGGCCTGGGTGACGGACCGGGTGACGGCGGCGAGCGCGAGGGCCTCCTCGGCCCGCTTGCGCGCCACGATGTCGGCGGTCCACAGGAAGGTGCCTCGGATGCCGCAGGCGAGGGCGGTGGCGAAGAACAGGCCGTAGGCGATGCCCAGCGCGGTCACCACGCCGTAGAGGGCGGCGACACCGCTGCCGAAGGCGATCTGGCCCCACTTGGAGGACGGCGTCGTGCCCGGGTCGGTGATCATGTAGTTCGTGAAGAGCACGAACGCCACGCCGGTCATCATGGCGAGGCCCGCGGGGATGGAGGTGTCGAACAGCAGGCCGCGGACGATCGCCTGGAGGGCGAAGCCGCCGAGCCAGGCGAGGATCAGCCACATCCGCTCGGTGAGTTTGGCGTTCAGCATGGTGCCGAGCGAGAGGATGATGGCCGGCACGAGCCAGTCGAAGCCGCCGTCGAGGTACTCGGTGAACTGGTACGGCGGCGCGATGGACGCCCACGGGAAGAGCACCAGGATGACGGCGATGCCGAAGTTCGACGGGTTCATGAAGTGCCGCATGCGGCCCTTGACCGGGGCGCGCAGCACCCACTTGGTGCCGACGGCGACGATGACGCCGAACATCATGACCCACACGATGTCGTTGACGTACGACAGCATGTTCACCGCGAGAGCGGTGATGTGGGCCGGGTAGAGGAACTCCATCACGCCGCGGGGGCCGTTGCCGCGGAAGCGCGCCGTGCGGTTCTCGGCGCGGGCGCCGATGATCTCCAGGACGATCTCGAGCGAGTAGGCGGTGGCCAGGGCGATCAGCGGCCAGGTCCAGGGCTGCTCGAAGCCCAGCACCGTGTATCCGAAGATGTTCAGTACGGAGATGGAGATCGCGAACCGGCGCAGGGCCGTGACGACCTTCGGGTTGTGGCGTGGTGCGTTGGTCTGGGGGGACATGGTCACTTCTCCTTGGCCAGGTCGCCGAGTTCGATGCTGTGCCGGCCGGGCGTCAGCGTCATTTCCTGCTCGTGGACGTCACCGTTGCGGTCGCGCCAGGTGATCTGGGTGGGCAGCGGGCCCTTGATCCCCTTGCCGAGGCCGATGTGGATGTCGGTGCTGCGCTTGCCGGAGTGGCCGCCGCCGCCGTCGATGCGGTCGACGCGCTTGGTGCCGTCGGGCAGCTGCACGCAGACCTCCGCGCCCACGACGGGGGCGCCGTCGGGGTGGGTGAGCGTCAGGCCCAGGTAGGCGCCGGTGTGCCGGCTGACGTTGTGGAAGAAGACCGGCTCGCCCCACTGGCGGGCCACCGCCAGGTCCAGGCGGCCGTCTCCGTCGACGTCGGCGGTGGCGAGGCCGCGGGTGGGCATCGGCTCGCCGATGCCGAGGACCTCGGACAGGTTGACGTACTTGCCGGTCGCGGGGTCCTTGGCGTAGAAGCGCATGCGCTGGTTGCCGGCCAGGTCGTCGCCGTGGCGGACGTTGGGCCACCACTGCGGGTTGGCCACGAGGGCGTCGTTGGCGGTGGCGAGTTCCTGGAGCTGCGGCCAGCGGTTCGTCTTGCCCTTGACGAAGCCGTTGGCCTGGGTGATCTCCAGGTCGCCGTTGTTGTCGAAGTCGCCCATCTTCACGTCCCAGCCCCAGCCGGACCAGGCGAGGTTGAGACCGGAGGACTTGTCCTTGAACGGCGCTACGCCCTTCTGGAAGCTCTTGCGCAGGTCGGCCTTGCTCTTGGCCTGGTCGAAGAAGGCGAAGTTCGACTCCTGGATACCGAACGACGTCGTGATGTTGCTGACGAACATGTCGTACAGGCCGTCGTGGTCCAGGTCGCCGAAGTCGACGCCCATGCCCTTGAACGAGCTGCGGCCCAGTTCCTTGGACTTGGGCACGCTGCCGCTGTGCACGGCCTTGACCTGGGCGAACTTGATCGTGCCCGGCTTGGATTCGTTGTACAGCAGCGCGGAGGTGCCGAAGTCGTGGGCGAGGAACATCTCCGGCAGGTGGTCGCCGTCGAGGTCGGCCGCGGAGGCGCCGAGCGTCCAGCCGTGGTTGATGCCCTGCGGGATGGCGTCGTCGACCTTCTCGTAGCCGTTCTTCGTCCAGCGGAAGAAGTGGCCGCCGCCGCCGTTGGTGGCGTGCGACAGCGAGGCGTTCATGGTGACGTCGCCGTCCTTGGTCGGGTCCAGGACGGGGCTGTCGGGGAAGTAGTTGCCGATGAAGATGTCGGCGTGGCCGTCACCGTCGTAGTCGGCGACGGCGGCGGCGTTGGAGTTCCACAGCGGGCCGGTGTACTTCGCGCCGGACTTGCCGGGCAGCAGCTCGGTCGGCCGGAAGGAGCGCGCCGTCAGCGGCTGCCCCTTGTGGGCCTGGTTCTCGAAGATGACCGGGGTGCGGCCCCAGTAGTAGACGAGGAGGTCGATCTTGCCGTCCTCGTTGTAGTCGCCGGGCACACAGCCCATGGGCGCCATCGTCCTGCTGGTGCCGAGCGGCGCCGGGTTCAGCGCGAACGGCGCGTAGGCGTCCTTGCGTGTCGGTGCCGGGGTGACGAAGGCCTGGTCGATGCGCGGGTCGACGACGCACAGGTCGTTGGACAGCCCGTCGCCGTCCATGTCGTTGACGGCGATACCCGCACCGACCGAGGAGATCCACGCGGCGATGTGCTTGTACGCCTTGTTGACCTGCCGGATCTCCTGCTTCTTGAATCCGGCGGGTTCGGCGATGGACATCGGCTCGAACGAGTAATTCTTTGCCAGGCTGTCGACCTCGGCGGCCGAGGACTCAGGCAGCCGGACACCGTAGAAAGTGCCCACCATCAGGGCCAGGGCGACTATTCCAGGTGAATTTCTGCGAATCCAGTTCTTTGCGACCGTCACTGGTCAGCACCTTTCGAAACGAGCGACGAGGAAGCGAGTTGCGCGGCGATGTCGTGGCGCCATGCCTCGTAGGCCGGGAACGGGCCGGCGGCCTCGGGCGTGCGGGGCCGGGTGTCACGGCACACCTGCGCGGCACCCTCAGCCGTCGTGCCGCACACCACGCGGGCCGCGAGGTGGGTGTGGTCGATGACCGTGCCGGCCTTGATCCGCGCCTCGGTGGCGAACGCGGACCCCTGGGCGAGCGCCCAGCGGTGCTCGCCCGCGCCCTCGACGAAGCGGGCGAGTTCGTCCTCGCTGACGCTGCCGGCGTAGGCGCAGGCGAGGCCGGCGCCCGCGTAGAGGTCGGAGTGCCGGTGCTCGGGGTAGGCGCGGATCAGGCCGGTGACGACGTCGGGGTCGGTGCCGCCGACGAACCACAGGGCTCGGCCGATGCCCTGGTCGATGGCGTTGGCCGTGTAGTGGTTGTGACCGCCGCGCCAGCGGAAGGGGTGCTGCACCTGCGGGGTGCGCACGTACGCGCCGGTCTTGAAGTACGCCTGGTGGAATCCGTAGCCGTCCAGTGCCAGCCAGCGCAGCAGCGGGTCGGTGGAGCGGATGTCGGGCCACAGCGGCTTGGGCAGGCGGGCCATCGCCCAGCCGATGCCGACGTAGATCATGTAGTCGTGGTCGCGGCCCCGGCCGGCCAGCAGCCCCTGGAGCCGGCCGCCGTGTCCGGGCAGCGAGTCGTACACCGCCGCGCCCATGCCGGCGCCCTCGTAGGCGAAGCCGCGCATGTCCCGCGGGACGGTCTCCAGCAGTTCCTCGGCCTCGGCGGGCGAACCCGCCTCCACCGCGCAGGCGTACCCCTTGAGGAACACCTCACCGATGAACTCAAGGCGTTGCTTTGCTTCCGCGTTCTTCACATGAAATCCGCGCACCTCCATGGTCGTCTCGGAAACCGGAGGTGTGAGCAATCGGCGCCTGAAAGCGCCAAAGAAACTGGACACAGCAGTGAACCGCCCCTCTCGAATCCCTTGAATCCCTCAGCGAATCGAATGTAGTCAGGGGCCTCGGAGGGGCGTCTACTTCAGATGTGCTCAAACAACGGCGGCGCTCAGTTGCCGGCGCACATTGCGGCGCCAGACCTCGTAGGCCGGTCCGGTCCCGTCCTCGGGGGCGGTGGCCGCGCAGTCGTCGGCGAGGCGCGCGACGGCCTCGACGGTGCGCCCGGTGAACGCGTGCACCGCGGCGCTGCTGTGCTCGGGGACGTACCCGGAGTGGTGGCGGGCCTTGGCGGCGAACACGGTGCCCTGCGCGAGGTGCCCGGCGAGGTCACCCGCCTCCGTGTGCAGTGCGCTCAGGCCGGCCGCCGTCGTGCCGCCCGCGAAGGTGGCGGCGAGGCCGACACCGCTCCACAGGTCGGCCCTGCGGTCGCCGGCGAACGCCCGTACGGCTGCGGACACGTTGCCCACGTGGCCGCCGTGGATGAACCACAGCGCGCGTCCGACACCCTGGTCGAAGGCGCGCTGCCAGTAGTCGGGGTCGCCGTCCCAGGCGTAGGGGGTGTCGAGGCGCTGTCCGTCCACCCAGGTACGGGTGTCGAAGTAGGCGCGGTCGAACCCGTAGCCGTCGACGCACAGCCAGCTCATCGCCGGGTACAGGTCGGGCTCGTCCAGGTCCGGGACGAGCTTCTTCCACAGCGGCCTGGGCAGTTTGGCCATGGCGAAGCCGATGCCGATGTAGTTGAGGAAGATGTGCGGCCTGCCGCCGCCGCGCAGCAGGTCGGCGGTGCGGTGGCCCTTGGGGCCCATCGTGTCGCGGATCGCGCAGGCCATGGTGGCGCCCTCGTAGGCGAAGCCCCGGTTGAGCGGGTCGACGAGCGCCAGCCGGCGCTCGGTGGTGGCGGTGTCTCGGTCTTCGATGCCCCATTCGAAGCCGGTGACCACCGCCTGCGGTACGGCCTCCAGCTGACGTGTGTGGTCGGTGGGTTCGACGCGGAATCCTCGCCGCGCGAAGCCGACCTCGTCCAGGGACGGAGCCATGATGAGCCTGCGCAGCGCTCCCAATGCCGGCACGGACGCCTCCTCGTAAGCGCCGCTCCCTTACCGGCGGCGGGGCTGCCATGGTCATCGTCCCGGCGGCGGCGAGGCATCTTCGTCCGTGCGCTGTGCGCCGCGGTCAGCGCAGGCGGCGCACATCCACCTCTTCGTCGTGCACGGCGCGCCCGCAGTGCGAGCAGTGCAGTTCGACCTCGATGCTGCCCTCGCAGCCGAGGTGGTCGGCGCGCCTGGGCGGGCCCAGTTCCTGCGGCAGGTTGCGGTCCCCCCACTGCATCAGGGCGACGACCGCCCGGGTCAGGTCCCGGCCCGCCGGGGTGAGCCGGTACTCGTGGCGCACCGGCTTGTCCTGGTAGGGCACCCGTTCCATGATGCCCTGCTCGACCAGGCGGTTCAGCCGCGAGGAGAGCACGTTGCGTGCGATGTCCAGGTGGGACAGGAACTGGTCGAAGCGCATGGTGCCGAGGAGCGCCGAACGGACGATCAGAAGGGTCCAGCGCTCGCCGACGACCTCGAGGGAACGGGCGAGACTGCAGTCCTGCCCCTCGTACGTGTGTCTCAGCATGCGATCACTCTAGGCAGGGTGAGTTGCGTGAAGGTACCCGACTTGGCTAAGCCGTTGCGGGTCGGCCGGGATGTTCAGGCCGCCATGAGCATGCGCTGACCGCCGCCGGTGGGACGCTGGTCGAAGCTGCTGTAGGCGTACGCGGCGGAGACCAGCGTCATGTGGTGGTGCCAGCCGGGGTAG
The DNA here is from genome assembly GCF_053596035.1 of Streptomyces sp. NPDC001781. NCBI lineage: Bacteria > Bacillati > Actinomycetota > Actinomycetes > Kitasatosporales > Streptomycetaceae > Streptomyces > Streptomyces sp. NPDC001781. The sequence continues at coordinate 126,741 of NZ_JBSFFI010000014.1, read as the reverse complement.
GAGCGCCCCTCGAAGTCGAGCAGTCCGAACCCGTCCGACAGGGTGCGCACGGACTTCTCCGCCTGGGCGAGCGTCCGCGTCAGGGCGAGCACCGACTCCATGCGGGTGTGGGTGAGGCTGGTCAGATACAGCTGGACGGGGCGCCGTCCGCCCTCTGGACGGACGGCGAAGAGGCGGTACGTGCGGTCGATGCGCTCGCCGCTCTGTCCCGCCCTGGGCAGTCGTACGAAGGCGGACATGACGGTGGTGTGCCGTCCGCGCCCGTCCCAGGGGGCCACGCTCTCCATCCGGGTGAGGGTGCCCGCGTCGAACTCGAACAGGCTGCGGGCCGCGAGCACCAGGCCTTGCCCGTCCTCGCCGTTCGGGCTCTGCATGCGCAGGCGCCGGCCGACGGCGACCTGGAGCCGGTCGGGTATGGCCACCACGAAGTCCCTTCCGCGCAGGGCGAGTCCGTGGATCAGGGAGGTCGTGTGCGTCCCGCCGGCGGCCTCCAGGTCGGTGACGACCGGCAGGGGTGCGGTGCGGCTGTTGCCGGCGAGGGTGTCGACGAGGTCGAGGGCGTGCTGCTCGACGGAGCGGGGGCCCACCTCGGCGGGGATCTTGGTCCGGACGCGGCGCTCGTGGTCCTTCACCCAGGAACCGGGAAGCAGCAGGCGCCAGTCGACCGGCACGGCCCGTTCGTAGGAGGACAGGAACATGCCGATGCCGACCTGGCAGGTCACCGAGCGGCCGGTGGAGGCCAGGAAGCGGCGGTGCACACCGCAGGAGTGCTCGCCGCGCTTGCGCAGCATCGCCGGGGTGATCACGCAGGCGCGCGGGGCCAGTCGCGGCTCGACCCAGCGGGTGAGTTCCGCCCGGACCGGCATCCAGTCCCACGGGCTGGCGCTGACGAACTGGTGCAGCGACTGCGAGGCGGCCGGCGACGCCGAGACGGCCGCGGCGAGCCGCCGGACCGTCTTCTTGCCCGGAGTGACGAGCAGTCCCTCCACGTAGGCCTGCGCCCAGCGCCTCTGGTCGCTGCGCGGCAGGCACTCGAAGACACTCTCCGCGAACACCGGTAGCGAGACCTGTGGAGCCATCAAAGCGTGCGTGACCATGGCAAGTTCCCTCCCTGACATCGGCCGGCGACTGCTGGCCACGCTAAAATAATAGCGAACGCCCTCTTTTTTTCGCGACTAAGGAGAGTTGCCGGATGTACTTCGCCAAGTCGGTCCTCGCCGGGCCTCGCGACACGGCCGTCGCGCCGACTCCGCGGGAGCGCCCTGTTTCGGGCTACGGCGTGCGCGGCAGTAGCGCTGACCTGCGCGGCAGTCCACACCCCGGGCTCGGCCGCCATCTCGCGCAGCTTGGGCAACTCCGGGTTGCCAACAATCGCGAGGTGGCGCAAAGGTGGTGGTCTGAGGCGATCTTCGACTCGGCTACGGACACCACGACCGTGCGCTGCCCGGGGAGTACGCCCGCGTGCACTCCGGCGGCCTGCAGCCCCCTTCGGGAGACGGCATGGTGAAGCAGGAGCGGGCCATGCGTACGCGCGAGGCCCTGGTCAGAGCGGCGGCGTCGGAGTTCGACCGGGCCGGCTACGAAGGCACGTCACTGTCGCGCATCAGCAAGTCGGTCGGCGTGTCCATAGGCGCCGTCACCTTCCATTTCTCGTCCAAGAGCGATCTGGCCGACGCGGTCCAGCAGGCCGGGCGGTCGGTGACCCGGACGGCGGTGGAGGGTGTTCTCACCGAACCCCGATCGGCGCTGCGCGTGGTGGTCGATCTGACGCTGATACTGGCCCAGTTGATGGAGCGGGAGCCTTCCGTCCGGGCCGCCATCCGCCTCAGCCGCGAGCGTCCGGACGCCGTCCCGTGGTCGGAGGTCTGGCTGCCGACGGTGCGCAGGCTCCTCGACGAGGCACATGAAACCGGTCAACTTCGCGCGGCCGCCCTGCCGGCGGACGTCACGACGCTGGTGGAGTACCTGACCAGTGGTGCGGAGGCCTATCTGCGTAGCCGTATGGGCTCGGACATGGCTTTCGAGAGCGCGGTGGCCCAGCTCAAGCGGCTCTGGCACGTGGCGATCGCGGGCGTGGCGGTCGACACGGGGACCCTTGCGCCGGGCGGTCCCGCGCTCGCCATCACCGGGGAGCCGGTCGTCCTCGGCCCGTCAGCCGTGGTGGTCGGGGACGGGCGCCGGTAGGGAAGCGGTACCACGGTGCGGCCTCCGGTACCCGGGACAGCGGACCGGGCCCGGGGCCGCATGCCGCCCTGCGCCAGATCTCGTGGCTGTCGTACCAGTGGTCGCGGGCCACCAGCGCGAGCCGGCGCTCGTTCAGCCGGCCGGGCGACACCCGCAGACGCGACCGGCACTCGTCCCAGGCACGCGAGAGCGGGTACGACCCACCGGTCCCCCCGCCCCGGCACGAGGCCGGGGCGCAGGACGCACGCCCCTGCCGCCAGGGCGTGCTTCTCACCGGCGAGCCGGGTGCGGCTCGGAACGGACAGGGGGCGGGGACGACCTCGTCCACGCCTATCCCCGGTGCGGGCCGGGCCCGTAGACGGCCGCCGTGGACAGGTGCACGATCCGCTCCACCCCGGACCGGGCCGCCTCACGCATCAGCGAGGCGGTTCCCGTGGACGTCGACCGCCGTGCTGTACGCCTCGTTGGAGCTCTGCGATGCCGCGAGGTGCAGCAGCACATCGGCGCCGTCGCAGACGCCCCGCAGGCTGTCCGGCTCCCCCAGGTCGGCCGGGTCCACTCGTCGGCCAGTCCCGCCGTACCGGCGGGCAGCCGTCTGCCGACCACACAGACGTACGCGGGCCCGCCGGCCTCGCCGCGTACCCGGGCCGGCTGTGCAGCACCGCCGATCCGACGAACCCGGTGGAACCGGTCAGCACGACCCGCGTACGTCTCATGCCGCGATTCTCGCGATGTCGGCGGGCAGTTTCACCCGGGCCCGGCCCAGCGGAGTGGCGATGGCCGGGAGGAAGTACCTCCACATGGAGACCACGCGCTCGGGAAGGTCCGCGTACCCGCTGGCGATGTTGGAGAAGATCTGCGTACCGGTGTAGGCGCCCACCAGCACGTTGGCGAACTCCCTTTCGTCGACCTCGGCAAGCAGTTCGCCCTGCTCGCGCGCGGCGCACAGGTGGACGTACAACTGCTCGACCCACTCCTGGTAGGCCGTGTCGTCGCGCGGCCCGAACTCACCCTGCTCCACGGCGAGTCGGACGCTGGCCCGGAACAGCACGTTGCTGACCAGCTGATGGGCGGTGAAGAACGTCAGGTCAACAAGCCCCTGCAGACCAAACCCTTCGGATGGATGTGCGACGAACTCCTGCTGGCTCGTCAGCACGGCATGCGCCAGCTCCCGCTTCGACTTGAAGTGGAAGTACATCCCGCCCTGCGTGACGTTGGCGCGATTCATGATCTTGCTGATGCTCGCGCCGCTGTATCCGAACTCGTCGAAGATCTCGGCGGCCGCAGTCAGGATCGCGTCTCGCGTCCTCACCGCCCTCTCTTGCTTCGGCTCGCCCATTACTGGTCCCGACTCTCTCGACAAAAAAAACGAACACCCTTATTTTACAGGTCGGGCCCCTCTCCCGGTAGAGAGGGGCTTCCGCATACGAGCGCCAGGGGGAGAGGCATGCTCATCACCACGGAAAGACCCATCGCGGTCAGACAGCCCGTGCTGACTACGACGGTTGCCCGGGAGTACGTGCATCGTGCGGCACTGTCCGAGGTGTTCCTGACCGGCTGGAGCAAGGGGGGGCCCGACAGCTTCACGGTCACCGCGCAGTGGCCGCGCAGCCACAGCTTCTACAGTTCCGAGCACGGCCTGTACGACCCGCTGCTGCTGAGCGAGACGGTGCGGCAGACCGGTCTGCTGCTCATGCACGTCGGCTACCACATGCCGTTCGGACACCAGATCAGCTGGTCGCGGCTCCAGTACGCGATCAACCCGGAGGCGCTGCGCATCGAACCCACGCCCGCCGACATCGAGCTCCACGTGACCTGCTCGGACATCAAGTACCAGGGCAAGCTGCCGCGCACCATGGTCATGCACCTGGAGGCCGTTCGCGCCGGCTCCCTGCTGGCCATGGCCAGCATCCGGTTCAACACCCACTCCCCCGCCGTCTACCAGCGCCTGCGTGCGGGCCGGAACACCCAGGAGATCTTCGCGTCCGTCCCGGAGCCGATCGAGCCGGTCTCACGGGCCGCCGTCGGCCGCCTGCGCCGGCAGGACATCGTCCTGTCGGCGACCGAGGACAGCGCGCGCTGGCAACTGCGCGTCGACACAAGCCATCCCGTGCTGTTCGACCACCCCGTCGACCACGTGCCGGGCATGCTCCTGCTGGAGGCAGTCCGGCAGGCGGGCCACGCCATGGACCCCGCGCAGGCGGGGGCGGCCCTGCCGGTGTCGCTGGACGTCTCGTTCAACCACTACGTCGAGTTCGACGAGCCGTGCTGGATCGAGGCGGAGCAGATACCCACGGCGTCCTCTTCATCCGGCGCCCGACGGACTCTGCGCGTCAATGCCAGACAGAGAGGTTCCTTCGCCTTCAACGCGACGGCGGAACTCGCGGATGCCGCCTCACTCTGAGATCCGACAGGCACCACCCACGCAGCACAGCACAACGATGCGCCGGGGGGATGATGTAGAACGCGCATGAGCGACTCGTGCCCTACCAGGGGGACCGTCGCCGACCGACCCCCAGTGTGCCAGCACTGGGGTCCGCGGTCCTTTCACACCGCCCGTCGAGAGCCAACTCGACGGGCGCAGGCCCGTTTCCGGGTGCCAGCCCGAGAACGCGCGATGCAAGGTTCTGCCAGAACCAGTCAGCCGCCGAATGACGGCTTCCGCATGCCTCTTGCACAGAGACTTCTCCATAATGACCCAGAGTTTCGCAATGCACCAGACCTCCCACCACGTTTATGTGGCGGGAGGCCCTTGTGATGCCAGTGACGGTCAGTCGGCATCCAGCCAGTCTCTGCCTGAATCCCACCACAGCGGCGCATGTGCCCTGCCACGCGGGCGGGTGAAGGTGCCCATGCGGCTCGTCGAGTCGCCCCACTACCCCGACGCGGCACTCAGCGTCTACATCAAGGTCAAGGCGCTCGGCCTGCGCCAAGAGGGCTGCACCGCGGGGGTCGCCACCCTCGCCGCCTACCTGGGCCTGTCAGTGTCCACCGTGCAGCGGGGCCTGGCACACCTGCGTACCCCGGCGCCCGACGGTGTCGTCGAACTCCCCTTGAACACACGCCGTTCCCTGCCCGGTGGCCGCGGCACCACCGCACGCCGCCGGGTCCGCCCCCTGGAGCCCACCGAGCGGTTCGTCTGGCTGCCCGTGACCGCGAGCGAGCACCTGCGCCCCCGGTTGCTGCGCGCCTACGCGATCATCGCCCATGCCGTCGTGCAGGGGATCCCCCTGACCGAGGGCGTCCTCGCCGGCTTCCTGCGCCACCATTCCGGCCCCCGCGCCGGCGAGGCCATCAGCATCGACGCGACAGGCCGCATCATCGACGAACTGGCCGCCTCGGGCTGGATCGACGTACTGCGGCGAGCCGGTCTCCAGGGGCGCCACGAGTTCGTCGTCAACGCCCAACCCGCCTGTGCGGGTCCCGGACTTGATGACCGATCGGGTCCCGGAGTTGATGACCGTTCGCTCGCGTACAAGGAAGACCTGAAGACTGACCGACCCGAGAACGACGCTGCGCCTGTCTCACCCGCCGTAGGCGAGGTACCGGTGGACAAGCACGTCGCCACCACGCGCGAAGAGCCAGCCTCAGACCGGGCGACGGCAGTGCTCGCGCTGCGCGCGGATGACAAACCCGACCTCTCCCCCGACCGCAGCAAGCCGTACTCCGGACCCCGACTCACCTTCAGCGGCAGACTCCACGCCGTACTGGAGCCGGTCCGCTTCCTGCTCGCCAAGGCGAACACCTACGTGCAACGCAGGATCGGCCAGGAAATCGCGCGCCAACTCGCAGACGGCACAACCGTGGAGCGGTTGCGAGACCGACTCACGCAACGACTCGCACAGACCGTGGTCGCCGACATCCGGGACGCGGGCCGCTGGCTGCTGGGTGTCGCGCTGCCCCGTTGGGGCTGCGCGCATCCGGACTGCGAAACGGGCGTGCTCTGGTCCACCGGCGCACGCTGCCGCGTCTGCCAGGAGGTCGTCGCGGAGCGGGCGGCCACCCGCCGAGACGGCGTACCGCTCCCCCACCGGGAAACGGCCGAGGGGAACGGCGCACCGAGCGCCGCTCGCACTGTGGCCGCCCCCGCACCATCCCCCGCGCATCGCACGAAGGCCTGCTGCCCGAGCTGCGAACGCCCGCACCGCCCGGGGCACTCAGGGCTCTGCCGTGGCTGCCGCCCCGACGCCGTCCCGGACACCGGACGCGTTCCCCGCACACCGGTGGACGACGGCCGCTGTCCGGGTAGGAACGGCACCTGCGGTCGCCCCTCCCCGCCCGGTCTGTGCTGGCGTTGCCGTGTCTCGGCGGATGGAGGACCCGGTGCCGTACCGCCGGCGGCCGGCTCGACCGCGGACTCTCAGGAACGCCCGGCCAGGGTGGGCTCGGCCACGGGGATCTCCTCATCGGATCCGGCGTCCGCCGAGTCGACGACGATCGCCGTCACGTCCGCTTCGGGCACCTCGGCCACGGGGGCCCTGTATCCGGCCCGGACCGCGCGCCGTTCCTTCCACAGGTGGTAGACCGCGATGGCGAGGATGGCCGTGCCGATCAGGTTGGCGACGAAGTGCCACCACACCCGGTACGTCACAAGGGCCGGGCCCGGTTCGATCAGCCCGAACCAGGTGGACAGCCCGATGGCACGGCTGGCGCCGAGCGCGACGGAGAGAGTCAGGGCCACGTGCTCCAGGCCGTGGATGGTCTGCATCCACACGCCCATCTTGGCCCACTTGCGGGACTTGAGCTCCCCGGCGGCGCGGCGGGTGATCTGCGCGATGCCGACGAGGCCCGCCAGGAAGATGAAGTTGCCCGTCAGGTGGAGGATCTCCATGCCGAGCATGGGCTTGCTCGGGTCGACCTGCCCCATGCCGCGCGACAGACCGTTCGCCCAGGGAGTCATCCAGGCCGGGGAGTACGGGTGCGCCACCCAGTAGCCGACCTGAGCCACATGCTCCTGGAAGTGACCTACCTGCCCGATCACACCGAGCCCGATGAGGCCTATCGCTGTCTTGTACAGCCACGGCCGGACCTGGCCCCGGTTGCCGAGGGCGAGCACGACAACGGCGGCCCACATAGCGACGGCCCATCCGATGAAGAGGACGGCACCCAGGGTGTCCATGGAGGAAACGGCACTTCCCATGCCTCCCATCCCGCTCATGCCGTGTGCTCCGTGCGCGTGGTCCATGAGAATGCCCCCTCTGGCTCCGACTCCGAACAGCGACCTGCAGGACGCTCTGCGTGATCTTAGGAACTCGGGCAAGTGGGCGGCTACTTCACCAGTGCGCAGTTTCAAGTGCTTCGTGCATGGATCTGTCCGTAGCCACATGGCGGACGCAGATGCTCAGACCTCACACAGGAGCGCTGTGCGCAAGCACGAGCCCGCCACCGCTGCAGGATGTCCTCGTGCAGCCGGCCCCACACGCCGGCTCTCCACCAGATCAGGAACCGGCGGTGAGCCGTCGACTTCGATATCCCAGAAAACGGCGGCAAAGCCCGCCGGGCACACCCGCTGACCAGCACGTAGATGATCGCCGCGAACAGCGTCTCATCACGCGTGTCCTGCGTCCCACCACCCTGCGGCCGCACCTTCGACTGCGGGATCAACAGCTCAGCTATCTCCGACAACCCGTCCGGAACAATCCAACTCCACGTACCCCGCCCCATGACGACCCGACGAGCCGGCCCCACATAGGACACGGTCTGAGGCCAGCGTGAGTGCCCACGTTCTCGCCCTGAAGTCCGCGAAGTTCCTCCCTCCGAGCACGCACATCGAGGAGGTATGAGCCATGGCGAGGACATTGCGGCCGGCTGTCGCGCAGAGCACCGTGCCGGAAGACTCCACAGACCGCGGCGCGCTGCGGGCGGCCCGGCAGGAGATCCGTGCCCTGATGGCCGAGGCCGCCGGGGCGGGGGCGCATCTGGTGCAGTTTCCCGAGGGGGTGATCACCTACCCGGGCAAGCACGCAACGGGTGCCGGCCCCGGCCTGTTCGGAGCTGCGGTCGGCCGGTGTCGAGGCCAGTTCTTCTCGGGCGAGTGCGGTCGCCGGGCCGGAACGGCCGGACGGCTCCCTCTACCTCGTTCACCTGTGGGAACGGGTGTCCGGGCGGTAACCGGACAGCGTCCGGCTACGTTCCGCCAACGTGCGCTGATCCGCTGCTGTCCGGTCGCCTGATCGGCTGCACTGTTCCCGGTCCCTTCCGGGCGGCCAGGAACGGTGCAGGAGACGAGGGCGGGTCGGGAGCGGTTTTCGCGTGATGACGATCAATGTAGGGGTGCTGCTCGCGGTCATCGTGGTGATGCGGTTACGCCGCAGGACCCAGGCCAGGAGCCGGGCCGAGGAGCGCAACACGGCGTTCTTCGTCCTGGCCCTGGGCATCGTGATCGCGCCGACCCCGCTGGGCCAGGGCATTTTCAGCGCGATCAACCAGTTGGTGAGCGGCATCTCGCAGGCCGGCACATGAGCCCACGACCCCGGCAGGGCGCTCGCCGCTCCCCCGCCCGGCGCCCACGCCGTACGTCTCCCAGCTCTCGCCGTCGGTCCGCGCCGAGGCGTCGCCCGGCTTCCTGCCGCCGAAGGCGGACGCCTGGCTGGGAGCAGGCCGGCCCGCTGCTCCTGGCGCTCGCTGTGGTGTGGAGCCTGGCGATCGGCGCGTTGCGGTGGCTGGCCGCACATCCCTGGGTGCCGATCATGCTGCTGCTCGTCGCGGCGGCGGCCGGCGGGGCGTGGGTGCACCGGCGCCGGGAGGCCGCCCGCTGGAACCGGGTACGTGAGCAGGGCCTGCGCTACGCGCTGCCACAGATCGACGCCTTGCACCACCGGCAGTTCGAGGAAGCCGTGCGGGATCTGATGCGCCGTGACGGCTGCCCCGAAGCGGTCCGAGTCGGCGGTGCCGGCGACAACGGCGCCGATGTGAAGGCCACGGACCCTTTCGGCCGCCTGTGGGTGGTCCAATGCAAGCACCGTAAGGCCGGACTGGCCGGCTCCGCGGTCGGAACCCCGGACCTGCACGTCCTCAACGGCACCGGCCGGCCCGTCCACAACGGTGACGTCGTCGTACTGGTGACCAACGGCCGCTTCACGGACAGAGCCGTCGTCTTCGCCCGCTCCCAGCGGCTCCACCTCGTCGACCGCCACCTGCTCGCCCGGTGGGCCGCCGGCTCGACTCCTCTGTGGGAACTCCTGGGCGCGATTCCATCCCCCCGCCGTCCCGCCTCCGGGTCCTGAGGGTCAGGACCGTCGCCTTCGGCATGAAGGCCCAGCCGTCTGGCCGCCGGAGGCCGCTGGAGCGGCAAGTAGAGCGCCTGCCTGGTCCGTCGGCGGTCGCGCTACCTTTGGCCGGATGCAGCCACAGCAGCCTTCCACCCTCACGCCCGCCTCGCCCTCCTACGAGCACCCCGGCACCCGCACGAAGACCGTGGTGCTCTGCCTCGTCGCCGGGCTCGTGCTCGGCGCCGCGGGAATGGGCGCCGCATGGGCGATGAACGCCGACTCCGACTCCCCTGCCGGCGGGGCAGCGGCAGACGCGCGTGCCGCGTGCAAGGCGCTCGACGGGTTCGACCCGGAGAAGTACACGGCCAAGGGCGCTGCCGGCGATGTCGCCATCAACCGTTATGTGGCAGCCGGAGCGCTTTCCGCGTCGGCGGCAGCGGGCGATCCCGAGTACAAGGAGCTCGCACAGACCATTCGCCGATCACAGAACCGCTACGCCCTGGTCTTCGGCTTCGACGCGACGGCGAAGAAGGATCTGAACCGGGCCCGCGAGATCTGCCGGACCCTGTAGCTCGGTTGACCCCGGTCCGCCGGCGCCGTGGACAATGCCCGTCGCCTGCCGAGCATGCGGCACGGTGGCCCCCGGCCTGGCGCTCACGTCTTCCGCCGGCCGTTACTGCTCGCAGGTCCATGCCCGACCGGTCTGGCGGTACTGCCCAACGGGGATGGGCGTGACGCCGGTCCGCATCCGCGCGGTGCTGCTCGGCCGGAGGGTCCATCGGCCGCCCGCCGCTGGGCGGCCGCGGGTTCGGCTGCCCGGGCCACCCACAGACGTCCTGCCGGCAGCTGACGGGCAGCTTCCCCACCGGGTACGGGGCTCTTGCCCTGCCAGGATGATGATGCGGGTGCCGTTGGGTACTGTGCGGCCGGGGATGCGCAGCTCGTCGAGGGTGCGAACGAAGACGAGACCTGCCACGCCGACTCGGGGCGCGAAGCGGTGGGGCTGACCCGCCGCGGCAGTACATCCAAGGGCTGTCCTGTGATCCCCAGCGGGCGTGCGACGACAGCTACGGCGCCTTGCGGCTCGAACGGTTCACGACCAGCACAGCCACGACGCCGGCGACCGCTCCGACAAGGACACCTACTACTACGATCGTTGCGATGGTGGTCCCCCCTTCCGGAAGAATGCTTGGTTCGGGCGGTAAGTGACCGGCTCCTGGGCCAGGCCGCCGTAACCGCCTACGATTGCTCCGGTGCCGCGGCCGCCCACGACACCGACGGTTGTTCCGGCAGGACCGGCGGCCGACCCGACGGTGCCCGCGGTGACGGCGCCAGTCACTCAACCCCGCCGCGCCTGCGACGGCCCCGGCGACACCTGAGAGAACGAAGCTCTTCCAACTCCAGAGCCCCGTGGGATCGATCCGCTTGACCGAGTCGCCGCCCGCGTGGAGAAAGAGGTTCTGCTCTTGACCCGGGGGGTCGGGTTGGGTGGAGGGCCCGATCGCGGACGAATCCGGTGCTCCTGCCGACGGCGGTGGTGGAGATGCCTGCGGGGCCCTGGTCGATGCGGTTGGAGCTGTCGGTGCCGGCGTAGGTGTGGCGGCTGGTGGTGAGGGCGGTGAGCTGGTTCAAGTCGTCGTACGCCCCACCGGGACGGGGAAGTTGGCCAGGGTTCGGCGAACCTGCACTCACCATGCACAACAAGGAGAGCCAGGCAGGAATGAACCGGAAGGTTGTTGGAGTGAACGAACCCGTGATCGGAAACCTGCCCCCGCACACCTGGTCCTCGGAGCAGTCCGTGGCCTACGAGGCGGCCATCGAAGCGATCAACGGTGTGGTGGGCGCCTACAGCCGTCTCATCGCCGACGCCGAACACCGCCCGGACGCGCAGGACACGGTCGCCGAATACCGGAGGCTGCGCACCGCCTGCCAGCAGCAACGACGCGGCCTGCGGGCCGACGACGTCCAGGCCGTGGCCCGGGTCCGCGCCGACTACGCCACCCGGCTCCGCGAGCTCACAGAGCACGACGCGTGAGCCAGGACGACGCCACCCGGTACCAGCTGCCAGCCGAGGCGAACCGCCGCATCCTCGCGGCCGGCATCGTCCCCGAGCAGCTGACCGAGCCCACGCCCGCAGGACGTCGTACGGGCGTGGAATCAGCCGCATGGGATTCGAGTCCCATGGGGGCTCCACCGCCCTGCGGTCGCACCCGCGGCGCGGGCCGGAGGGCAGGTCCCAACGCGTGGCCGGGACCTGCCGCCACGCGTTGGTCAGACGACGGTGATGTTCTCCGCCTGGGGGCCCTTCTGGCCCTGGGTGACGTCGAACGTCACCTGCTGGCCCTCGAGGAGCTCGCGGAAGCCGGAAGAGTTGATGTTGGAGTAGTGCGCGAAGACGTCCGGGCCGCCGCCGTCCTGCGAGATGAAGCCGAAGCCCTTTTCGGCGTTGAACCACTTCACGGTACCGCTGGTCATGCTGAGCCTTCCGGTCGAAATCGGACCCGCACCGCGCGAACCCGAAATGACGCCCTGTTCCCGCAGCGCACAACAAACCGCCCACGCCGGAGCGGGGGCGGGAACATGGCATCCACCAGCGACGCTACACGCCGAGACCGGATCCCACCACAGAGCAATGACCGTCACTCACGACGCGTCGGCCCGTCGCAGGGGGAACCCGCCCGCGGCCTGGCCGCTGTCGCCCGCGCCTCTCGATGGACGTCGCGGGGAGACCGGACGGAAGTCATGCCTCCGCCGGCGGCCGCCGGTTTCCCGGGCGTCTCTCACAGGCTGCGGGCGGTGATGTCTCCCTGTGAGGTGGTGGCGTGGATGTCGAGGACGGGTGTGCCGTCGTTGCGCAGGCTGTTGCTGACGCGGCCCTGGGAGGTGCCGGCGTCCAGCGAGGCGGAGACCCCGTGGGCGGCGCCGACCGAGATGTCGCCCTGATGGGTGTTCAGGGTGACCGTGCCGCGCAGGGCTTCGGCGATCTTGATGTCGCCCCGCTGGGTGCTGATCCGCGCGGGACCGCCCAGGCGGCCGACCTCGACGGCGCCGTCGACCGCGGTGAGGTGGACGCTCGCGGCTTCGTCGATCTTGATCCGCTGGTACGCGCCGTCGAAGACCACGTCGCCGAGCCGTCCGACGCCCCGGAACTCGGTGGCGGCCGCCTTGCCCTCGATCCGGGATCCGGCGGGCAGCCTGACCGTCACCTCGACGGATCCGGAGGAGCCGAAGTACTGGGTCTTCACCGGGACGCCGATCCGCAGGACGCCGTCTAGGTACTCGACCGACGCCGCTTCCGCGGCCTTCGCGTCGCGGTTCTTCGAGGCGTTCATCGGCAGGACCTCGACCACGGTGTCGGTCCGGGTGGCCGCGATGACCTGGACGCGTCCCGCGGGGACGTCGAGGACGGCCGCGATCGGAGCGGGTGTGTCGAATCTCTGCATGGCGTCCTCCCGAGGGTCACCTGTTTCCCTTAGAGGAAAGGCTACGTTGCATTTGAAATCACGGCAATCAAACGATTGCGCAAGGCGTACGTCGCAGCAAGTGAAACGCACTAAATCGTTGCACCAGGCTTTGATTTAACGCAACGAGAGATCCATAGTTATTGCAATGATCTGATGGTGAACGCTACGCTGGGGGCTTCCGGGATGTGAAGGAGGGCTTGATGCCGGGAGGCAGGCTCACCCAGAAGGACCGTCAGCAGATCGCGCTGGGGCTGGGCGACGGCCTTTCCTACGCGGAGATCGCCAGGGGGCTCGGCCGGCCGACGTCGACGATCACGCGCGAGGTGATGCGCAACGGCGGCCCCGTCGGGTATCGCGCGGACCTGGCACACCGCGCCACGGAGCAGCGCACTCAGCGGCGCAGGGCGACCTCGTCCCGCGGCCCGGAACCGGCCGTTCGGCGACCGGGAGCGGACGCCGAGGCGGTCCGGGAGTACGAGGAGTCCTTCACCACCGTCATGATGCAGTCGGGCATGCCCAAGATGATGGCGCGTGTGATGGTGGCCATCCTCATGACCGACGCCGGCAGCCTGACCGCGTCCGAACTCGCCCAGCGCCTGCAGGTCAGCCCAGCGACTATCTCCAAGTCGATCGCCTTCCTGGAGAGCCAGTCCCTGATCCGCAGGGAGCGGGACGAGCGCCGCCGCGAGCGCTACGTGGTCGACGACGACCTCTGGTACCAGTCGATGACCGCCAGCGTGCAGTCCCTCTTCCAGCAGGTCGAGGTCACCCGGCAGGGCGTGGCCGTCCTCGGCCCCGGCACCCCGGCCGCCGTCCGCCTGGAGAACGTCGCCCGCTTCCTCGACTTCGTCGCCGAGAGCCTCGCACGCGCCGCGGAGCAGGCCCGCGAGGTCCTCTACACGGAACCCGAAGCGGCCCCGGACGACACCGGAGCGCCGGCGCCCGCCCACGGATAGACCGCACCGAACGGCGGGGAGGGCCAGCGGATCCCAGCCGCCGAAGCGGGGATCACGTGGCCCAGGCGCCCGGAGCGGTGAAGGGGGGCGGACGGGCGCGGAGGCCGTCCGTGCGTCTCCGGTGCGGCCTGCGCCCGGGCGGCCCGCGCCTCGGGCTGGAGCCGGAGCCGCGCGATCAGGAGGGCGGCCGGGGTCGCCACCCTCGCGGTCGGATTGCCCTTGACGATGCGGATCGAGGCGCAGGTCGGGCAGTTCCCGCATGTCCGGGACGCGCCAGGGCTCGGAGCCGTCGGCCAGGTAGCCGCCGGAGAGCAGGAACACCGGGGTGCGGTACGTGAGTGCGATCCGGGCCGCCTCCGGAGCCGCTTCGAAAAAACCGGCCGGGGTGCGCGGTGCCACCACCGGCACCGGCGCCTCGCTGTCGCGGCCGTGCATGGCCTGGAGCAGGTCGGCCTGCTCCGTCTTGGTCGGCAGACCCGTCGACGGGCCGTGTAGGCGAAGTGGAGCTGGAAGGACGAGACGCCGGGCAGCGTACCGGCGGGGGCCCGGATCTCGGCCGGGAAGTTCGGGAGCGTGGACAGATCGTTCCCGAACGGCGCCGTCTCCGAGGTGAACCGGTCACCTGTGAGCTGCGTACCGTCACCCGGATCATCCGCGAACCGGATCTGGTGGCTGCCGAAGCGGCTCGACCGGGTCCTGCCGGACCTGGACGTCGAGGGCGAGAAGCTGAGCCGCCGGCCGGCGGTGACACGGGGGTCCCGGGCTCCCGGCGCGAGCACGAAGTGCTCCTCCAGGACCGGTGACGCTCCGCGGTACAGGCCCCGGGACGACGGGCTCGTCCCGGGGCCGCCGCGGATCGAGCCATAGCGTTCATCATCAATACATTGCAACGATTGATGTTCGCTTCATTGCGTTACGTATCAGCCAGGTGCAACGATTTAATAGCCTTCACCTGCACTTTCATCTTTCATGCGCAACAACCTTATTGCCCGAACCTTGAACGCAACGTAGCGTTTCACTCGTCGGAAACAGCAGTCCGGCAGCCCGCCGCACCTGAGGAGAGCACCATGCAGACGTTCGCCACCCCCGCCCCGGTCCCGGTCGTCCTGGACGTCCCGGCCGGCCACCTCCGCTTCGCCGCCTCCGACCGCACCGACACCACCGTGGAGATCCAGCCCGCCGACCCCTCCCGCAGCCGGGACGTGAAGGCCGCCGAACGGACCACCGCCGAACACCGCGACGGCACACTGCACATCACCGCCGAGCCGACGAAGAACCGCCTTCTGGGCAACTCCGGATTCGTCCGCGTCACCGTCCACCTCCCCACCGGCTCCCCCCTGCGCGCCACGACCGCCAGCGCCGACCTCCGCACCACCGGCCGCCTCGGCGAGGTCACCTACGACAGCGCCCACGGCACGGTCAGCCTCGACCACACCGGTGACGCCCGGCTCTCCCTCCTCGCCGGCGACATCACCGTCACCCGCCTCGACGGCTCCGCCGACATCTCCACCCGCAAGGGCGACATCCACGTCGCCGAAGCCGTCCAGGGCACCGTCACCCTGCACACCGAGGCCGGCAACCTCACCATCGGCGCCGCCCCCACCGCCTCCGCGACCCTCGACGCCGCCACCACCCACGGCCGAATCACCAACTCCCTGAAGAACACCGGCACTCCCGACCTCACCATCCACGCCACGACCACCGCCGGCGACATCACCGCCCGCAGCCTGTAGCCCCCGCAGCCCCCAAGGAGCACACCACCATGTCCGACCTGGCGATCGCGGCGCACGGCCTGCGCAAGTCCTACGGCGACAAGACCGTCCTCGACGGTGTCGACCTGGCCGTCCCCACCGGAACCGTCTTCTCCCTGCTCGGCCCGAACGGCGCGGGCAAGACGACCGTCGTGAAGATCCTCTCCACCCTGATCACCGCCGACGGCGGCCAGGCACGCATCGCCGGTCACGATCTCGCCGCCGACGCGCACACGGTGCGCGCCGCGATCGGTGTGACAGGACAGTTCTCCGCCGTCGACGGCCTGATCACCGGCGAGGAGAACATGCTCCTCATGGCCGACCTGCACCACCTGCCCAAGGCAGAGGGCCGCAGGGTCGCCGCCGAGCTGCTGGAGCGCTTCCGCCTGGCCGACGCGGCGAAGAAGCCGGCCTCCACCTACTCCGGCGGCATGAAGCGCCGCCTGGACATCGCCATGACCCTGGTCGGCAGCCCCCGCATCATCTTCCTCGACGAGCCCACCACCGGCCTCGACCCCCGCTCCCGCCACGACATGTGGCAGATCGTCCGCGAACTCGTCTCCGGCGGCGTCACCGTCTTCCTCACCACCCAGTACCTGGAGGAAGCCGACCAGCTCGCCGACCGTATCGCGGTCCTCAACGGCGGAAGGATCGTCGCCGAGGGCACCGCCGCCGAACTCAAGCGCCTCATCCCCGGCGGACACGTCCGCCTGCGCTTCACCGACCCTCTCGCCTACCGGACCGCCGCCGACGCCCTCGGCCAGGTCACCCGCGACGAAGAGGCCCTGTCGCTGCAGATCCCCAGCGACGGGACCCAGCGCGACCTGCGCGCCGTCCTCGACCGGCTGACCCTGGCCGGCATCGAGGCGGACGAACTCACCGTCCACACCCCCGACCTCGACGACGTCTTCTTCGCCCTCACCGGCGCCACCGTCCCCGCCCAGCCGAAGGAAACCGTCCGATGAGCTCCCTGTCCCTGGCCGTGCGCGACTCGTCCACGATGCTCCGCCGCAATCTCCTGCACGCCCGGCGCTACCCCTCCCTCACCCTCAACCTCCTGCTCACACCGATCATGCTGCTCCTGCTCTTCGTCTACATCTTCGGCGACACCATGAGCGCGGGCATCGGAGGCGGGAACCGCGCCGACTACATCGCCTACCTCGTGCCCGGTCTGCTGCTGATGACCATCGGCAGCACCACCATCGGCACAGCCGTCTCCGTCTCCAACGACATGAGCGAGGGCATCATCGCCCGCTTCCGCACCATGGCGGTCCACCGCTCCTCGGTCCTCGTCGGCCACGTCCTCGGCAGCGTCCTGCAGTCGGTCGCCGGCGTGGTCCTCGTCGGCGCCGTCGGCGTCGCGATCGGCTTCCGCTCCACCGACGCCACCCCCCTCGAATGGCTGGCCGCCTTCGGCCTCCTGATCCTCTTCGCCCTGGCACTCACCTGGATCGCGGTCGGCATGGGCCTGATCTCCCCCACCGCGGAGGCCGCCAGCAACAACGCCATGCCGCTGATCTTCCTGCCGCTGATCTCCAGCACCTTCGTCCCGGTCGACGCGATGCCGGGCTGGTTCCAGCCCATCGCCGAGTACCAGCCCTTCACCCCCGCCATCGAGACCCTCCGCGGTCTCCTGCTCGGCACCGAGATCGGCAACAACGGCTGGCTCGCCGTCGCCTGGTGCCTCGGCCTCACCGTCCTCGGCTACTTCTGGGCCACCGCGAAGTACAACAGCGACCCGAAGTAGCCGGCGAGGCAGCGCGAACCGGGCCTCCGGCCCGTCCCGTCCCACCGCGGGGCGGCGTACCCCGACATCCCGTCGGCCGTACGCCGCCCCGTTCGTGATGCTGCACGCCCACCGGCTGCAGACCGAACCGATGGTCCGCGCCGGTATGCGGCTCACTCTCGATCGGCAGGCCCACGGCCTCGACCGCGGCGGCCCGTGCCTGGACTGGGCCGGGGCGGCCCGAAGGCTCCTCGACGAGGCTCGTGCGAACGAGGAACTGCTTCCCCACGTCGTTCCCTCCGAGGCCGCCGACATCCTCGTGGGAAGCTTTGCCGGGATTCAGGCCATGTCCCAGGCGGTCTGGGACTACCAGGACCTGGAGCCCAGGATGTCCAGCCTGCTGCGGTATGTGCTGCCCAGCCTCGTGGTACCCCCCGTCCTCGCCTCCGTGGACGTCACCGAGGGCCGCGGCGCACGGATCGCAGCCGAGAGGAGCCCCCGGGACACCGAGACGGTCGCGGCCGCCGGCTGACGCGTGTGCGAGTCCGCGTATCTGGGTCTTTCCGAACGACCGTGCTCCAGCCGGCCGATGGCATGGTCGTGCGGCTCGCCGGCCGGGGCCCCTTTTTGCGGGCCCCGGCTGCGTGCTGGTGAGCGCGCACGATCGTGGAGTCGACTGCCACCGCCCAGTTCAAGTCCTGGTCGGCGTCGGCTTGAGCCATCAACGCGGTGAAGACCCGCTCCCAAGTGCCGTCGACAGCCCACATCCGCAACCGGTTGTAGACCCCGCGCCAGTTCCCGTACTTCTCCGGCAGGTGGACCCATTGCGATCCGGTCTGGAACTTCCACGCGATCGCGTCGATCACCTCACGGTGATCCCGCCACCGCCCACCCCGCCTGGGCGTTCGGTCCGGCAACAACGGCTCGATCCGCGCCCACTGCGCGTCGCTTAACGGCACACCCAGACCAACGATCGGATGATCCGAACGAAACGGCCTAGCGGTTTCCAGAACAGCGAGGGCGGCCGGTTTCGCGCAGCCGCGTGCCGCCGGTCCTGACGGCAGACGACTCGAGGTGATGGTGCACCTGCCGGGGAACCCTGCATGGCAGCGCACTGCCATGCCATCCCCTTGACGTCATCACGGCCGGGCGTATCCCCGAGACCGCCTGCACCGCACCCTGACGCCGGGCTGAGGGCCCGGCGGAGGCACGAGCGGGCCGACCGCGCCCCCCGAACGCGTGGTCGGCCGCTGCCTTGACGGTGTGACCGACTGCCGCCTCCGCCGCCCGGAGGAATCGCTGCCACATCTGTCGCCCTCATCGCCGCGGGACCGCCTTCGCCAGATGTGGCGTTGGACGCCCTCGCAGACGCACTACGGGCCCCGGACGGTTCCGCTCGCTGGAAGCCGGTGCTCATGTACGTGAGGTCAATGAGGAGCGCCGCAGGGGTCGGTACTCATTGACCTCACGTATATGAGCACGGCTTTGTGGTTGCTCAGGTCGCGCGGCGCAGAGGTACGACGACGTCCTCGCCGGTGCTCTTCTCGCTGAGCCGGTAGTAGCTGATGTGCGCCAGTCGCTCTGATTCTTCGAGCCACCCGGCTTCCACGACCTGGCGCCGGGTGCGGGAGAACACCGTGGGAGACAGGCCGACGAGCTTGGCCAGATTGGCACCGGTCTCAATGACGCCGCCGGCGCGGTCCGTGGGGTGCATCGCGTAAAGCATGACGACCAGGCGCTGGTTGGCGGTCATGCCAGCAGTGCGGTGGAGGACGTCCAGGAGCCTTCGCTTGTCGTCGTTGTTCACTGGGTCTCCAACCACGAAGGGGACGTGTTGTCGAAGCCGGGGATGTCCGGCGGGTTGCAGGTCTTGACCGCTTCCCGCTGCTCGATCCCGGTCCCATGGAAGGCAATGTACGGGCTGATCCGGTAAAGCCGGTAATTGCCGATCCGACCTCGCTCGATCAGGATGCGACGCTTGAGCAGCTTGCGGTTGATCTTGCCTACGGCGTCGGCGGTCATCCCGACCTTCTTGGCGATGTCGGCGCCGGTCGCCCTGAGCGGGGCCATGCCTTGGGGAGAGATGCCGATCCACCACAGCACCAGGAACTTCTGGCTCGGAGTGAAGTCCTTGCTCTCGGTGATCGCTGCGACTCTCGCCTTGTCGACCTGGATGTGGTCGCCGGAGAAGGCGTAAGGCGCATATGGGATGGATTCGCCCGTGTCCGCATCAACAATTCTCCGTAGTGCTCCCAACGGGCCCTCCGTAGCTGGGCATTGCCTTGATGCGCATGACCTGCGGCCTCAGACCGACTAGATGAACTTAACGTACATGAACACGGAGTCCATCAACTACGCCTCCAGAGCGTGTCGCTCAACCTGAAACCAATCCGGCAAACCGGCCGATCCGCTTGAGCCAGACGCCCTACTGATGAACGTGACGTCAATCTGGTCAGATCCTGTAAGCGTGGTGACGGTTCCCTGAGCATGGGTACCGGGTTCTCAGGAACTGCCTGCCCTGCTCTCAGGAACCGGGTGAACGGCGGTGAGAACTGGGTGCCAGATCACAGGATCCGGCCGTGAAAAGAGTTTGCGCAGGTCAGGGCATCACTGAGGTCCGCGCCCTCTCTAGCAGTAGGGCTCACCGTCACCGATCGAGGCCACCGCGCGAACCGCCACTGGAAAGCAGCCGCGCCTGACACGGCTGAACGCCCCGCCGGCGGGCGTCCTCATCAGTGCCCGCTCCAACCAGTCGGCAAAAAACCTCAGTCGCCACCGCTCCTCAGCCCGCGAAAGCACGCCACGACGCGACCGCGGCTGACGAAGCACCCGCCACGTGTGCCTCCATCAGCCCACCACCAGCCCCAGCCACGCTGTCCCCTGAACGACTGAGCCGCAGTCGCCCGACTGCCTGGGGTACGGGGTGCATAGGCGGAGAGAGACGCGCCTTGTGGCCCGGAGATGGCAGCTGCTGAGGCTGCGTGACGAGATGTCGGGTTCTGGAGCTACGAGCATGGAACTGGTCGGCAGCCGCCTCCGGCTGCGCATGCAGCACAGGAACGGGCGATGCCCCGCCTCAGCCGGATTGCGTACGCCAGAACAGGCGAGTTGTGTGCTTCACATGGCGGCGGGCGCAACGCCGGTCAGCTCCATACTGGCCTCCCACAGCCGACGTGCCGTTTGGGCGTCCTCGAGCTGAGCCCACAGCCGCTCGCGGTGCGGCCCGCCCCGCAGACCCAGGACCCGCGGGCCCCACAGCTCTCCCCCGGCGATGCGGGGATCGAGTACCGCTCGGACCGCGGGCCGGGCACCCGCGTGCTTGCCCTGGAGAACAAGTGCGGCAGCCGCCCCGCGCACCGCTGTCCCGGCCGTGCGTACGTGGACCGGTGGCCGCGAGGGGGTGAGCGAGTCCAGCGCACCGCCTGGATGGACCACCACGCTGGACACCGTGCTGCCGGCGGCCCGCAGCCGGCGGTCGAGTTCCAGGCCGAAGTACATCTGGGCCAGCTTCGACCGGCTGTAGGCCCGCTTGGCCCGATAGCCGGCCCGGGACTGCAGGTCGTCCAGGTCGAGACGCTCGGACTTCGCGGCGAAGCTGCCGACGGTAACGATGCGGGCGCTCGCCGCGGCCTCCAACAGCGGCAGCAGCGAGTGGGTGAGCGCGAAGTGCCCGAGGTGGTTCGTCGCGAGATGCACTTCGTGGCCGTCCCGTGTCTCGCTCCGTTCCGGCCCTTCGCGGAGGAGGCCGGCATTGTGGACCACCGCGTCGAGGTGGTCCACCTCCAGGGATTGCGCGGTTTCCCGCAGCGAGCCGATGTCGGCGAGGTCCAGGCCCACCGACCGTACGCGTGCACCGGGCACCCGCGCACGGATCACGTGCATGGCGGTCTCGGCCCGCTCGGCACTCCGGCTGCCCAGCACCACTGTGGCGCCGGTACCGGCCAGCTGCTCGGCGGTGAAATATCCGATACCCGCGTTGCCTCCGGTGACCAGGTACACGCGGTCGGCTGCGGAAGGGATCTGGGACATGGCGGGAACTCCCGTGAGGTGCGGCGGCGGCTCCCGGCGGAGCAACCCGGCGCCCACGCTGCCACGGGCCTCCGACGTATCACCGACAGGCATCCGACAGGGCGGAACCGGCGGCGTGTTCACGCGCGGCCGCACGACTGCCGGACATCCCCGGCTGCGACGGGAACTGCTTGATCCGCGACCGCGGCCGGCGTGCCTGGGCCCTTCGTCGTCCTCAGGGTCTTCCGGCGAGGGAGTGAGGACCGGCCCGCCCGGGCGCTCAGGGCTGTGCCGGCTACAGGCCCACGTCGCGGCTCCGGATGTCCTCCAGGGATTCCCGTCGGACCAGCAGGCGGGCGTGACCGTCGCGTACGGCGGCCACCGGAGGGCGGAAGACCAGGTTGTAGCCGGAGGCCATGGACAGGTGGTAAGCGCCGGACACCGGTACGGCCAGCAGATCACCGGGGCGAACGTCAGCGGGGAGTGCCACGTCCGCTGCCAGCACGTCACCCGCCTCGCAGTGGCGGCCGACCACGGTGGCCCGTGCGGAGGCCGCGGCGCTGCGCCGGCCCACCAGTCGCGGCGCGTACCGCTCGCCGTACAGGGCTGGGCGCGGGTTGTCGCTCATGCCGCCGTCGACGGCTACGAAGACGTGCTCACCCGAGTGTTTGACGGTCAGGACGCGGTACAGGGCGACCCCTGCCGGGCCAGCGATGGCCCTGCCCGGCTCGATGATCAGGCGGGGTACCGGAAGTCCGGCGGTGGCGCAGGCGTCGGCGAGTT
Source organism: Streptomyces sp. NPDC001781 (assembly GCF_053596035.1). Taxonomy (NCBI): domain Bacteria; kingdom Bacillati; phylum Actinomycetota; class Actinomycetes; order Kitasatosporales; family Streptomycetaceae; genus Streptomyces; species Streptomyces sp. NPDC001781. Next base: position 104,658 of record NZ_JBSFFI010000014.1, on the reverse strand, counting down.
CCGCGCGGACCTTGCGGGCCAGGGTCGTCAGGTCCAGGGCCGCCTCGCCGGGGCGGTAGGCGATGCCGTGGCCGCCGCCGAGGTCGAGTTCGGGCAGGATCAGGCCGTGCCGCTCGTGCAATCGGGTCATCAGGCCGACCATCCGGCGTACGGCGACCAGGTACGGCTTGACGGATGTGATCTGCGAGCCCAAGTGGCAGTGCAGGGCTGTGAGTTCGAGCTGAGGCTGGTCGAGTATGCGGGCGATGGCGTGCTGGGCGTAGCCGTTGGAGACGGACAGGCCGAACTTCTGGTCGTCCGTGCCGGTGCGGATCTTCTCGTGACCGCCCACGCTGATGCCGGGTACCACCCGGACCATCACCTTCTGGTGCCCGTCCGGGCCGACGGCGGCGGCCAGGCGCGCGATCTCCGAGGGGCTGTCGATGACGATCCGGCCGACACCGAGGCGCAGGGCGGTGTCCAGGTCGCGTGGGGACTTGGCGTTGCCGTGCAGCACGATCCGCTCGGGCGGGAAGCCGGTGGTGACGGCGAGTTCGAGTTCGCCGGCCGAGCAGACGTCGAGGCCGAGACCCTCCTCGTCCATCCAGTGGGTCATGGCGCGACACAGGAACGCTTTGGCGGCGTAGAGGACTTCCGCGTCGGGGAAGGCGTCGAGGTAGGTACGGCAGCGGTCGCGGACCTCGGCCTCGTCCAGGACGTAGACGGGGGTGCCGAAGCGGTCGGCCAGTTCGGTGAGCGGTACGCCGCCGACGGTGAGATCTCCGTGGGGGGGCTCGGTGGTCGAGGCCGGCCACACCGACAGTTCGGTGAACTTGTCGGCCGGGATGGGTTCGTGAACCGTGGTCATCGTGGTTTTCCCTCTCGGGTGATCTTCGCGGTCCGCGGTGCGCGCATCACATCGCAGACCGGTGTGGGTGCCGCGGCGGTGAACTGCGGGTCCACCGTGACGGTGGTGACGCCGAGCGGAGCGGTCAGGGCACGTAGGGCAGGCTCGGCGAGCCGGATCCACGCCTGATCGGAGCCGAGGGTGGCGGTCAGCCAGCACTCGGAGGTGAAGCCGACGGCGGTCCGCTCGCCGAGTGGCGTTCGGAAGAGCCGGGCGGCACATCCGCAGAGACCCGGCCGGACCGGGACGTACAGGGGCCCGGCCGGGCAGCGATCGGATGGCTCGGGGTCCTCGCCGTAAAGAGGTTCTGCCATGTGCTGCCTCCGGAAAAGCAGGGAGTGAGGGGGTGTGACAGCCCCGGACGCGGGGAGGCTGACCGGGGCTCGCCGTCGACGTTATGCCCGGTGCCCGCGGGTCCCGGGCATGCCCTGACGGGATGCTGACGACGCTCGGGGCGACCCTGACGGGACGCTGACGCCCCAGTCCAGAGAGCAGGGAAAGGGTCGTCAGAAGGACGCCAAGAATGGGCGTACGGACTGTTCGAACGCCGCGGTGCCGGGGTGAGATGGAAGCGGTTCCCACGAGAGTCGCCGGCCGTGGCCCCTTCCGTCGGCGTGTGCAGAACGGTGAATGAGATGTCCGAGTACCGCCCGTCCTCAGCCGCCCGCGTCGTGGTGGGAGTGAGCGGTTCGCTGGGCAGCCTCACCGCCCTGGGGCGGGCGGCCGACGAAGCCCGGCGCCGAGGGGCGCAGCTGTGGCCCGTGCTGGCCTGGGAGCCGCCCGGCGGCGACCTGGCCGCACGCAGGTCTCCTGCCGCGACCGTCATGGTTCCGGAGTGGGAGCGACTGGCACGGGAAAGGCTGGTCAAGGCGCTGTGTGACGTGTTCGGCGGTACGGACACCGGGGTGCCGGGACAGGCAATCGTCGTCCGGGGCGTCCCTGGGCCGGCGCTGGTGCGGATCACCGACCGGGAGGACGACATCCTCGTCGTCGGCGCCGGAGAGCGTGGCCGCCTGCACCGGGCGTTGTGGCCGTCGGTCAGCCGCTACTGTCTCGCCCGCGCCACCTGTCCTGTCCTCGCGGTGCCGCCGTCGCCGCTCCAGGCGGCGCTGGCGGCGGTGCACCGCCGGAACACCTGGCGGCTGCGGCTGGACACCGGCCGCCTGGAGCGGGAGTTCGACACCGTGCCGCCCGATGCGTGAGAGGTTCAGGAACCGGCGGCCGCCGGCAGGTCTGGCTGCTCCGGCCGCCCGCGCTCTGGAGCCTGGTCGAGAGACGTCTTCCTGCTGCGGCGGGGGCCGACCGCTCGGCTCCGGCCACCGCCGACATCAGAGCAGCCGGAACCGCAGCCGGCAGATGACCGCGTCCGTCTCCCGTCGTACGGCGTGTGCGACGACCGCGCCCCGCTGGTTCTGCAGGAGGCGCTGCCACAGGCGCTCCGGCTCGGTCTCCGGGATCAGCACGGTGACCCGCGTGACAGGCTCGGCGGCGGCCACCTCACGGACGTACGCGGCGATCGGACGCCCCAGGCTGCGCCGCGTGCACGCCAGCCGCACCAGCTCCACCCCCGGGTCCCATTCCGCCCAGGCTCGTTCCAGTGCGTGCAGGTGGGCTCTGTCCTCGGGGTCCGGGTAGCACACGGTCACCGCGCGGACCTCTTCGCCGAGCGAGGAAGCCGCGGTCAGGGCCTCGGAGGTCAGCCGGGACAGGGATGACACGGGCACGATGACGAGCGAACGGTCGCGGTGCGGGGTCTCGGGGATGCGGCCCAGGCCGAGCCGCTCGCCGATGCGGTCGTAGGCACGGCGCACGGTCTCGAAGGTGATCACGAGCAGGGGCAGCGCGACCACGATCAGCCAGGCGCCGTCGGTGAACTTGCTCGCGGTGACGACGACCGTCGCGACCCCGGTGAGCAGCGCGCCGAAGCCGTTGAGCAGTGCCTTCCCCTGCCGGCCCCGCCCGCGCCGCAGGCGCCAGTGCCGGACCATGCCCACCTGGGCGATCGTGAAGCCGACGAACACCCCGATGGCGAACAGTGGCACCAGGGTGTTGGTGTCGCCGCCCGAGAAGACCAGCAGCGCTGCCGAGACCAGCGCGAGGGCCAGCACTCCGTGCCGGTGGACCTGGCGGTCGGCCTTCAGCGCGAACACGTGCGGCGCGTAGTTGTCGCGGGCGAGCAGCTTCAGCAGCACCGGCAGCCCGCCGAAGGACGTGTTCGCCGACAGCGCCAGCAGGATCATCGTCGCGAACTGGATGATGTAGAAGGCCCAGTTGTGGCCCAGCGAGGCGTCGGCGAGCTGGGCGAGGACCGTGACGCCCTCGACCGGCTGCAGATGGAAGCGGCCGATCAGCACCGACAGCCCGATCAGCATCAGACCGAGGACCGTACCGAGGGCGGCCTCCGCGCGCTGGGCCCGCTTCACGCGCGGCACCCGGAAGGACGGAACCGCGTTCGCGATGGCCTCCACGCCGGTCAGCGCGGAGCATCCGGAGGCGAAGGCTTTCAGCAGCAGCAGCGCGCCGACGGTGGAGGCGTTGTCCGCGACGACCGAGGCATGGCCGGCCGCTGCGACCGTGCTCACCGGCGCCGATCGGAAGAGGCCCACGGTGATCAGCACGAAGATGGCTCCGACGAAGACGACCGTCGGCACGATGAACGCCTTGGCGGACTCCGCGATCCCGCGCAGGTTGACGGCCGTGATCAGCGCGAGGACCGCCAGGCACAGCCACAGCCGGTCGTCGTAGAGGCCGGGGAGGGCGGAGGTCAGGGCCGCCACGCCCGCGGTCACCGCGACCGCGACGTTGAGGACGTAGTCCAGCACCAGCGAGGCGGCGGCCACCAGGCTCGTGCGCGCCCCCAGGTGGGTCTTGGCCACGGCGTAGGAGCCGCCGCCGTCCGGGAAGGCGGCGATCACCTGCCGGTAGGAGGCCACCAGTACCGCCAGGAGTGCGGCGATGGCCAGCGTCACCGGCACCGTGGCACCGAGGCCGTGGGCTCCCGCACCGGCGAGCACCAGCACGATCGCCTCCGGGCCGTAAGCCACCGACGCCATCGCGTCCAGCGACAGCGCGGCCAGGCCCGTCACGGCGGTCAGGCGGTGCCGTTCGCCGGTATCGGGTGGTTCTTCGTCGGCGGGGGTCGCACCGGGCTCGGCGGTCAGGACGGACATAAGCGCGTGCTCCTTCGGCGAGACCCGCGCAGGGGGACTGTGTTCTGCGCGGTGCACTCAGGTTGTGACCGTTTCCGCCCTCGTCCGGCGTTCCTTGCGGCATCTTCGCGCTGATCCGACTGAACTTGATGACATCTTGACGAATGCGGGATCCCGCCGGCGGCGAAGTCCGATCAGTGTCACGGAGAACCGGATGAGCCGCGCAAAGAACCGTTTGATATGCGCCAGAGTCGCATCAAGATGAGCTGATCAGAGCCTTCGCGTCCCTACCGTCACCCGCATGGGACGCCGTGAGAGGGCACACAGGTCACGGGCCGGTGCTCGCAGAGAATCGTCCGGAGACGCGGTGCACGACCGCCGTTGGGGGCGGGAGGTGAAGGATGCCGTCCGGTGTGCAGGCGTGTTCCTTGCTCTGCTCCTGCTCGTCGACTGGGGCTCGGGCCGATTCACGCTCTGGCGCGGCCTGTTGTGGCTCGCGCTCGCTCTGTGGCTGTTCCTCGTGCTGTGCCCCGCTCGGGTCTCGGCCGGTGAGGACTGGCTGGCCTCGCGCCTGCTGCTGCGGGAGCGCCGGGTCCGGACCGACGCGCTGGTGTCCGTGCGCATCCTCGAGGGTGTGTCCCAACGACTCCTGCTGCGCGACGTGTTCGGCGCGCGCGTCCAGATCGACCCCGAGGTGCTCGTGCGCAACCCTGAGCTCTGGTTCCGGCTGGAGGCGGCCACCCGGAAGGCGGCGGCCGACGGCCTGCTGCTGTGCGGGCGGACCGCGTTGACCCGGCTCTCGGCCCGCGTCGACCGCGAGAGTGCGTGGGCCGTGTTCAAGGCGTCCGGACTGGAGTAGTCCCCTCCCTCCGTGCCCGGCCTCGTCACCCGCGCACAGGTCCCGATGTGTCCAGTGCGGCCCCCCTCTGGTCTGCCAGGGTCACGGCCACCAGCCGGGCTCGCAGTGCGGGTGCGTGCTCATCACGCACCTCCTGTGTGGCGCTCGGACGGTTGCGCATCCACCGTCTGCTCGATGAAGGGCAGCGAGACGACCATGGTCAGGCCGCCGCCGGGGGTGTCCTCAGGGGTGAGGGTGCCGTTCATGGCCTCCGTCAGACCGCGGGCGAGAGCGAGTCCGAGGCCGGTGGTGTTGTCGGTGTCGCCGAGCCGCTGGAACGGTTCGAAGATCCGCTCTCGGCCGGTCTGCGGAAGACCCGGCCCTCGGTCCACGACGCGCAGCTCGATCCGGCCCGCCAGCGCGCTGGCGGTGACCAGGACGTTCTTGCTGGGTGGAGTGTGGCGGGCGGCGTTGCCGGCGAGGTTGGCGATCACCCTTTCCAACAGGGGCGGGTCGGCCAGCACCGCCGGGATCGCCTCCGTGTCCGCCACGTCGACAGCGGGGACGTCCGCCAGTGCCATGGGCAGGACCTCCTCCAGGGATGTCGGACGCAGGTTCAGGGTGAGGACGCCGGCCTCCAGGCGGCTGAGGTCGAGGAGGTTCTCCACCAGCCGGTCGAGCTTGGCCATGGACTCGTCCGCCGTGGCGAGCAGCTCGTCGCGGTCCTCCGGGGAGAACGCGACGTCGTTGCTGCGCAAGGAGGTGACCGCGGCCCAGCCCGCCGCGAGCGGGGTGCGCAGGTCGTGGCCGACGGCCCGCAGCAGCGCCGTACGCATCCGGTCGGCCGCCTTCACCGGCTCCACCTCGGCCGCTGCCTCCGCCAGGCGGGTCCGCTCCACCGCCGAGCCGACGTGCGCGGCGAACGCGGCCAGCACCCGCCGCTCGGAGGAGGACAGGGTGCGGCCCCGCAGCACCAGGTACGCGCCCGGGCCGGCCGGCACCACGGTGACGCCCTCGGTGCCGGGCGGCTCGTCCGCCAGCTCCGCCGACTCCATGCCGAAGGTCTCGCGCGTCCGTTCCAGCAGGGCGGGAATCGTCGCCTCACCGCGCACGATGGCGCCGGCCAAGGAGGACATGGTCTCGGCCTCGGCGGTGGCCCGTGCCGAGCGCCGGGACAGCCGTAGCGAGCGGTCGACGACGGCAGCCACGGTGGCTGCGACGACCGCGAACACGGCCAGCGCCAGCAGTGCGTCGGGGTTGTTCAGTGTGAAGGCACCGATGGGTGGGAGGAACCAGTAGTTCAGGAGCAGGGACGCCGTCACCGAGGCGATCACGGCCGAGGCGACGCCGCCTGTACAGGCCACGCCCACGACCGCGAGGAGGAACAGCAGCACCTCACTGGTCAGGTCCAGCGTCCCCCGCACCCGGGCGAGCACCACTGTGAGCAGCACCGGAAGCACCAGCCCGGCCACAGGGCCGGCGATCAACCGGGCCGTGGACAGGGTGCGGCGCCTCGACGGCAGCAGCGTGCCGCGCCCGGCTCGCTCGTGGGTGACCCGGTGGACGTCGATGTCCTCGGACAGTTCGGTCACCGTCTCCCCGGTTCCAGGGCCTGTCACGAAGCGCGCCAGACGTCCCCGCCGGCTGGTACCCAGCACCAGCTGGGTGGCGTTCTCGGCGCGCGCGAACTCCACCAGGGCCGTGGCCACGTCGTCGCCGACCACCGAGTGATAGCTGCCGCCCAGGTCCTCCACCAGCCGGCGCTGCCGTGCGAGCGAGGCTGCGGAGACACCGCCGGCCAGGCTGTCGCTGCGGGCCACGTGTACGGCGAGCAGGTCGCCGCCCGCCGATCGGTCGGCGATCCGGGCGGCCCGCCGCACCAGGGTGTCGCCCTCCGGGCCGCCGGTCAGCGCGACGACGACCCGCTCCCGGGTCTCCCACACCCCGCCGATGCCGTGCTGCGAGCGGTACTCCTGCAGCGCCTCGTCCATCCGGTCGGCCACCCACAGCAGCGCCAACTGCCGCAGCGCTGTCAGATTGCCCGGGCGGAAGTAGTTCGCGAGGGCCGCGTCGATCTTCTCGGGCGGGTAGATGTTGCCGTGTGCCAGGCGTCGCCGCAGTCCTTCGGGCGGCATGTCCACCAGCTCGATCTGCCAGGCCCGCCGGACGATGTCGTCCGGCACGGTTTCGTGCTGAGGGACGTTCGTGATCTTCTCGACGACGTCGTTGAGGGACTCCAGGTGCTGGATGTTCAGCGTGGTGATCACGTCGATGCCGGATTCGAGCAGGGCGGCGATGTCCTGCCAGCGCTTGGGATTGCGGCCGGCGCCGGGCACGTTGCTGTGTGCGAGCTCGTCCACGACGGCCACTTGCGGGCGCCGGGCCAGCACAGCGGCCAGGTCCATCTCCTCGAAGCCCCCGCCGCGGTAGGTGCAGGCGGTACGCGGGACGACCTCCAGGCCGTCGATCATCGCCTCCGTGTGTCGGCGCCCATGGCACTCCACCAGGCCGATCACCACGTCCTCCCCGCGTGAAGCGTGGCGCCGCCCCTCGTCGAGCATCCGGTAGGTCTTGCCGACACCCGGGGCCGCCCCGAGGTAGACCTTCAGCCGTCCAGGCCGTACGTCACTCATCGCCGCCGACGTGCTCCGCTCACTCGATCAACCGCCCTGTGAGCAATGTGCTCTCTCCTCAGGGAAGCCCTTCGGCGAGCCTGCCGGGGCGATCGTTAGCAACTCCTTTGCGCCGATCACGATTACCTTGACACCGCCTTGACGTGACCTGGGCCGAGGGTCAAGGCAGTGTGCCGGGAAGTCTGGTCGGCCGGGAGAGCCGGAGCGGCCCCCCCCGGGTGGCAGCCCCCGGGGACGGCGTGCGCGGCGTCGGTACGGTGCTCGCGTTGGTCATCCTGGCCACCGTGGTGGTGACCTTCGCGCGCCGCCGGCGGATTACGGCGCCGTCGTTGCCTCAGTGTGGTGCGGAGCGACGGATCAGCAGTACAGCAACGGCATTGTCTGATCGCGTAGTTGAGACCCTGGCGGGCTGCCAGCGGGGTTCCGGGCCGTGCGGTGCGGGCTATTACGACGTAATAGCCCGCACCGCCAACTGGCATGATGGGTCTGCTTACTAACGTGTCAAGGCTGTAATAGATCTTGAACGTTAGTAAGGTGTCTCCATGACTTCGTCGCCCACACCCAACGACCGCGAGAAGGTCGTCTCCAAACTGCCGGCCTGGCTCAAGCAGAACCTCAAGCTCAGAGCCGTGCAACACGGTCTCGAGATGCAAGTGGCCGTGGAGCAGGGGCTCAAGGACTGGTGCAGCCTCGCCTCTGCGCCCGGCGCCGTGGACACCTCGGGCGCCGAGTCCTTTTCCACCTTCCTTCCGCCCGGGGAGTGGGGCGCCTTCGAAGAGGTGGCTGCCGACCGTAAGGTCTCACGTATCCAGGGGCTGGCCCAGGCAGTTCAGCTTTGGCTCGACTCCCACCCGGCCCCCGATGTCGTGAGGCCGGAGATCACCCGCCGCATCATCGTCTGCAACCAGAAGGGCGGCGTCGGAAAGACCGCGATCACGGCCGGCCTCGGCGAGGCGCTCGCCGAAGCCCCGGACGAGCTGCACGCCGTACGCGTTGCCAAGGCACTCACCAAGGCACTGCGGGCCAGCGACATCCAGCCCAGCGACGAACCGGTGGCTGAGGACCCGCTCGACATCGAGAGGCTCCCCGGTCTGGGCCTGCGAGTGCTGCTGGTCGACTTCGATCCGCAGTGCCACCTGACCAACCAACTCGGCGCCGACCCGCTCCCGATGACGGGTGACAGCCTCACCAACCACATGGCCGGCGACCCCAAGGGAGATCTCCGCGACCTCATCGTGGAGATCGAGGACGAGGCATTCGGCGGGCGACTGCACCTCCTCCCCGCCTGTAACGACGCCTTCCTGCTCGACGTCCGGCTCTCCGCCGTACGCGCCAGGGAAGCGGCTCTGGAACGTGCGCTCACACCGCTCGAAGCCGACTACGACGTGATCCTCGTCGACTGCCCGCCCAGCCTCGGCCTCAGCATGGACGCCGCGGCCTACTACGGCCGCCGACGTGACGGGGAAGCCCCCGGACAGTCCGGCGCCCTCATCGTCGTCCAGGCCGAGGACAGTTCGGCCGACGCCTACGGACTCCTCACCGCGCAGATCGATGACCTGCGCGGTGACCTCCAGATCGACATCGAATACCTCGGCATCGTCGTGAACCTCTACGACTCACGCCGCGGATTCATCGCCACCTCTTCTCTGCAGGGGTGGGTGGACATAAAGGATCCGCGAGTCGTCGGGCTGATCGGCGACCTCAAGGAACAGAAGGAAGCAGTACGCATGAAGCGGCCTCTCCTGGCCTACGCCCCCAAGTCACAGCAGGCGATCGGCATGCGCGCCCTCGCACGGGAGATCGCATGAGCAAGGCCAGCCAGCTCGGAGCCGGCCGCTTCGGCGGAAGCGGCATCAGTGCACGGCGAAAGGCCGTCGCGGCAGCAACCGGCGTGCCCACCGATGCCGTTGCGCCTCCTACGGAGCTACCGCCGCATCGGATCAGCCTCAATCCGGACAACCCCCGTACCAGTCTCGGTGACCTGAGCGATCTCGCCGGGAGCCTGAAGACCCACGGGCAGAAGCAAGCGATCACGGTCATGAACCGGGACGCGTACCTCGCAGTCAACCCTGACCGCGAAGGCGACCTCGAAGCCGACACCACTCACGTCGCCATCGACGGAAACAGCAGGCTCGCTGCCGCTCGAGAAGCGCACCTGCCGGCCGTCAAGGTCATGGTGAGCGACGACCAGGGCGCCAACTCCGAGGAACTCCTCGAATCGGCACTCGTCGCCAACATCCACCGACAGGAACTCGCGGAACTCGACGAAGCGAAGGCGCTCCAGCGCCTCCTGGCCATCCACGGGAGCCAGACCGCTCTCGCGAAGCGGCTCCACCGGTCACAGGGGTGGGTGTCGCAGCGACTTGCGCTGCTCAACCTCACGCCGGCCCTCCAAGCACGCCTGAGCGACGAGCCCATCGACCTCCTGCGGGCGGTCGGCAACAAGCCGGCCGCTGAGCAGGAACAAGCACTGGAAAGGCTCAAGCAGGACCGAGCCCTCAAGGAGGAAGCGAAGAGGGCGAAGCGTCGCGGCAAGCCGAACGGTGCGCCCACCCAGACCGATGCGACCACGGGCTATTACGACGTAATAGAGGGGCCGGTTCAGAGCACGCCCCAACCGCACAGCGTCAACGAGCACTCAGGCACATCCCCGACCACCGCCGAAGTGGTTCCAGAGCCGCGAACCGACTCCCCCGCCGACGGACAGCAGAAACCACGTAGGTTGCCCTACGACGAGCCCGGTTCCCTCGCGTTGATTCTCAACACGAAGATCACCAGCGACGACAGCTTCTTCCAGCTGCTCAACTACCTTCTCCGGAAGGGCCAGGAAAGGGATGCTGCCCGCCTGCGGCGTCTGGCACGATCCCACGTCCAACCACCCTCCGGGCCGGAGAACTGAATCCGACAGACGGGTAAGAGGGGGGCGACACCACTGGTGTCGCCCCCCTCTTACCCGCTCTCATCACCCGACCGTGCACTGACCCGAAGGGCCGTCCCGGATCAGGTGGACCTCCGCGAACGGCCCGGCGAGTCAGGGTGAAGGCAGCTCCAGGTGCCCGGTCACTCGCGGGCGGCGCGCCGTTATGCCGGCACTTTGTCCAGGAAACCGCGTACGTCCTGGATCCGGCCCGACTCGTCCAGTACCAGGACGTCGAATCCGATCACCAGCGGCTCGGCACCCTCCGGGCCGAGGCCCCAGCGGAAGCGCACCTGGCGGTGGTGGGCGTCGATCTCGCCGACCTGGGTGAAGACGAACCCGGGGAACTGCGCCTGGACGCCGTCGACGACCGCCGTGATCCCGTCGTGGCCGGAGACCTCTGCCATCGGGTCGGTGTAGGTCGCCGTGGGCGACCAGTACTCGGAGAGCAGGGCCGGACGCTCGTCGCCGGTCGCGTTCCACGTGGCCAGGTACTGCTGAACGACAGTCTTCATGATCGGTTCTCTCCCGCTCGTTTCGATCGGCTGATGTCCAGCATCCTGGCCCGGCTCCGGTCGGCAGAGCCATGACCTCACAGGTCATGGCCACCCGGACAGGCTCCCCTATCGTCATGGGCATGAGCGTTGCAGTGGAAGTCTCCCCAGTCGGTGTGCTGTTGCGGACCTGGCGTGAACGGCGCCGCTTCAGTCAGCAGGAGTTGTCCAACCGATCGCGGGTCTCCACCCGTCATCTCAGCCGGGTGGAGACAGGCAAGGCGCACCCGACAGCGGAGATGCTCATGCGTCTCTCCGACAACCTTGATGTGCCGTTGCGGGAGCGCAATCGGCTCCTGCTGGCCGCCGGCTACGCGCCGCGCTATCAGGATCACCAATGGGACGACGCACCGATCGCGCTCGTGATGGAGGGTCTGCGCCGGCTTCTCGACGCCCACCTGCCCTACCCTGCGCTGCTGTTGGACGAGTACTGGGACATCATCGACGCCAACGCCGCCGTGGATCAGCTGATGGCCGGTTGCGCGCCGGAGTTGCTGGAGCCGCCGGTCAACGTGGTCCGGGTCTGCCTCCATCCCGACGGACTCGCCCGCCGGATCGGCAACCTCGCGGAGTGGGGAAGCCACCTGCTGCAACAAGTGAGGCACCGTGCCGAGCGCACCCATGACCAGCGCCACCACGAGCTTGCCGCGGAGATCGCCGGATACGTCGGCAGACCCGCTGCCTCCACCCTCGGCACAGGGCCCGTGATCACCCTCGAAATCGATGTCGACGGTAACCCGCTCCGCTTCTTCAGCACTTCCGCGACCCTCAGCACCGCCACTGATACCGCCTTGGAAGGGCTGCACCTGGAGACGTTCCTGCCGGCCGACAGCGAGACCCGGCAACGGTTCGACCAGCGGTAGCCGACCAATCGGTGTGTCCGCGGGGCCGGGGGCGGATCCGGTGCTCTTCCCGGCGCGGCGGTGCTGGCGGAGATGCCGACGGGGTCCTGGCCGATGCGTGTGGAGTCGGCGGTGGGGCCGTTGGAGCCGTCGGCGCCCGCGTAGATGCAGTGACTGGTCTCCTCGGCACGAGCCTGACGCAAAACGGCAGCCCGCTATTCTTCTCGTTAGAACCTCGTCTATTGCTACGGGAGGAATCTTGCGCATCACCGTCACGGTGACCGATCCCACCGCCGACTTCCAGGACCAGCTCCTCGCACTCCTCCGACAGCACGCCGACCACGTCCAGGTCGACAGCACCTGGACCGTCGAACGTGCCCAGCAGTATTACCGCACCCTCCCTCGCCGAGCCCAGGACATCGTCAGGGGCGCAGTCGAAGGCGACGGATTCGTCAGCGACGACGACCTCCGCCACGAAGGCGGCAGTCTCCGGGGCCACTCCGGCGCGCTCAAGCGCGTCTTGGAACGCGGCGTCCGCGAGGGCTGGTGGCCGGTCGGCATGCAGGAGCCGATCCAGTCGCAGGGACCGGGCTTCGGGAAGGTGAAGGGCTACCGGATGCACGGCGACCTGGTGAACACCTTCTCCACCGCCATCGACCGTCACAACAAACAGAGGTGAGGGCTTCTCACATGAGGCATCTCGCCCTGGCCGCCCTGGTCGCCGGCACATTCCTGCTCACCGGATGCGGCAGCGACTCCTCATCCACCAGCGTCCCCGACGAGGTCGTGGAACCCCAGACGGAGGAGCCCGCGGCCCCGGAGCCTGAGGCGGAGGAGACCAGGGACACCTCAGTGCAGGACCGCCTCGACGAGCACGGCATCACCGATGCGATGGTGACGCGCCTGGCGGGGGTCGCCGTGGCCAACACCTACGCGGACGCGTAGCTCATGGGCACGGGCGGGGAACCTGCCCCGGACGTAGGCTGAAGGTATGGCCGATCCTGGGATGCCGACGCCGTCGCAGGCCTTCGAGGTACTGCTGAGTGGCAACCGGCGGTTCGCTTCGGGTATCCCGCAGCACCCGAACCAGGACGCCGCCCGGCGCAGCGCGATAGCTCCCGTCCAGCGCCCGTTCGCGGTCATGTTCGGTTGTTCGGATTCTCGGCTGGCGGCCGAGATCATCTTTGACCGGGGTCTGGGGGACCTGTTCGTGGTGCGCACCTCGGGCCACGTGGTGGGACCGGAAGTGCTGGGCAGCATCGAGTACGGGATCGAAATCCTGGGATGTCCCCTCCTGGTGGTCCTGGGCCACGACGAGTGCGGCGCAATCGCTGCGACACGTGCCGTGGTGGCCGGGGTCGAATCCCCCACGCCGGGGTACGTCGCCGATCTGATCGAACGGGTGATGCCCAGCGTGCTGGCCGCCACCGACGCCGGTGTGACCAAGGACCGCGAGGTCATCTCGGAGCATGTCCGGCAGACCGTCGACCTGCTGCTGGAGCGTTCCCCGGTGGTGGCTGCCCGGGTCGCGGCCGGACAGACGGCAGTGGTGGGCCTGTACTACGTGCTCGAAGGCGGCACGGTCCACTTGCTGACCGCCCACGGTCTGTCCGCGGACACGGCCACCACCCCCTGGCCTTCTCACTGACCAGGGCACGCCGGCTGGAGGCTGCCGTCCAAGGACGCGGGAGCGGCGAGCGGCGAAGCCGCAGGACAGCCGGCCTCGCGTCGGGCGCCGTCACCCGGAGGGTTGCCCCTGCGACGATCACGCACCTGCCGGGGATGCCATCGCCGTGGCAGGGGGAGTGATCTGGGCCCAGATGACCTTCCCGGCGGAGCTCTGGCGTGTCCCCCATTGGTGCGCGAGCTGCGCCACGAGCATCAGGCCGCGTCCCCCTTCGTCGAAGATGCGGGCGCGGCGCAGGTGAGGGGCGGTGTTACTGGCGTCCCACACTTCGCAGGTCAGGCTTGTGGTGCGGATGAGCCGGAGTCTGATGGGTGCGGTGGCGTAGCGGATGGCGTTGGTGAGCAGTTCGCTGACGATCAGCTCGGTGGTGAAGGCATGGTCCTGGAGGGACCACTGTTCCAGGTGGCGGCTCGCCCACAGGCGAGCGCAGGCGACGACGGCGGGATCCGCCTGGATCTCGAGCGTGGCGACGTTGGCGGCGGGCAGCGTCCGCGTTCGTACCAGCAGCAGGGCGATGTCGTCGTCCAGGTGGTCGGGCATGTGGCGCATCACGCTGTCGCAGGTCGCGTCCACGGAGGCCCCGGGCTGGGACAGGGCGTCGAGCAGTCGTCGCATTCTGTCTCCCGGCCCTTTCCGGGAGGAGACCAGACCGTCGGTGTACATGGCGAGCAGACTGCCGTGGCCCATGTGTACCTCTGTCACTTCGAAAGGTATTCCACCCACACCGAGCGGCGGACCGACGGGAAAGCCCATCTGCTGCGCCGGCGATCCTGGGACGGCGGTCACGGGAAGCGGCTGACCGGCGCTGGCCAGGGCCAGATCGCCGGTGGTGGCGTCGTAGACGGCGTAGAGGCAGGTGGCCACCATTCCCTCGCCGAGAGTCGCGCGGTCGGCTGTGGCTCCCAGGCGGCTGACAAGGTCGTCGAGGTGGGTGAGCAGCTCGTCGGGGGGCAGGTCCACGTCGGCCAGAGTGCGTACGGCCGTACGCAGACGTCCCATGGTGACCGCGGCATGCAGGCCGTGTCCGACGACGTCACCCATGATCAGGGCAACCCTGGCTCCCGGCAGCGGGATCACGTCGAACCAGTCCCCGCCCACCCCCGCTTCCACGGCAGCGGGAAGGTAGCGGCAGGCGAGGTCCACGGCTTCCTGGTGCGGCGGTGGCTGCGGGAGGAGGCCTTGCTGAAGGGCGAGCGCGGTACTGTGCGCGTCGCGGTACCGCTGGGCGTTGTCGATGCTGGTCCCGGTGCGTGCGGCGATCTCGTCCGCGAGAAGCAGGTCGTCGTCCTGAAAGGGGTCCGCTCTGCGGTGGCGGGCCATGACCGCGACTCCGAGCGTGCTCCCGCGCGCACGCAGCGGCACCACCATCACCGAGTGCACGCCGAAGCAGCGAGCCGACTCCGCCCATGCCGGGTCACTGGCTTCCCAGTCCGGCATCGTGGCCTTCACCGTCTGGAAGATCGCGGGAAGCCCGGAGGCAAGGCAGCGGGAGAGGGGCGAGGAACCGGAGTACCAGGCGACTTGCCCCAGCGCGACCGTGGCCTCGGGCGCGCCCGGAAGTACGGATGCCTGCCCCACGCGCTTGAGCGCCAGCTGGCTGGACATGTCGTCGCTGGCGTCACCGCGGAGATGGTCGAGCAGGTCGACGGTGACGAAGTCGGCGAGATCCCTCACGACGACGTCGGCCATCTCCTGCGCGGTGCGCTCCACGTCCAGGCTGGTTCCCACCGTTGCACTGACTTCGTTGAGCACCGCGAGCCGGTCCCGGGCCTGCCGCTGCTCGGTGGCGTCCACTGCGACGAGCTGGACGTGGTCTATCCGACCCGCATGGTCGCGGAGCGCCGTGAGGGTGGTGGTCCAGAGCCGCTGGGAGACGGAACGATCACCGGTGAAGCGAGCCAGGAAGGATTCAGGCTCGCCCACGGTCGCAACACGCCGCAGCCGGCCCTCGATGTCCACACCGTCCTCCGGGTGCACCGGCAGGTCTCCGACGTGCCGACCGGGCAGGTCACCGCCGTCCAGGCCGGTGACGTCCGCCAGGCCGCAGCTGGCACAGACCAGCTGCAATGCGGTGTCGAACAGGGCCACGGGAAGATCGCACTGGGCCAGAGCCTCTTCAGCTGTGTGCACCTCCCGATGGGAGGCGGCCAGGATGATCCACTGCCGTTCGGCCGGGACCGGTACCACACGCACGGTAGCCGGAACGGGACGGCCGTCACGGTTGCGGAGAACCATCTCCCCCAGCCATTCACCGGCATCCGGCGCAAGGGCCTCCGAAATCGCGGACGTGAACACGCTGCTCGCCGGCCGGCCGACCATCTCCTGCGAAGTCCATCCGAGCAGAACGCCGGCGCCCTCACTGCAGAACGCGATACAGCCACGTCCGTCGGCGATCGCAACCATCGCCCCGCGCACGTCACCACGGCCATGTTCCGCGCCGGCCGGATGTTCACTGTGTGCATTCGCACCCATATACCCAGGTTAAGCCGTCGACCGCCCAGGCGTGGGCCTCGCGTCGGCTGCAGCGACCTGGCGCCGGCCGCATCGGGCCGCGGGTCGCAACGGGTTGTGCCGAGGCACGGCAGTTGTCACCGTCGCCCTCCACTGACCTGCGGTTTCGATCGCGCAAAGCACAGTGGTTGTCACCAGATCGGCGCGCTACCTGTCACCGACAGCACGCGAAGCACGGTGAGTGTCACCGGTACTCCACCCGGACGCCTGAGCTGCACAGCAGCCTTCACAAGTCAGCCCAGTGTGACTGAGCGCCACGGATGGCGCGTCCGGCCGTGTGCGTGCTCAGTCACCCGGCGGCTGGTTGGATCAAGTGGCTAACCCCGGAAGGGATCGAGGCCTCGGCCCTCAAGTCAAGTAGCCGATTTCTACAATGTCCTCGGCCAGGTCGGAGAGCTCGACGTCTGGGTTGACCGCGGCGAGGATTTTCGCAGTCAGCGGGTGCCCGGCCAGGACGTGGCGGACGGCCTCAACGTCGATGGAAATCTCGTAGTAGTCAGACGCCCACTTGGCGTAGGCCTCCGGCGTACGGTCGACGAGGAGCTCGAAGAGGATGTCGGCACCGTCCGGGGCACTGTCCCCCTTCTCGGGGAAGGCGATGGCGCCAGTTCGCCAGACCGGGTCTGTCGCCCGGCGCCATAGGCAGCAGGTGATGGTGCAGATGCCGTGCTCGTCGCAGAAAGCGGGCTCCGTGACGTACGGGCGGAAGATCTCCGGCACGTCGTCGACCACGCCCGGCCATACCGTGGGCACGTCCATGCGAGCCCAGGGACTCATAGGCGACTCGTGGTCGAAGCCACGGACATAGGCCCCGGCGGCTGAGAAGACGATCGAGTACTCCCCGCCGATGCCGTCCCGCATCGATGCCATCTGCTCGCCGTCACCCCAGTGGGCGTCGTATGAGTAGAACCGCGCGTCCCATTCCGGGCTGAGCACGGCGTCCAACATTGCGAGCCCTCGGCAGTGGTTGCGCAGTTCCTCGATACCCGGGAGCGCTCGGGCCACATCATGTACGGTCACGCGGCCATTCCATCGCACCCTGCTGACAGTCGGGAGGGTGCCCCGCATGCGGCGCCCTCCCGACGCGAACCCCGGGCTGCAGCCAGACCGCTCACGGGCCAACTGCGGCGGTCAGTCACACCCGGCGCGCCGCGCCCGGCGGCCTTGGTGACACCATGCCTGCCCTGGTGACAACTATCACGCCTCGGCACACGGGTAGTTGACGCTCGCCAGAAGGACCCCGGAATTCAGTAGTCGAGATCCAGGTAGTCGATGTCGTTGATGGCCACGTCGGACAGTCCCATGGCGCGATGGCCGCCGTCCTGGAAATAGACTTCCTTGAATCCTTCGGCGATGATTCCGCGCATCTGCTGGTCGCCGGCTCCGGCATCGCGGGCGTCGAAGAGCCGTTGTGCGTACTGCGGGGGGAGGTGCACGGTCAGTCGCCGGAACCGTCCGTCGTCGGTCGTGCCGATGGGCGCGGTGTAGCCGAACCGGGCCCGGGTCTCCACCGTGATCCCGGTGCTGGTGGCCGCCTTCTTCTGCCGGCGTTTGCGCACCAGCGGTTGCCACCGCTGCCGTACCGCGTTGTCGATCTTGGCGGCGATGTCGGCGCGGGCGTGCTTGCGGGCGCCGCGCCGGTAGCGGTTGACGGAGTCGGCGGTGACCCCGATCTCCTGCGCGACGGCCTTCGCGCTGCCGAGCTGCCTGAGCAGGAAGCCGATCTGGCCCTTGAGGGTTTTGGGCGGTGCCTTGGTGAACGACTCCCGGTCGGCCCGCTCGATCGCGTCCTCGATCTCGTTCACGGCTCAGCTTCCGTCGTGGTCGTCGTCATGGTGGAACCGGTCGTAGACCGGACAGGCGTCCTTCGCCGCGTCGAGGTTCACGAGCAGGCGCTCACCCACGCCGTCGTTCTCCGGCGTGAGGTAGCCCAGCGCGCGCAGCTCCGCGACGGCCTTGCCGAATGCTTCCCGGCCTTCGGCGGCCAGCCGCTCGGCGCGGGTCAACGAGGACAGCTGGTGCATCAAAGGGCGGTCGTCGTCGGTGTATCCGGTGGTGAGTTCGGCCAGGACACCCCGGGCGCGCCAGGTCAGGCGCATGTCGCGCATCGCCCGGGCGAACAGGATCGGGTCCTGGCCCGGCGGGCGGGTGGGCAGCGCCCACCTCGGGGGACGGCTGTGGTCGGTCATGGGCGCGGTCCTTCCCGTGCGGGGTCGGCGGAACGGTTCGGGCGGGGCGGTGGGCTATTCGCCGTCTTCTACGACGGCGTCGCCGCCCTTGATGTGACGGGCCGGGTTCAAGCCCTGTTCCATCAGGTCGACCGCCCACAGCATGGGCTGGACGCCCTCCAGTTTCGCCAGGCCGGGCGTGGGGCCGAGACGGAACCCGCCCGGTTGCGGCTTGCCGGACGCGGCATAGGGGAGGAAGTCCAGCGGGCTCGCGCCAGGTGCGGGGTAGACGACGCAGTCGGAGAGAACGGCGAGTGGGTACAGCCCGGTCATCTTCGCCATGTTGCTGAGCTTGCGGTGCATGTTGGTGCGGGCCTTGGCGATGACGGCGGCGCGGATGTCGGGGCGCCAGGTCGGCCGCTGAAGGGCCGGCCACCGCTCGCCTTCCTTATAGCGCTTGCCCTGCGGGCGCTCGCGGAGCTTGCCGATGCCGCCCTTCACCGTGGCCTTGATGGCGGCCAGGACGGCCGCCATCGCCGGGTCGGCCTCCTTGTGCCGCTCCATGGCCGCCAGGAACTCGGCGTCGGTCAGGTCTCTGGTCACGCCGAGGTCGGCGAGTGTGTCGACGTAGGCGGTCTTGAGGCGGTCGTGCCACGGGTCCAGGTACGCGCCGGTCTCCCGGCGCAGGTACCCCTCCAGGGGAGCCACGTTGTAGCCGAGTTCCTGGGCGTAGGCGACGGTGTACGTCTGGTACCAGGCCGGGCCCGTGGGCCGGGAGCCGTCCGGCGTGAACGGCGAGGGCAGGCGCGGGTCCACCTCGATGTGGCTGAGGTCGACCAGCCAGCTGCCGGGGATCTTCGGGTTGAACCTCGGGGCGTGGAAGTGGTCCGGAGCGCTGAGGCCGACGACCAGGCGGGCCGCCGCGGCGAGGAACGCGGTGTTGAGGTCCAGGCCGACCGCGAAGGGCGTCATGCACTCCTCGTCGCTGAGCGAGTCCACCGGCCGCACCCACTGGTACGCCTCCTCATCGAGGAACCCGCCGGTCCAGCCGGACCGGACGACGACCGGGTGCTCCGGGGTGGCCTCCGGCGGCGCCGGGTCCATCGGCTCCGTCCCCAGCGACCCCGGGTTGTGGCCCGAGATCCAGTTGCCGGTCTCCTCGTCGCGCTCCGGCCTCGTCGGCGGCCGCAGCGCCGTCATCAGCTCCAGGCCCGAGACGGCCGTGGACCCTCGCGGGGTGATGACCCGCTGGGCGTACACCCCGAGGACACGGGCGATGTCGGCCGACTCCATCTCCCTGACGCCGGGCCAGGAGCGCTCGTCTAGGGCGTCCCACGACAGGATCGCCAGCTGCACGCACTGCCTCTCGCGCCCCTGCGCCTTGCGGTAGATCCTCGCCCACGGGCCGAACCCGCGCTGCGTGAGCTGCCACTTGGCCTTCGCCACCTGCTTGACGACCGGGTGGTCCTCCGGCAGGCGCAGGGAGCGGCGCTGCTCGTGGCCTTCCAGGCGCTCGGGCAGTCCGAGCCGCACGGCGGCCGCGGCGGTGAGCACGATCAGCGGGTCGGAGTCCCTGCCGTAGCGGTTCAGCTTCGGTGCTCCGAGGCCGGACTCGCTCAGCGTCCACTCCACCAGCTCCGGGATCGTGGTCGCAGGGCAGTCCAGCACGATCCCGTCGACGCCGTACGCCGAGCCGTCGCCGTCCAGCACGGCGAGCGGGCCGTGCGGGAAGCGCGGGTCGACGGCTGGCTGCGTCGCCTTCTTCGCCGCCGGGCGCCGCGACGTCGCCGCCCGTCCGGCCGGACGGGCGGGGTGCTCCGGGGCGGCCGTGGCAGCGGGAGTCTCCACCGGCGCGGCGGCCTTCGCCTCGGGCGCGGCTTGGCCCGCGAACGCCCCCGGCGTCACCGGCTGCGGTGCCGCGGTCGGAGCCAGGGGGACGGCGGGCACGGCGGGGGTGCCGCCCGCGGGGTACTTCGCCGCCCATCCCTTCAGCAGCCGCTGGTACGCCTCCAGGCGCGGCGACTTCGGCTCGGAGCGGCCGTTCTCGTAGTTCTTGACCGTCTGTGTCGTGGTCTTCAGCGCGGCCGCGAGACGGGCCTGGGTGATGCCGGCGGCCTCGCGAAGCCGGGCACGCTCCGCCGGAGGCGGGAGCTGCGGCTCCTCCGCCAGCAGGGCGTCGATGTTCGCGAACAGCTCTTCCTCGGATGCCATGCCTGGATCTCCTCTCGCGCCCCCATCCTAGCAGAATTTATCCCAAACTTTACTTACTTATTTAACCCCATCGAAATTATTTCCGGCCTGACTCCGGTGGCCGACCTCGTCACTGCGACCGAGATTTTTACTTGGCGGACGAGCGCAGTAGTTGGCGGATCTTGCTTCGGTAACGCTGCGTTGTTGAGACTTGGCGCTCTCGTTGGCCCTTGAGCGTTGCAGCTAGCCTGTGCCTGCCTGTGACTGAGCTCGGTAGGTGGCCCTTGAGCATTCCGGTTGGCCCCGTACGAGCCGCTGGATCACCGCCGAGAGGCTTCCGGTGGGCCGCCGGGCCAGCCATGATCAAGTTCCGGGGATTCGACGGTTGGGGTGTGACGTGGACTGGCGGACCGATCCGACGTTCGAGATGTGTCGGAAAGTGACGGACGGGGCGGACTTGGCCTCGTTCTCGGGGGGTCCGTTCGACGTGCGGGCGGCGGTGGCCAGCATCCTGCCCGAGCCTCGACGGGCCTTGGACTTGGATGCCGTCCCGTGGGGTAACTTCCCCCATGGGTACGACGTCCGGGAGGCGGTTTCCCTCCTGCGCGCTGGCGGCGAACCGGTCGTGGATGCGACGGGTGTGCTGTGGGGCCTGTGCGCCGACGACAGCCGGGCCGCCGCTGCCCTTGCCGTGCCGTTCCTCATTCCCCTCGCCATCAACGCCCACCACCCACACCGCACTGCCGCCCTCGCAGTCCTCTCCGGCCCCGCCCGTGCCAGGCACCACGGCGTCGCCTCTCGCGAGGAACTCCTCCTCCACCGCAACGATCCCCGGCGCCACGCCCCCGATACCCACGACGACTACGGCTACGAGGTGACCGGCTACCCGGCCGGCTGGTCGGTGGCCGCCGCCCGAGCCGCGATCACCACCGCCACCACCGCGCTCCTGCCCCTTCTTGGAGACTCCGACCCCACCGTCCGCGTCGACGCCGCCTACGTCCTGGCGACCGCCGCCGACCCCGCCCACACCATCCGGACTGCCTTGGCCAACGGATTCGCCACCGAAGGCGACGCCATGGTCCGCGCGGCCCTGCTCCTGGCCGCCGCCGAGATCACCCGGGCCCACCCGTACCCGCCGACTGTCAGGTGGCTACGTGAACGGTGGCACGACCGAGCGGAGGCCCCCGAAGCCCGTCTGTCGGCGGCGGTCGGCTGGCTCTGCCTCACCGACCAATCCGCACCGGAGGAACTCCGCCGGGCCGTCGACACCCTCGCCGACAACGAGCGCGCGCACGCCATGGAGGCCCTGCCGTGGATGAGCGCCGCCTCGGGCACTAACGAACCAGGGCTCCTGCGCTGCAGACGCTGCATGCTCCACCCAGAAGAACCTGACCCGGAAGAGGTCCTCTGGGACTCTTTGTTCTGAGCAATCGGTCGGCCAACTACCGTGCTCGGCCCGACTACCCGACTCGGGCGCCCACCGCCCCGGCTCTTGAGGTTCCTGAGCTGGGCGTTAGCCTCAGCGGATGATTCCTGAGCCGCCACCGAAGGTCATCACGCGTCTCCGCGACGGGCGGATCCACGCCTACGTTGTGGGCTCCGGCGTCTACGGGACGCTGGAGCCCACAGCGGTTTTCCAACCGCGGGATGGCGAGGAGGTCGTAGCGTCGGTGGTCCGGCAGGATTTGGAGCGGGTCGTGTACACGACGCTGAACGAGGTCGTCTGCCTTACGCGCGCCGGCGACCTCATGTGGGCCTCGGACTTCGAACCGCGCTCTGACGTACGCCATGGCCACCGGCCTGGCTGTGTGCTGTCGCGGGACGGTCGGACGGTGTGGGTCTACCGGCCGGACGCGATGGCGGGCCGCGGGGGCGGGGACCAGTGGGTCGTGCACGATGCCGACAACGGTGTGGTTCTCGCCCGCTGCGAGTTGGAGACGGTCGGGCACGGCGCCTCCCACCACGTGCATCCCGTGGACGGCAGCATCTACCTCGACATCGGTGAGGGCCAGGACGGCTCTGTCATTCTCCGGGGCACGGTCGGGGTGGACAGCGAGCCGGAGTTCGTGACGTACCCGTGGCAGGACCGCTGCCTGATCGACCTGGCTCCGTCCGGGCGTCAGTTCATGACCGTGGACCACGGGCAGGCGGACGTCGCCTTCCATGACCACCCCAACGGGGACGTGCTCTTCACCTTCCCTGTCGAAGCCTTCGGGTACGACCCGGAGGAGTCCTTCGTGGAATGGAGCGGCGGCTACCTGAGCGAGGACACGGCCATCGTCACCCTCGGCGGTGAGAGTCAGGACGAGGAGGAGTGGTTCCGTCACCACCTGGTCGACGTACGCACGGGCACCCTCAGCGGCGAGTTCACCGTTGAGGCGAGCAACCCGTACGAGCTGGTGCCCCTGGGCGACGGTTCCTGGCTCACCGGCGGCCCCGGCGGCGCCCCTGTCCGTTGGTCCAGCGCTCAGCAGCCGTCGGCACCGCCGCACCCGGCCGCACCGACCTCTCCATGCGAGGGGCAGCAGCCGTGACGACGGACCCCCGAGTGCCGGTGATTCCTCAGGCGCCTGAGGGCTTGAGCCGGCGAGCTCGTTACTTCGTTGAGGGACACGGGCTGCGTGTTCCACACCGCGACCTCAAGCTCTTCCGGGAGGCATGGCTCAAGCAAGGGATTCCGGATGCCGAGATCGACCGGGCTGTCGCCTTCCAAGAGCGCTGGGGCGGTCTCGCCCTGCCCCCGGCCCCCGAATACGAGGGCGGCCCGCGCGTTCTGGAAGCCGATGCCCCGGAGGGCTCAGCCGCGAACGGATGGCGGTTCCCGGCTGGCGATTGTCGTGTCTCCATGGCCCACGGGTTCATGATCGGGCCAGGAGGTGAGTTCGGGATCGACGCTGACCACTGGACGCCGCTGCACGCCAGCACAGAGGGATGGGTGGAAGCCCTGGCACTGGCCAGCCACGCGGGCTACTGGGCCAAGACCATCACGAAGATCAAAGGCAGCGCCGTCGAGGACCTGAACCTCGACGGATTCGAGCCGGTACCCGAAGTCCAGGGACTCGCTGACACCTGGTGGCGGGGCAGGGACTCGCTTACTGACTTCGGCTCGTCAGGGTGAACTGTCTCGAAGTCCCTGATAGGCCCGGTGTGGCGGCTGTATCTCGTGGTGTGTGAGATATGCGGATGGCGGCGGGCTAACCGCTGCGGGTCGGCGGCGCCGTGAGACGGTGCGGATGCAGGCGGCCGTGCTGTTCGAGCACGACATGAAGCCGCTGGAGGTGGCACGGCGCCTGCGGGTGAGCCGGAAGTCTGCCTATCAGTGGCACCAGTTGTGGCGGGACGCCGGTGCTCAGGCGTTGGCCTCCCGTGGCCCGAGCGGATCGCGGTGCCGTCTGGCCCCGCGTTGTCTGGAGAAGCTGGCCGCGTATCTGGAGCAGGGCCCTGCCGCGCATGGCTGGGTGGAGGACCAGGTGTGGACCGCGGCGAGGGTGGCCACGCTGATCGGCAGGAAGTTTCACGTCTCCTACAGCGTCTCGGGTGCCACGCGACTGATGCACCGCCTCGGCTTCAGCCCGCAGGTGCGCGCGCGGCGGGTCGCCGAGCGCGACGAGCAGGCCGTGACCGCGTGGAGCGAGGCAACTTGGGCCGAGGTAAAAGAGCCCGGGCGGCCTGCGGCGGATACATCTGCTTCGAGGACGAAGCAGGCTTCACCCGAAAGCCGCCCCGAGGACGCACCTGGGGCCGACGAGGCCGCACGCCGGTCGTGACGGTCAGCGGGCGCCGCTCAGGGCGCCTGTCGGTGGCCGGGATGATCGCGATGCGCCCGGGCTCCCGGACCCGGCTGTGCCACCGCCTGCGCACTCACCGAGCGGGCAACGGCTCACGCCGCAGCATGGGCGAGCGCGACTTCATCGCCCTGATCGACGGCGTCCACCAGCTCGTCAAGGCAGCGATCGTCTTGGTCTGGGACCGCCTGAACACCCATGTCTCCCACGCCATGCGTGAGCTGATCGCCGAGCGAGACTGGCTGTCGGTGTTCCTGCTGCCCGCCTACTCGCCCGACCTCAACCCTGTCGAGTGGGTATGGGCGCACGTCAAACGCAGTCTGGCCAACCTCGCCGTCATGGCCCTCGACCGTCTGGAGGCCCTTGTCCGCAATCGGCTCAAACGCCTTCAGTACCGGCCCGACACCCTCGATGGCTTCATAACGGGCACCGGTCTGATCCTCGATGAGCCACCGTCGCCCTGACGAGCTGTAGTCAGTTATTGCAGAGGACGGAGTGAAGGGCGGGACTTCGCTCTCCCGGTGGGAGTGGAGACCGCCCCGACCTGTAACGTGGCGATCTTCGGGCGGCGTAGGCCCCCGGAGTGCCGAAGGCGAATCCCTATGATTTTCGACGAGCTGCCCATCGCGTGGCGGCTGTCCCCCAAGGACGTCCAGGCGGGGTGGCGTGCGCTGTGGTGGACCGCGGGACCGGACGGCGAACTCGCCGTGATGCTGGTCCAGCGCCGCTACCTGAGCCGCGACAAGTATCCCCGCGGGTGGATCGGATGGCGTGCCGAGACGCCGTTCGACGGAGAGCTGGTCATCGCCTCCGGGCAGGAGGAGCGGCGTATCCCGGTCGAAGGCATCGACATGCGGCCCAGCCATCTGGCCCTGCTCCCCGGCTCCCGGTTCCTGCTGGCATCGGGCCGTACCCACCGGGACGCGGAGGGAGCCTGGTGGAAGAACGCCGTCGTGTACTCCCCCGAGGGCCGGCTGGAGGGTGCCTTCTGCCTCGGTGATGACATCCCGGCCCTGGTCACCGACCGCAGCGGGGGCATCTGGACCGCCTACGGCGACGAGGGCATCTACGGCAGCCACCCGGAGTCCGCGGCCGGCCTGGCGGGCTGGAACACCCGGGGCATCGCGACGTGGGCCCCGAAGGGGAGACTTCCTGACTGGCCACTGGAGGGTTGCACGGCCGCCACGGAAGGGGAATCTGTGTGGCTGGTCTGGTATAGCCCCAAAGGCACCTTCCTGACCCGGATCACACCCTCCACCGGCGAAGTCGCCAGCTATCGAAGCCCGGTGAAGGCCCCGGACGGATTCGCCGTGCGTGGCACGCGGGTGGTCCTGACCAGCCGCGACCACTACAAGCGCAGGACCACCGTGACCCGCGCGGAGCTGGTCGGCGACGTATGTGTCGCCATCAGCCAGGAGCGGGTGCGGGTGCCCGGGCGGGTGGTCATGCGTTGCGGTCAGGGCCGCGACGGCACCCTGTTTCTCCGCGCCGGCCGTACCTGGGTGCGCATCGACGCCTGAGCCCCGCGGCTGTCGGACCGCTACAGGGTGCCTGCGAAGGCCCGCCGGGAGACCGACGGGGAGACGTCGGTCTCCGCCGCGAGGTACGTGCGCAGAGGGACGGCCGCCCCGAAGCCCGCGTTGGACCGCGACCTCCTCAGCGGATTCCTTGCGGGAACGGGCCTCTCCGTCGGCCTCCCACCACCATCACCCTGACGGGCCGAAGTCAGTATCGCCATCTACCGCGGCGAAGCCTCAGGCTTCAGCGCCCCCCACTGCCTGAGGGCGCATATCTACGGCGCGCTCGATGCATGGGGCCTGGCCGGCAACTGATCCCCGAACGCCGAGCCCTCGGTCCCGCCGCTGAGCGTTCGGGTTGCCACAGGGGCCAAATTGCAGCGCTAAGACCGTGTCCTACATGGCAGTTGGTCGTTGCGCTGGACATGGGGAGTGGGCGGTGAGGATGGATCGTTCCGGACGGCTTGTGGGAGTTGGCAAGGCCGCTGCTGCCGCCGGCCCGGGTGCGCCCCCAGGGCGGCGGGGTCGCGAACATCGATGATGAGGCGGTGTTTGCCGCGATCATCTACGTCTTGGTCAGCGGTTGTGCATGGCGGGCGTTGCCACCGTGCTTCGGAGCGTCGAAGTCGACCGTGCATCGCCGCTTCGTCATCTGGTCTCGCGCCGGAGTATGGGGGCAGCTGCATCAGAAGGTTCTCCAGCTTCTGGACGAGCGAGACCTGGTCGACCTCTCCCGCGCGGTTCTCGATTCAGCCCACGTGAGGGCTAAAAAGGGGGCGAACTTACAGGTCCGAGCCCCGTGGACCGGGGTAAGCCCGGCTCCAAGATGCATGTCCTGTCCGACGCGAACGGACTGCCTCTACGCGTCGGAGTCTCCGCCGCCAACACCCACGACAGCCTCGCCCTGAAGCCGATGCTGTCCCATTTCCACATGGGACACGAATCCCATGCGGCCGATTCCAAGCCCGTACGCCTTCATGCGGACAAGGCGTACGACGTGCCTCACCTGCGGCGATGGCTATGGGGCAAGCACATCGGCGTCCGCATCGCCCGCAGGGGGAGTCGAGTCCAGCGAGCGACTCGGCCGCCGAAGGTGGGTCATCGAACGCACCATGTCCTGGCTGACCGGGTACCGCCGACTCAACCACCGCTACGAGCGGAAACCAGGCAACTACCTGGCCTTTCTCGGACTGGCCGCAGCCCTCTGCTGCTACAAACGGCTCCGAAAACTGACCATGTAGGACACGGTCTAAGTCACAGTTGTGATCAGTTCCGAAGATCGGGCCCTGTCGCCATGCTGGTGGTGATGCTCTGGGTGAGTGAGCGAGGTAGCCAGGCCAAGGATCCGGTCGGACTCGAGTCGCCTCGATGAGCTTGTCGCGGGGTACCGCGGGGATGCCGCATTTCGGGATCAACTCGATCTCGCGGATGGCTGGATCTGTCGGTGGAGTTCGACGTGGCTCATGTTCCGGTGCTGTCGTCGCGGCCGATGCGGGGGTTCACATGGCGGGCGAAGCAGCGGCATCGTCCCGGCCTGGAGGTGATGGCGTCCACGGCCAGGGGGCACGGCTTCGAGTCGCTGGAGGAGATGCGGCTGCTGGTCGCGCTGGACTTCCTGGGGGCCTCGGAGGTGCTGTCGCAGCCCTTCCGGCTGGACTTCGCGCACAAGAGCGGATCGTCCTGGCACATCCCGGACTACTTGGCCGTGATCGGCGGCGGGATGTGGCTGATGGACGTACGCCCGCTGGGACTGATCATGGACGAGGACGCGCTGAAGTTCGCGGCGGCCAGGGAGATGGCGGCGGCTTGCGGCTGGCAATACTCGGTGATCGCGGGCTGGCGCCCGCACGTCTGGAGCGTCCTTGACCACTTGTCGTCGCGTCGTCGGCCGGTGAGGGATCTGCTGGGCATGCGGGACCAGCTGCTGAAGATCATCGGTGGCCTGAGGGGCGCGTGATGACGTTCTCCGCGCTGGCGGACGCGACCAGCGTGCCGTCCGTCGGACGGGCAAACTTCGTCCGGCTGCTCTGGCAGCGCGAGCTCGGCGTCGATCTGGGCAGTCCCTTGCGTGACAGCTCGCTGATCTGGGGAGTGTGATGGCGGCGAGGGGATTTTTGCAGGTGGTGCCGGGCAGGCGGGTCGCGCTCAACGGTGTCGAGTGGACGGTTGAGGAGGTCCACGGCCAGTATGGTCGGCTCATGCTCGTGGATGGCGGCGGTCACGCTGAGACCCGCTCGTTCCGCTGGCTCATCAACCACGCCGACCTGCGGCTCCTTCCGGCGGTCGAAGGGCCGGGGCGGCCGGCGCCGGTCTCCCGGCAGCCGAGGACACTGGCCGACCTGACCGAGGACCAGCTGGAACGGGCCCGGCTGCGGGCCGCGCATGTGCTGGAAGCCGAGACGGGGTTCCGGGAGGGGCACCCGGTTCGGGCCCTGCCCGGAGAGCCTCGCCCGGCTTACGACCCGGACCGCACGACGCTGACCCAGCGGCGGCACGCGAAGGCGGCGGAGATGAAGGCGATGCCCCGGCCGGAGGCGGTCCGGCTCGGTCTGCAGCACCTCAGTTTCCGGACGCTGGAGCGTCTGTCGGGACTCGCGGGTGACAGTCTCCTGCTGGCCTGCGCGGACGGACGCTGGACCCGGCGACGCAGTGGCCACCGCAGCGTCACCGAGGAGGTCCGTGAGGCGATCTTCGCGGTCAAGGCCGAGTGCGGGGAACGCGCCCGCCTGAGTCTGGCCGCCCGGCACCGGTTTATGCACCAGTACATGCGCGAGCGGTTTCCGGCGTTTCCGGCCGAGAAGATCCCTTTCCGTTGGACGTTCGCGGACGTCTGGGAGGAATGGTTCGGGCCTTGGGGCGCCCGGCCGCGCTACGGGCGGACAGCGCAGGCCGCCGCGGAAGCCGGCGTCTCGGGCCGGATGGTGGTCCACCGCCCGGGCCAGGTCCTGGTGCTGGACTCGACGCCGATGCCGGTGAAGCTGCGCGAGACCGTGTTCGGCGACGCGGTCACCGCGACGCTGACCCTCGCGCTCGATCTCTACACGCATGGGCTGCCGGCCTTCCGGCTCACGCTGCAGTCCGACACCTCGGTCGACATCGCGATGCTGCTGCGGGACGTGATGCTGCCGCTTCCGATGCGGGAGGGCTGGGGCGAGGACATGGAATGGCCCTACGCGGGGGTCCCGGCCGACGTGATCGCCGAGTTCACGGCACAAGGTCGCCGCCCTGCCGTTCTTCGCCCCGGAGACGGTCACCACCGACCACGGCGGCCCCTACAAAAACCACGACCTGGTGGAGGCCGAGCGGGAGATCGGCTGCCGGATCCTGCCCGCCCGGGTGCTGCGGCAGACCGACAAGTTCGCGGTCGAGCGTCAGTTCCTCACGATCCAGACCATGCTCTTCGAGCACCTGCTGGGCTTCGCCGGTGGCGACGTCGCCGACCGCGGGGCCGACCCGGAACGAGATGCGAGCCTGACACTCGCGCAGGCCGAACACGTGATCGCGACCTGGATCGTCCAGGTCTGGCAGAACCGCAAACTGGGCGAATACGCCCCGAGCTGGGCACCGGGTGAGGACCACAGTCCCAACACCCTGTTCGCCGCGGCGATGGAGCAGGGCGGTTTCGACCTGGACTTCCCCGAACCGAGCTTCTACTACAAGGTCCTGCGCAAGCACCACGTGAAGATCCATCCCCGTCGCGGGGTGAAGATCCTCGGGCTTTGGTATCACCACCCCGTCCTCGACGAGCCGCGCTTCGGTCAGCCCTCCTCTCGAGGCGGCAAGCACGCGGGCCAGTGGGTGGTCCGCAGTGACCGCCGGCAGGTGTTCTTCCAGGACCCGGCCGACCATGACACGTGGCACATCCTGCGCTGGCGAGGGCTGCCGCCCGAGGGCGAGATTCCCGCCTTCTCCGACAAGACCGCCGACGCTCTCCTGGGACACGTGAAGGCGAACAAGATCAGGATTCATTCCGAGAGTGAGCTCTTGGAGCATCTGCTGGAGATCCTCGGCTCTGTCACCCCCGTCGACCAGTGGCCCAGCCAGGCTGAGAAGAAGGCCGGGAAGAAGCGGCGCGTTGCCCAGGCCCGTGAGATCGCTCGCGCGCAGACCGCGGCGGCCGACCGCCCCGCCGCGCGGGCCCCCGCGGCCGAGCCGGCTCCGGCTCGGATGCCTGCGGCCTGGGCTGAGCACGCCCGCATGATCGACCGGGCGGTCGACACCGACCGCCGTCGGCGACGGGAAGAAGCACTCGCCGGAACCCGGCCCCTGGCTCCGCCGACGCTGCACGAGGCCCTGAACCGGCGGCACATGTTCCTGCCTCCGCCGCGCGACGACGCGGACGCCGAGACGACTGTCCGGGAGGACGACGCGTGACCCGAGCCCCCTCACACGGTGATCCGCTGGAGGGCCTGCCCTCACGAGCCAGGATCGCCGAGTTGATCCTGGGCGGGCACCCGCCGCGCGACACCTACGTCGGCTGGCAGAGCTACCGATCCCGCCGCGGCCTGCTCCTTCCCGCTCCGGCGATCTCGCCGCAGCAGTGGAGGACGATCCCGGAGAGCCGCTGCGCGGACTACGACCTCTTTCGCCACCTGACGAACGCGAACCTCCCGCTGCAGGACACCCCCATGCACGACGAGGTCGGCAGGCTGATCCGGCGCCGGCTGCGCGGGAACACGATGAAGCAGGACGACCCGACACGCGCCGGCGTCATGGTCAGCGGCTGGGGCAACTACGGCAAGACGGCATCGGTCTGCTCGACCGCGGCCGTCTTCGAGGACCACTGGCTGCAGATGCACAGCTACCTCAAGCCCGGGACCCTGCCGGGCACCCGCGACATCCACGCGCCGGTCGTCTGTGTCTCGACTCCGGTGACGGCGTCACCGAAGAGCCTTTGCGCCTCCATCCTGGGCTTCTTCCGCGCCGAGATGCGCAAATCGGCGACTCTCCCGGAATTGGTACGGCAGGTCGCCGACTCCTTCCACGACCACGGCGTGAAGGCGATGATCCTGGACGATGTCAGCCGGCTGCGGATGCACCGGGCCGACGACCAGGACGTCCTCGACCTGATCCGGGCCTTCATGAGTCTGGACGTCACCCTGATCCTGACCGCCGTCAACATCCCCGGCATCGGGCTGCTGCGCGAGTCCAAGTGAAACAAGAGGACCGGGCAGTGGGTGATCGCCACCATCAGTCACGCATCGTGACCAAGACGGATCCCGGCCCGCCAACTATCGTCCTCAAGATCCGCCAACCCGTTCCCTCCACCTGCCGGCGACCTGCACCGAAGAGAGCGTCACCCGCCAACTACGATCCTCGGTCACAGTCACCCGCAAGGCGTGCAGAGGACTTCTGCCGATCTCGAAGCAACCAATGCACGCTGCCGGTCCTCTGACGTCTCGCGCCCTGCGATGGATGGGAGACACGAGATGAAACTGGTCATGGCGAAGGGCAGCCGCCCTCGGCCGGCGGTCCCGGGCGGTCCGTCCGGCTGGGCTCCGGCCATGGCACTCCTCCTGGCTGTGACGACGTCCTGCACCGGTTCCGCACCGGGAAACGGTGCCAGGGCGGTCGGAACACCCGGCACGGCCGGAGTGGGAGATCGGCTGTTCCCAGGGCTCGGCAACGGTGGCTATGACGTGGCGCACTACGGGCTGTCGCTGGATTACGTGCCCGAGACCAACCACCTGAAGGGCACTGCGATCATCACCGCGCAGGCCACCCAGGACCTGAGCCGCTTCGATCTCGATCTTTCAGGGCTGCGGGTACGCACCATCACGGTGCAGGGAGCCAAGGCCCAAGTCGCCCGCTCGGGTGACGAACTGCTCGTGACGCCGGCGGAGACGGTGAGGAACCGAGAAGTCTTCAAGACAGTCGTCACCTACGACGGCACACCACGCACGCTCCACGACGACGGAGGCACGGAGGGCTGGATAGAGACCGAGGACGGCTCGACGGCCCTGGGTCAGCCGTCCGGCTCCATGACCTGGTTCCCGGGCAACCACCACCCGTCGGACAAGGCCACGTACGACATCACGGTCACCGTGCCCGACGACGAGGACGGCGACCCCTACGACGTGATCAGTAACGGCAGGCTGATCACGGAGGAGGACCACGGGAAGACGCTGACCCGCCACTGGCGCGCCGAGGAGCCCATGGCCAGCTACCTCGCACACGTCTCCATCGGATACTTCGAGACCCACACCGGGCGGACGGACGGCGGCGTGCCCGTCTACGTCGCCGTCGATCCCGACGAGGCCGAGGACTCCTCCGCGGTCCCGGACCTGGTGTCTGAGATCGTCGACTGGGCCGGCGAACGCTTCGGCCCCTATCCCTTCTCCTCCACCGGTGCCATCGTCGACCACCTGCCCCGGCTCGACTACGCACTGGAGACCCAGACCAAGCCCTACTTCGGCGAGGCGCCCGAAGAGGCGCTGCTCGTGCACGAACTGGCACACCAGTGGTTCGGCAACTCCATCACCCCGCGCGAGTGGAAGGACCTGTGGCTCAGCGAGGGTCTGGCCACCTACGCGGAGTGGCTCTGGGAAGAGGAGCGGGGCGGCCGGAGCACCACGGAGATCTTCGAGGACTACTACGACGGCACGGACACCGAGAGCGAGGGCATCTGGGCGTTCCCGCCTGCGGATCCGCCCAGTGCAGGACGCGTCTTCGATCCGCCCGTCTACGGACGCGGTGCCATGGTCGTGCACATGGTGCGCAGTGCCGTCGGCGACGAGACCTTCTTCGACATCCTTCGTACCTGGACTCGGCACCACCGGCACGGCAATGCCGACACCCGGCAGTTCATCGCCCTGTGCGAGAGCAAGTCCGGGAAGGACCTGACCGCGCTCTTCGACACCTGGCTCCTCGACAGGAAGAAGCCCTCCCGGATGTGAGGAGGGCGATCCTCGACCTGGACCTCGCCGGGCACCGCTGCCCGGCCCTGATCACCGGTCGCAACGCTGCGTTGCGCCCATCGACCGGGTGAGGGAGTACAGGTGCGGCAGGCCCCGGTCGTCGCCGGGAAGGTGCTGTGCGGTGTTCTCAGTTTCCGAGCAGGGCGCCGGTGCCCTCGGGAACGAACCGGCTCAGCGCTTCGGCGATCTGGGCCAGGGTGTCGGGGTGCAGCTGTACTCGTGCCGCGGTCAGGTTCTCGGCGATGTGGGCGGGGGTGCGGCTGCCGGGGATGGGGACGACGTGCTCGTCCTGGTGGAGCAGCCAGGCCAGAGCCAGCTGGGCCGGGGTGAGCCCGAGATCGGTGGCGATGCCGCGCAGGGGGGCGTAGCGGTCATAGTTCGTTTTGAGGTTGGCCGCGTCGAAGCGGGGGAGGTTGCGGCGGAAGTCGTCGTCGGCGACGTTCTGGACGGTGCCGGTGAGAAAGCCTCCGCCAAGCGGGCTCCAGGCGGCGATGCCGACGCCGAGTTCGCGGGCGGCCGCGTGCAGTTCGGGATCGACGGGCTGCCACATCGACCACTGGACCTGAACGGCGGTGACCGGATGGACGGCGTGGGCCCTGCGCAACTGGTCGGCGGTGACGTTGGACAGGCCGAGGTGCCGCACCAGTCCGTCGGAGATCAGGTCGGCGATGGCGCCAACGGTGTCCTCCAGTGGTACCTGCGGGTCGGGGAAGTGCGGGTAGTACAGATCGATGACGTCTGTCTCGAGGTTTCGCAGCGACTGCTCGGCGTAGCCCCGCACGTACTTCGGCTCAGCGTTGACCGCCAGCTCGCCGAAGGCGTACGAGACCGGGAAGCGGTGCGCCTGCGCGCCGGCGGGGATGCGGAAGCCGAACTTGGTGGCGACCACCACCTCCTCACGTCGCCCGCGCAGCGCCTGGCCGATGATCCGCTCGTTGTGTCCGTCGGGGCCGTAGCCGTCGGCGGTGTCGATCAGGGTGGTGCCCTCGTCGAGGGCGGCGCGCAGGGCCGCCACCGCGCGATGGTCGTCGATATCTCCGTACATGCCGGGCGACAGGACCATCGCGCCGAATCCGATCGCGGAGGTCTCCAGGTTCGCGAGGCGGCGGGTGGGCAGGGTGGCCATGGGCGTTCTCCCGTGAGGTGGGTTTCGCCGGCCGGGATTCCGGCCGTACCTCCACCCTCCGGCGCCGCATGCCACCACGTCCAAGACCTTCCGCTATAACCATGGGATATGGACGTCCATCTGCGGGACCTCAGGTATTTCGTGAGCGTTGCCGAGGAGCTGCACTTCACCCGGGCGGCGGAACGGCTCTACGTCTCACAGCCCGCGCTGTCGAAGCAGGTGCGGGCGCTGGAGCGGCAGCTGGGATTCCAGCTCTTCGACCGGCGCCCGAACCAGCTGGCACTCACCGCCGAGGGGGAAGCGCTGCTTCCTCGGGCCCGGGAGCTGCTGGCGTCCTGGCAGGACGCGCTGAGGACGGCACGGACGGCCGGGCCGGCCGTCGCACTGACAGTGGGCATGCAGACCGCCGTCGGCCGGGATGTGCAGCGCGATGTGCTCAGCGGCTTTCGGGACCGCGGCTGGCAGATCACGCTACGGCTGGTGACCTGGGAGGATCCGAGCGCGGGTCTGGCCGACGGTGGCTCCGATCTGGCATTCGTCTGGCTGCCGCTGCCCGGCGCGGACTTCGCGACCCGGACCCTGGCACGGGAACGGATCTGGGTCGCGCTGCCCGTGGGACACCGCCTGGCAGGCCGGCGCGAAGTCGACTTCGCCGAGCTCGCCGACGAGCCGTTCATCGTCCTGCCCCGCAGCGCGGGTCCGCTGCGGGACTTCTGGCTGGCCACCGCAGCCCGCGCTGGCCGGGAACCACGGATCGGCGCGGAGGTCGGCTCACCCGACGAGGTCTTCGAGGCCGTGGTCTCCGGGCAGGGCGTGGTGCTGATCGCGGAGGGCAATGTCGGCCTGTACCAGCGCCCGGACCTCGTCTACCGGCCGGTACGAGGACTGCCCGAGGCCGAACTGGCCATCGCCTGGCGCGCCGACGACCACCGGCCCGAGGTGACGGAACTGGTTACCGCCCTGACGAGAGACCGCCGCCTGCGGTCGAGCAGCTGAGGCAGTCGCCCCCGCCTGATCGCCCTGACGACCAGTCCGCCCACAGGTGATCCCGCGCAGGCCGCTTCATGATCGGCTCCACGACTGACGGTTTGACACGCCTTCGGCGAGGCCAGGCCGGGATCGTCCAGCCGGCTTCGACGCGTAGGCATGTAGGCAGCACAACAGGGTTGAGCGGTGCACCAACCGTCTCGAGCAGTGGCGTGGCCTGGCCATGCGCACCGAGAAGCCTGCCACGGCCCCTTCGTGATCAGGCCGGGCCCGGCGGGCCGGGAAGGCCGTGCGGCAGTCAGGATACGTTCAGGCAACCGCTGGCAACGTCCTGCCCATGACCTGTGAACTCTCCGAGACGCCCGAGGCCGCACCGGGCCCGGGTGCTTCCGCTCGCCCGCCCCACCGTCTGCGCTGGAACAAGGTCCCCGAGGTCACCGCCTACTTCTGGATCATCAAGGTGCTGTGCACGACGGTCGGCGAGACCGCTGCCGATCTGCTTAGCGAGAAAGCCGGTCTGGGCCTGACCGGCGTGTCCGTGCTCATGAGCGCGCTGCTCGCGGTGGTCCTCGTCGTCCAGTTCCGCACCAAGGCGTACCGCGCGGGCGTGTACTGGCTCGCCGTCGCCCTCATCAGCGTCGTCGGCACACTGATCAGCGACAACCTGACCGACAACATAGGTGTGCCGCTGGAGACGACCACCGCCGTGTTCGCCGGCCTCCTCGCCGTCGCGTTCGTCGTCTGGTACCGCCGCGAGCGCACGCTCTCCATCCACAGCATCGACACCACCAGCCGCGAGGCGTACTACTGGCTCGCCGTACTGTTCACCTTCGCCCTCGGAACAGCGGGCGGCGATCTGGTCTCCGAGCGCATGGACCTGGGCTACTGGCTCGCGGCGGTCCTGTTCGCACTCGCCATCGCCGCCGTGGCGGTCGCGCACTTCGCGCTGGGCCTGGACGCGGTGTGGGGCTTCTGGATCGCCTACATCCTCACCCGCCCGCTCGGCGCCTCGATCGGCGACTACCTGTCCCAGCCGACCGGCGACGGCGGACTCGGGTTCGGCACCGTCGTCACCAGCGGGCTCTTCCTGGCCGTCATCCTCGGCCTGGTGATGTACCTCGCTGTGACCCGTAAGGACGTCGCGGACCCCGCGCGCGCGACGGGGCAGGCGGCCTGAGCGGCCGGGAGCGCTTTCGGGAACCGTTCAGGCGATCGCCGACAAAGACGGACACCACGGCCGGTCCGCGGTCGGCCCGTGTGTCACAGGCGCCCGTCCCCCTTGCGGAGACGGGCGCCCTCGCAGCCCCCCACGAAGAGGAGTGCCCGACATGGAGAATCCCGAAGTCCTCACCGACTTGGACGTGGCCGCGCGGCAGCAACGAGCCGCCACCACGGCCAAGTCGGTGATGAAGAAACTGCCCGAGGTCACCCTCGCCTTCTGGATCATGAAGATCGCGGCGACGACCCTGGGCGAGACGGCCGGCGACCTGTTCGCCCAGACCTTGAAGCTCGGCTACTTCCTCACCACGATCGCACTGTTCCTGCTCTTCGTGGTGACCCTGGTCCTGCAACTGCGCTCCCGCCGCTACAACCCGTTCTTCTACTGGACGGTCATCCTGTCGACCAGCATGGCCGGCACCACGATGTCCGACTTCATGAACCGCGACGCCAGCGCCAAGTACCTTTCGGGCGGCGACGCTTCGCTGGGCTGGGGACCGCAGGGCCTCGGTCTTGGCTACCCGACGGGCGCAGCGATCCTGATCTCGGTCCTGGTCGTCATCTTCGCCGCCTGGAAGCTCACCGGCATGACGTTCGTCATCCGTGACATCGTCACCTTCCGCGGGGAGGCCCTGTTCTGGTCGGCGATCCTCGTTTCGAACACCCTCGGCACATCGATGGGCGACTTCCTGTCCGACAGCTCGGGCCTCGGCTACGCCGGCGGGGCAGCGCTGGTGACCGGAGTCCTGGTGGTGCTGGTGGCCCTGACGAGGGTGCCCGCCGTGCCGAACGTGCTCCTGTTCTGGATCGCCTTCGTGCTGACCCGCCCGCTCGGCGCGACAGCCGGCGACTTCCTGACCAAGCCGGTCGCCAAGGGCGGTCTCGACCTCGGTACGGCGGGTTCGTCGGCCGTGCTGCTGGCCGTACTGCTCTGTCTGACGGGTTACGCCCACATTCAGGAGCGCCGCCACCCCGTCCCGTCCGAGGCCCTGCCTTTGGAGACGGGCGAGCACGACCGGGCCACCGAGCGGGCCGACTGAAGGCGAACGGCGCCACGCACGACCGGCAGGCGCGGGGGAGCGTCCCGGGACCGCCTCCCCACCTGACGGCCACAACGTGTCGAGAGTGGCTTTGTTCACGAGATCGGGCAGCAGTTGTCGACCACTTCGGGAGGCACACGAGTCTGGCGCTGTTCGATCGCCAGACGGCTGGAAGAGGTCGGCCGAGGTGCCCTGCGTGAGGCTCTCGAGGATCGTGCGCAGACACGGGCTGCGCACGGCTGGTAGCCGGACCAAGGTGTGCTGGAACGTTCCCCGGTCGGCACGGAACAGGTGGTCGGGGAGCAGCGGGAGCGGGTCGTCGCGGAGGACATCTCGGGCTGTGCGGCCCGACGCGGGAACCGGCAAGTTCGGTTCGGGAGCGACCAGCCACAGCCACACCCCTAGCGGCAGGGGCACCAGGTATGCCGGTGCGGCCAGGTGAGCAGGGGTCCAGGTCCGGCCCGTCTGGGGGTGGACGGGGACGAGGAGGATGTCGACGCCCGCGTCCGGGGAGGGCTGTCCCGGTCCGGCCAGGACGGCGCGCCGCTTCGGAGGGCCCGCAGGCAGCAGGGCGTCGAGAGCGCGTTGGAACACGTCCGCGGTCAGACCGCCCGGGACCGTCGCGGGCTGTCCTTGGGAGGCAACCAGCAGGTGGGCGAGCGCCTGGCCGGCTGCCGCCTCCACCTGCTCGGCGCAGCGGCCGGAATAGGGCCCGGCCCCGTGAGGTTGGCCCCGGTGACAGGCGCATGTACGTGCATGGACATCCGGAGGGTCAGCCATGAAGATCGGTATCATCGGCGCGGGGAACATCGGCGGCAACCTCACCCGGCGGCTCACCGCCCTCGGGCACGACGTCGCCGTCGCCAACTCCCGCGGACCGGAGACGCTCCGCGAACTTGCCGAGGAGACCGGCGCGACCCCGGTCCGGGTAGAGGAAGCGGCCCAGGGCGCCCAGGTCGTGGTCGTCACCGTCCCGCTGAAGGCGGTCCCGCTGCTGCCCGACGGCCTGCTGGACGGCGCGGCCGAGGGCGCCGCGGTGATCGACACCGGCAACTACTACCCGCAGCGGGACGGCCGGATCGCGGCCATCGAGGACGAGGGCCTCACCGAGAGCCGCTGGACCGAGCGGCACCTCGGCCACTCGGTGATCAAGGCGTTCAACGGCACCTACGCCCAGGACATCCTGGACCGCCCGCGCCCGGCGGGCGACCCGGACCGCGTCGCTCTTCCGGTCGCCGGCGATGACGAGGCGGCCAAGCGGACCATCCGGGCCCTGATCGAGGAACTGGGCTTCGACACGGTCGACGCCGGTGGCATCACCGACTCCTGGCGCCAGCAGCCGGGCACCCCGGTCTACGGCCTGCGGGCGGGCGTGGAGGCGGTCCGCAAGGCCCTGGCCGAGGCGTCCCCGGAACGCCCGGCGGACTTCCGGGCCTGAGGGACCACCCGCCCAGGACCTGTCCGGCGGATCATGGCGCGGAGCGGGGCCTGGCAGGCCCGTCCGCGGCGTTGTCGTCACTCGCCGACGCTCCGCGCCGCAAGCCCGATGCCGGGGAGCGCGCGGAGGCCGCCCGGCGACTCGACGAGGTCGGTGCTGACAATGGGAAGCTGCGTGATGTCAGCTGACGTGGATCGGTACGCCCCGTTGTCAGACGCTGCTGGCAGCATCACCGTCATGCACGCCCACTTCACCACCCCGCCGCGGCCGTTCGACGTCACCGCGCTCTTCCCTGAGCTGGCTCCTCTGGCGCGGACGGCGACCCGGCTGCACCCGCGGCCGGGGGCGCCGACCGTGCGCGACAGCTCCGTGGGCGGCCTGCTCCTGTGGCCCGTCGGCGAGCCGTGGCCGCACTGCGACGAGCCGCACGACAGACACGCGGCGCCGGTGGTCCACTCACCGGACGACGTCCGGCTCGTGCGCCGCGACCGCGCCGCAGCGGCCGAGCGGCGGCGCCTCGACCCCGAGAGCATGCGCAGCGGCGGACCGGCTGTGGCGCGGGCCGGTACGGCCTTCATCCTTCGGCCCCGCGCCGGCCTGCCTGCGGCGTGCTCCACCGCGGCGGTCATGACGACCGCCCTCACAGCGCGCCTGCCAGCGGGGCTCGAGTTCATCGAGCAACCGGCCGAGATGTTGGCTACTCACACCACAGAACGCAGGACGGACAAGGCTGCGCGCGCCCACTCATGACTGACGAACTTGCGCAGCTGTCCTCATGTCCCGGCCACCCCAAGATCAGTTGGAGGACGGATGATCAGTGGGCTGCCTCCCCATCACGGCAGCGAGTGCGACTTCGGTACCGGCCAGGCCGACAGAGCAGAAGACCGTGATCTGATCGGGGTCGGTGCGGGCAGGCACCGACCCGGCCAGTACCGCGCCGAGGTCAACCATGGAATCGACGGCAAAGATGTGCGGTTCTGGGTAACTGGCTGCCTGGGCTCGGGAGTCGGTGAGTACCACTGAGGCACGATGGGCCAGGGCAGGGGGCACTTCGTGCCGGGAGACAGTCTTGGGGCCGAGGGTGGTCACATGCGTTCCCGGGGCGATCCAGTCAGCTTCCAGGACCGGAACTGCGCTGTTCGTGGCCACGATCACCACATCCCGATCGTGTACAGCGTCCTGGACCGTTCCCGTCGCGCGTGTCCTGACTCCCAGCTCCTCGGCAGCCTTGCGGGCGAAGGCATCGGCACGTGCGGGACGGCGAGCCGCGACCACGACCTCCTCGACTTCTCGCACCGCACGCATCGCCCACAGCTGCGCCCATGCCTGTGTGCCCGCGCCCACGATGCCCACACGGACAGGGCCGGGTCTGGCCGCGACATCGATGGCGACAGCACCAATGGCGCCGGTCCGCCGTGCGCCCAGCTCCGCGCCATGGACCAGTGCCAACAACTGACCGTCCCGAACATCCCAAACAGCCACCAGCTGCTCCGCACCGACAAGGGTGTCGTACGTTCGGAAGCCGAACAGTTCTTGCTCGCGCAGAAGCCCGGCGGTGAAGACAAGATGCCCGTCACCGAGATCGGCCCGCACACGCGGCGGAGCTTGCACGGTGCCTTCATGCCGGGCCAGGATTGCCGCCCTTACGGCCTGGACAGCCGTTCCGGCATCGAGCCGGGCACGGACATCGGCGTCATCGAACAGCAGCGGAGACACGAATAGACCCATTTCGCCTCGAACTGAAGAGAAGATCATTCTGTCGAAGCGGCGCCGCCAGGACATCCGACTACGGCCTGAGGCCAGGTCTGTCCCACGACCGACGACCAATGGCCGAGACCGGAGAACCCGCTGGACTGATGACGGTGTCATCGGGAAGCCCACATGTCCTGGAGACGGACTCGTCCCCGTCGATGCAGCACGTGCACTTGTGCGAGTCGACCCCGCACGGTCCCCTCCACCCCACCGATCGACCGTCGAGGACTCGGACCTTCTCGAGTGGACGGGCCCAGGTCCGTCCGCCTCCCAGCGGGTGAACCACTCGTACATCGTCTGGGCGATCACGAGGTGCGAGCTGCCTCGGAGCAGGCGGTGGAGAACCGGTCGCCGGTCAGGCTGCGGTGGGTGAGC
This sequence comes from Streptomyces sp. NPDC001781, assembly GCF_053596035.1. Lineage (NCBI taxonomy): Bacteria > Bacillati > Actinomycetota > Actinomycetes > Kitasatosporales > Streptomycetaceae > Streptomyces > Streptomyces sp. NPDC001781. The sequence continues at coordinate 64,128 of NZ_JBSFFI010000014.1, read as the reverse complement.
TGGCCGGTGACGGCCTGCTCGCCTCCTCGTAGGCCGGGCCTCTTGGCGGGCGCGGTCGTGTGCGATGAGTCCTCCTGTGGAGCATTGCCGCCATGGCGACACATGCCGCGCCGACGGCCAGTGCGGGCGCGCCGAGGGTGAGGACGTGCTGGAGGGAGGCGGTGGCTGCGTATCCGGTGGCGGCTTCGGCGCCGGCCCACAGGGGTGCGGCCGCGAAGCTGTAGGGGGCGATGCGGCGGTAGGGCAGTCGGGCAGCGCCGGCGAGGTGCGGGGCGAGAGTGCGGACGACGGGCAGGAAACGGGCCACGAAGACGGCCTGGCCGCCGCGGCGGGCCGTCAGCGTTTCGGCACGCTGCCAGGCGGTGGCGGGAAGGCGGCGGCCGAGGACTGACGTGCGCAGGCGCCCGCCGAGCCCGCGCCCGGTGCGGTGGGCCAGAAGGTCGCCTGCGACGACGGCGCACGAGGCGACCCCGATGACCACGACGAGGTGCAGTTGCCCGGTGCGTGCCAGCGCGCCCGCCGTGAGCAGCAGGGTGAGGGTGGGGACGAACGCGCCGATCAGCAGGACGGATTCCGCGAGGATCGCCGCGGCCACAAGGGCGTAGGCGCCGGGGGGCGGCACGTGCCCCAGGGCATGGGTCAGCGCGTTCACCGCGAGACGCCGGTCGTCGCGGGCGCCGGGCGGGACGCCGGGTGGGTGGGCCGGGTGAGCTGCCAGACCTTGGCCGGGGGGAGGTTGCCCCACACGGTCCGGCATCCGGTGGCGTAGTGGCGCTGGTAGTCGGCCAGTAGCTCTTCGACGGCCCGGTGTCCTCGTGCCCGGGTACGGGAGGCCAGCAGGGTGCGGGCGTGGCGGGTGCCGAGGTAGGCGAAGTAGGTCAGGGTGCCGCCCGGGTGGAGCAGGTCCATGTACCGATCCATGATCGTTTCTACCTGGCGGGGGGTGAAGTTGGCGAACGGCAGGCCGGAGACGATCACGTCGTAGCGGCGGCCGGTGTCCAGTTCCTCGACGCGCTGAGGATGGACGCGGACCTGCTTCTCGCGCCCGGCCGGCAGCGGGTGAGCGTTGGCGAGGTGGTGCAGCCGGGTGGCGAAGCGCGGGTTGGCCTCGGCGACGTCGAGGTGGCTGCCTGCCGAGAGCTGGGTCATCAGGGCGCGGGTCACCGCGCCGGTTCCGGCTCCGGCCTCCAGGATGTTCAGCGGCCGTCCTGCCCAGGTACGCACCGGTTCGGTCAACGCGTGGGCCAGAGCGGTGCTGCTGGGGGCGATGGCGCCGATGGTGCGGAGGTCGCGGGCGGCTTCGATGAGGAACATCCAGCCCTCGGCATGGCGCTGCGCGAGGGCTCGGTCGTGCGAGGTGGTCCAGTCGTCCATGGCTTCGACGCTAGGAACACGGCGTCGCCGCGGAATCCGCCCTTGTGCGGCCCTCTCCCCCTCCTTTAGTAGGGGGAGAGGGCCGCAGATGGTCGGAGGCAGGGCGAGGAGAGCGCTGCCTAGGATCTGGGGAGTGAGCTGGAAAGAGACCTTCCCGTGGCCCCGGTACGGGCGTTGGGGACTGGTGCTGCTACTGACCGCCGGCGCCGTCCAGAACGGTGCCGCCACCGCGGGCGGGCAGTACGTCACCGTACGCACCGCCGCAGCAGTGCTGTGCGGCGCGATGCTGCTCGTGCGCCGGCTTCCCTGGTTCCTCGCGCCCGCGCTGGCCACGGCGGTGACCGGGTTGTGGGGGTGGCCGATGCTGCCCCTGCTGCTGATCGCCCTGTTCGACCTGTCCGCCGGGCGCCGGACGGCGGTGGCCGCGGGCTGCTCCGTCGTTGTCCTGACCGCCAACACGGTGGCACCCTCCGCGGTCTCACTGTGGCGCCCGCAGCAGTACGGGGCCAGCCTGTTCCTGCTGCTGGCCATCGTGGGCGGGCTGTGGATGGGCAATCGCCGACGTCTGGTGAAGGCCCTGGGCACCGAGGTCGAACACTTGCGCGTCGAGCGGGAACTGCGCGAAGAAGGCGCCCGCGTGGCCGAGCGAGCCCGGATCGCCGCGGAGATGCACGACGTACTGGCCCACCGCCTCAGCCTCATCGCCCTGCACACCGGAGTCCTGGCCACCAAGACGGACACGCTGCCCGCCGCTGTCACCGAACGCCTCTCCCTGCTGCGCGCCGCCTCCACCGAAGCCCTGACCGACCTGCGCGACATCCTGAGCGCCCTCCACGACCCCCGCACCGACACCGACGTCCCACCCGCCCCCGTCCTGCGCGACGTGCGCGAGCTGGTCGAGCAGGCACGCGCAGCCGGCCAGCAGGTCGACCTGCACACCACCGGCCGCGTCGAGCAGGCGCCGGCCGCCCACCGCCTGGCCCTCTACCGCCTCGTCCAGGAAGGACTGACCAACGCCCGCAAGCACGCCGCCGGCGCACCGGTCACCATCCGCGTCGACTACGGCCCGCCCGCCACCGTCGTCGAGGTCACCAACGCCCCCGGTACCCCGGCAGCGCACGCCGCGCCCTCCGGCTACGGACTGGTGGGCCTGCGCGAACGCGTCCGCGCCCTGAACGGACACCTCAACGCCGGCCCCCACGGCGCCGGCAGCTGGCGACTCGCGGCCCGCATCCCCCACCCCCCGCACACCGAGCAGAACGGCCAACGCCCATGATCCGCGCCATGATCGTCGACGATGACGCCCTCGTCCGCCTGGGCCTGGCCGACCTCCTCGACACGGACGACGGCATCGAGGTCGTCGCCCAGGCGGCCGACGGCCTCCAGGCCATCGAACTCGCCACCGCACACCGCATCGACGTCGCCCTCGTCGACGTCCGCATGCCCCGCATGGACGGCATCGCCGCCGCCGCCCGGCTCCGCGCCCTGCCCCACCCCCCGAAAGTCATCACCCTGACGACGTTCGACCTCGACGAGTACGTCTACAACGCCCTCGCGGCCGGAGCCGACGGATTCCTCCTCAAGGACACCGACCCCGCCGAGATCCTGCGCGCCGTCCACCTCGTCCACGCCGGCTCCGCCATGCTCCATCCCACCGCGGCACGCCGCCTCATCGACCGCTACCACCAGGCAGGCCGGCCCCAGGCCACGGCCGCACGCGCCCGGCTCGAATCCCTCACCCCCCGAGAGCGCGACGTCCTGACCCTTCTCTCCCGCGGTGACACCAACGCCGACATCGCCGCCGCCCTGGGCATGCGCGAAAGCACTGTCAAAGCCCACGTCAGCCGCATCCTCACCGCGCTGGACGTCAGCAACCGCGTCCAGGCAGCCCTCCTCGCCCGCTCGGCCGGCCTGACCTGAGACTGTGTCCTGCATGGTCAGTGGAACGTTGTCCCGGGCATGGGGAGTGGACGGTGGGGACGGCTCGTTCCGGATGGACTGTGGGAATGGGCGAGACCGTTGTCGCCGCATGTCCTGTCCGACGTGAACGGACTGCCTCTACGCGTCATGGGACACGAATCCCACGCGGTGCTGCCGGAGGTGCTCTCCTGGACCGGCGCCGACCAGGCGTTCATCTCGGTCACCGGCGGCGAGGAGCGTCTTCTCCGTGCGGCGGCCTGCCGGAAGACGTGCGCGGGCTGTCGTGTCCGGGGCCGGCCGGACACCTCTGGGGTGGTGACCGGCGGTGGCAGACAAGCGGCACTCGGGCGGCGACCCTACGGTGGCGATATGGCAGTGATCAACAGCTCGCGGCGGGTATGGGGCGCACCGGTCGGCACTCTGGACGTGCTGGGGCCGGTCGTGCTGTTCGTGCTCTCGGTCGTGGCCGCCTCCGTCATTCCGCACGAGCACCGGTTCTCGGTCCGCCCGTCCGCCGTGGCGCTGGCGGCGATCGGCTGCTTCGCGTTGCTGTGGCGTCATCGCCACCCGTTCGGCGTACTGGTCACCGCGGTTGCCTGCGGGGTGGTCTTCCAGGCGCTCGGGTTTCGGGAGAGTCCGCTGGTGACGAGCCCGGTGATCGTGTCCGTCTACACCGTGGCCGCCCGCACCGACCGGCGTACCACCTGGATGGTGGCGTCAGTCTCGGCCGCCCTGCTGGCGGGGGCGGCCATGGTGTTCGGCCCCGGCTCATGGCTGACCCCGGACAACGCGGCGATGCTGGCCTGGACGGCTCTGCCCGCTGCCGTGGGAGACGGGGTCCGCTCACGTCGCGCGTACGTGGCGGCCGTGGAGGAACGGGCGCAGCACGCGGAGGAGACCCGTGAGCAGGAGGCGCGGCAGCGGGTGGCGGCCGAGCGGGTCCGGATCGCGCGCGAGTTGCACGACGTGGTCGCACACCACATCGCCTTGATCAACGCGCAGGCCGGTGTCGCCGTTCACCTGGTGGAGCGGCGGCCGGAGCAGTTGGTCACCGCTTTGGAGGGCATCCGGGACACCAGTCGGTCCGCGCTGGAGGAACTCCGGGTGACCGTGGGCCTCCTGCGGCAGTCCGACGATCCGGAAGCGCCGCGGGATCCGATGCCGGGCCTGGCACAGGTACCCGGGCTCGTCGCGTCCTTCGAGCGTGTCGGCCTGTCCGTCAGGTATGCACGACGCGGCACGGCCCAGCCGCTCACCCCGGCGGTGGATCTGGCCGCGTACCGCATCGTGCAGGAGGCCCTGACGAACGTGCGCAAGCACGCCGGCGCCGATCACGCCCGCCTCTGCCTGCACTACCGGCCCCAATGGCTGACGATCACGATCGAGGACGACGGGCGTGCCGGAACGCACGAGCCTCGCCTCGGCACCGGCCACGGGCTGATCGGGATGCGTGAGCGTGCGGTCAGCGTGGGAGGGAAGCTGGAGGCCGCGGCGCGCCCCGGCGGGGGTTTCACCGTGACCGCCGAACTGCCTCTGCGGCCGGGCGAGGCAGTCGTGGTACCGATCGGGCGGGACACGAGGAGAGACGGGCATGACGATCCGCGTACTGCTAGCCGATGACCAGGCTCTGCTGCGGGGCACGTTCAAGATGCTGTTCGACTCCGCCGACGACATGGAGACGGTGGGCGAGGCGGCCAACGGCCTCGAGGCGGTCCAGCTGGCGAGGACGCGGCATCCGGATGTGATCCTCATGGACATCCGCATGCCCGAGATGGATGGCCTCGCTGCCACGCGGCTGATCGGCGAGGACGAGGACCTCGCGGCGGTGAAGGTCCTGATCCTGACCACCTTCGAGGAGGACGAGTACGTCGCGGAGGCACTGCGGGCAGGTGCGAGCGGCTTTCTCGGCAAGGGCACCCGGCCCGAGGAACTGCTCGACGCCGTCCGCACGGTCGCCGCAGGCGACGCGCTGCTGTCCCCATCGGCGACCGGAGGTCTGATCAGGCGGTTCCTGGCGCAGCCGGAACCGTGCACGGCAGCCGTGCACGAGCGGCTGGAGTGCCTGACGCGACGGGAACGCGATGTCCTGGGGCTCGTCGCGCTGGGGATGTCGAACGACGACATCGCCGAGCGTCTGTTCGTCAGCCCGCTGACGGCCAAAACCCACGTCAACCGGGCCATGACCAAGCTCGCCGCCCGCGACCGGGCCCAACTGGTGGTCATCGCCTACCAGTGTGGCCTGGTCAGCCCGGCGACGACGGCGCCTCGTCCCTCAGCGACCGGATGAACTCCGACGTGGCGGCCAAAGGCGTTCGGGCCCCGTCGTAGTCCGGCCTGCCGGATACCGCGGCCGTGGTACACGGGAATGGCTTCTCAGGGACGACGCGCAAGGAGAGGTTCCTGGGCGATGGTGAGGTGGTGAGACCGAGCTGTCGTAGCGGTGCACCAGCCGTACACCGCCGCTGACGGCGCGATTCCCACCCCGCACGAAGGGACCCGCCATGCTCAGTTCCTCTCAGGATCACCGCACCATGGGCGACCTGCTCCAAGGACACGCGCTCGACGTTCGGCGCCCCGAAGAGACAGGCGCGGTCCGCGCCCACCTGGCGACCTGCCCTCACTGCCGGCACGAGGGCCACTGTCCCGCTGCCGTGCCCGAGCACCTGTCCTTGCTCCGCAAGGCCCTGGTGTACGACACCGGCCGGCAGCGGCCGTCGTACCTGCCCGGCCCGGCCGCGTGCCACCACGGCTCACGGCACGGACGCGGTCGATACAGCGCGGCCCGAAGGGCCCCGGCCACCTCGCTCACCTTGTCCCAATGGGTGAGCCGGCTTGCCTGCGTCAGGTGAGCGACCGGGCAGGGCGCCCGGTGATGGGACTCACCGTGAACTGCGGCTTACGCGCGCCGCTGCCCCGTCCTGGAGCGGCGCGCGTACGCCGGGACGATATAGCGCGGGCGGGCGCGGAGGTACGGCGAGGGCCGGCCCCTCGCACCCCCACCGCCGGCGGTGTGACTCCGGGACCATACGGCCGAGAGCGCCGACCGCCGGCTCCGTGCCCGCCGCGCCCCTCAGCAGGCCTCAGCGGCGACACCGGCGCAGGGACCGGCGCCCGCCGTCAGGCCCGGAGCCATCCCGGGCCTCGAGCAGGCAACCTTTCCGGACAAGGAGCATCCCGGAGATCTGCTGCGTCGCGGAGACAACCCGCACGGGGGACAACCGCCTGAACGGCGCCTTCGTTGATCAAGCATGATCAACAAGCAGCGCGCCATCGGTGCTCTCCTCGCCCTCCTGTCCGTCGCCGCCCTGCCGGCAACCGCCCAGGCCGCCGCACCGGCCGCATCCGCTCCCAAGGGGTGCGCCTCGACCACCGGCTACTCGTCCGACGGCTGGCACTCCGGCGAACTGACCGTGTGCTTCACCGAGAACACGCGCTACGACGGCTCCTCCGGCAGTTGGGTGGCCTCGCCGGCCACTCAGGTCCGCGGCCGCTGCTGGACGAAGGGCATCCTCTGGAACGAGCGCGACTGCGAGTTCGACGCCGATCTGACCCTTCGAAAGGACGGCGTGGAGGTCTGGAAGAAGCGGGTGGGCAAGCGGACCGACTTCCAGCACACGCAGAGCACCTCGAGCACGAGCTCCTGGTCGTGCGACGGGCCGGGCCGCTACAGCCTCACGGTCGACGCGATCGACATGTACGTCCTGAACGAGCCCTACCGCCTGAAGGTCGACCCGGCACCCGTCACGGTCACCGCGGACGGCTGCTGACCTCCGCCCCCAAGCGCCCGCCGGGCGGCCACCACAGGCCGCTCCGGCGACGGCGACTGCTGACCGGCCCATGGGGCTGATGGCATCCAGGCAATTGAACGTGCCGGCCTCCACACCGGTGTCGTACACGCGCATCCACGTTATGCAGACCTGCCGCCCGCGAGGTGCCGGGCGTTGTGCTCGGCGGGACGGTGGTCGGGCCTCTGATCAGCGTTTCCGACGGGACCTTCCGGGCCCGGTGACACCCCCCGGGGTCATGCGTTCGGCAGGGAGGAGCAGTCATGCCTGGACCCGGAGGCCAGCGGCCTCCTTGCAGGACCGTGAAGGAGCTGACGGGGGATCACGTGTCGAGCGTGTGGGCCGGGGGCTTGATGCCGGTCGGGGCGGGGGTGCGGTGGGTGGTGAGGTCTCGGGTCGAGCTTCTGCAGGCCAGGAGGATGCCGGCGGTGAGCATGGGGAGGGCGGCCGTCAGGAAGCCCCATTTGACGCCGACCGAGAACAGGAGGCCCATGACCAGGAACGACACCGGTTCGAAGACGACGCGGGGGAGGTTCATGATGCTGTTGACACGCCCCAGGAAGTCCGCAGGGGTCCGGGTCTGGATGAAGGTGGGCAGCGCGACGTCGCTGGAGTAGGCGACGCCGACGCCGAGGAGCGCCAGGAGCACGGCCACGGCCCAGGCGTTGGGAAGGAACCCGAGGACGGCGAACGACGTTCCCTCGCACAGGGTCATGCCGACGATCAGCAGGCCCCAGCGGCGGGGCAGACCGGTGATCGCCGCGGCTACAGTCCCGAGGAGCTGGCCGAGCCCCCAGGCGGAGACGAGCACGCCAAGGGCGAGAGCGCCGTCGGGAAACGTGCGAGCCAGCGTCGGGAGGCCGACCGAGAAGAGGCCGCTGTAGCTCAACGCGGCGGCGGAAATCAGCAGGAGGACCGTCTGGACCTCCTTACTGCGCCGGGCGTAGCGCAGCCCGGACACGATCTCCTCGCGGACCGCCGCGAGCGAGGGCGACTTGGCGTCCTCGGCCGGGACGGCCGCGGGGGCCGCGCGCAGGGTGAGGGCGGCGAGGAAGAAGGTCGTGGCGTTGAACAGGATCGCGCCGGTCGGACCGGTCGCGGCGACCGCCGCACCGCCCAGGACCGGGCCGAGCAGTCTGGCGCCCTGTTCGCTCAAGCCGGTCAGGGCGTTGGCCCGGGGCAGCGCCTCCTCCTCGACGAGGGACGGCAGGATGCTCCCGCTCGCGGGCCAGAAGAACGCCTCGGCGACGCCCATCACGACCGCGATGACGTACAGCTGCCACACCTGCACCCCGCCGAACGCGCTCACCACGCCGAGACCGAGCACCGCGGCACCGCGCGCGAGGTGCGAGGCAAGCATCACGGGCCGTGGCGACAGCCGGTCGGTGAGCGCGCCGCCGAGCAGCATCAGCAGGCCGCGCGGCACCGCCTGCGCGAGCACCACGCCGGCCAGCGCCGTGGGGGAACCGGTCTTCTGGAGCACCAGCCAGATGAAGGCGACTTCGAAGCCGAGGTCGCCGAGTACGGAAACGCTCTCGCCCGCCCACACCCACCGGAACGGCCTCGAGCGCAGCGGCTGGCGCAGTTGGTCCAACATGACCGCCCTTTCTGAACGCGGCACACCATCGGGACGTGCCGTCGAGACACGGGGCCGGCTGCCCGGCCGACCCCTTGCGATGCGTGCGGGGTGTCCGCCGGCGGGCGCCAGATCGGCCGGACCCCCGTCTTCGGGGTCAGAGTTCGGGGTTCCGGAGGGGTGTCGATGGCGGGCATGACCTGCTTCAAACTCGGCCAGCGGTCCCGGCCGATCTCCACGCGACCCGCGAGTACGGGGTCTCAAGGACGAAGGGCTTCGACCATGGGCCGTAACCGCTCAGGAACGTCCCGCCACGGAGCACCGGCGCGAGTGCGCCAGCGTATGCCGTCCATCAGCTGTTGTCTGGTGTGTATCGGCGGTCGTCCGGACTTCTACCCAGTGGGGAGCGCGGCCATCTGCGCCGTGCCGGAGGCAACGGCGCTTGACGTCACGTAGGCGACCGTGCGGCCGGAGTCGTCGGTTGTGTTCACGTGCTGCGCGTCGGCGCCGCGGGTCAGCGGTTCACCTTGTCGCGGGGCCGTCAGTCCTCCGCGTCGCGGACCAGTAGCGCGATCTGTACCCGGTTCTCGAGCGCCAGCTTGGAGAACAGGTTGCTCGTGTGTGCCTTGACGGTCGCGATGCTGATGCGCAGCCTCCGGGCGATCTGCGGGTTGCCCAGGCCGTCCGCGATGGCCCGGGCGGTTTCGAGTTCTCGTTCGGTCAGCGCGGCCAGCTGTTTCCGTGCGGCTTCGCGGGTCGAGTCGCGAGCGTGGGAGGACCGTGGACCGGTGGCTGCGGCGATCACCCGTGCCGTGGCCGCTGGAGACAGTACGGGGTTGCCCTCAGCGACGGTCCGTACCGCATCGAGAATCCGCGGCGGTGGGGTGTCCTTGAGGACGAACCCGAGCGCTCCTGCGTCCAGCGCGCCGAGCACCAGGGCATCGGAGTCGAACGTGGTCAGCATGAGCACCCGGGGTGGCGCCGGGCGGGCCAGGATTTCCCGGGTCGCGCTGAGCCCGTCACGGCCTGGCATCCGCACGTCCATCAGCACGACGTCAGGCCGGTGCTCGTCCACCACGGCGATCGCGGCGTCCCCGTCGGCGGCCTCAGCGACGACGGCCAGATCCGGTTCGCCGTCGATGACAAGCCGCAGCACCACACGCACCAGCTGGTCGTTGTCGACGATGACGACGCGCACCGGCTCCCGCTCGCTGTCCACTCATGTGCTCTTTTCGTGGGTGGGGTTCGGCCAGGGCAGTCGTGCGGTGAGGACGTATCCGTGGTCGGGTGTGGGGTGATGGTCGAGTGTCCCGCCGGCGAGGGTGACTCGTTCGCCGAGGCCGAGCAGGCCGAATCCCGAAGCCGGCGGCCGCACGTTTCCTGTGATGGCTGAGGAGTTGCGGACACTGACCTCTAGTTTGTCGCCTTCTGTTCCTTCGAGGGTGATGCGTATGTGTGCGCCCGGGGCATGTTTGGCGACGTTGGTCAGTCCTTCTTGGACGATCCGGTAGCAGGTTCGCCCTACGACGTCGGGCGGATCTGCCGTCAGGCTGGTGGTGAGTGCGACGTCCAGCCCGGATGCACGGGCGTCTGCTGCCAGGTCGGGGATGCGGTCGAGGGAGGGCTGTGGTGGTTCCGGGCGGGTCGGGTCGGCCCGGAGCACACCGAGGACATCCCGTAGTTCCTCCAGGGCCTGATGGGAGCCGTCGGCGATGGAGCGGACCAGCATGCGGTTCTCCTCGGCTGTGAGGTCGCCGCGGTGGTCCAGCACCCCGGCCTGCATGGCCACCAGGGAGATCCGGTGCGCGAGCACGTCGTGCATCTCGCGCGCGATCTGGTTGCGTTCCTGGGCCCGTGCCTGCGCCGCTCGCGCGGTCTGTTCCCGTTCCGCGCTGTCCGCCCGCTCCCGCAGGGACCGTACTTCGGCACGCCGCGCGCCGATGGCCATGCCCACGGCCGCCGCGATGCCCGCGGTCAGTGCCGAGAGCGCGAGCTGCACCCACCACGGGCCGGGCGGGCCCGGGCCCTGGACCGGGTTGAGCCCGACGGCGAACTGCGACGCGGTCACATAGGCCAGGCCGACGACCCCGATCTCCACCGGACGGCGACGGGTGGAGATCGAAACCAGCGCCACGAGCGCGGCGCCGGTGGCGAGTGCCGACGCGGTCGACGCGATCGCGACCGTCATGGCGACGGCGAGCGGGAACCGCCGCCGCCACACGAGCGCCGTCAAACAGCCGAGCGCCACCAGCGGATCACCGATCAGGAACCAGGAGCCGGTCTCGGCCGTCTGCCACTTCAGCAGCACACCGGTGGCGAGCCAGACCGGTATGCCCACTGCGGCGGCCGCTGCCAGCCGCCAGGCCTGTGGCCACCATCCGAGCCATGGTGCGATGTTCGTGTCCACCTGGTCATTATCGCGACACCGTGTCTCCGGTCAGTCGGACCGAGGGACGATACGCCCTGGACCAAAGTCGAATGACCGTCCCACCTGTGGTCGAAGGCCGTTCGAGCCGTCGGACCGATGTGGAGGCCGCGCCGCACGGACAGACTCGTTCACGTGCCGAGACAACCGGACACGAGACGGAGGAGCGCCATGCGCGAGCGCGGCCTCGGAGCCCTTGAGGCGGCGGGGATGGTGATCACGGCCCTGGCCGCCCAAGCGGTGATCCGCGGTCTGCTCAACCGGGACTCCGAGCTGCTGTGGGGCATCTTCGACTGGGTCCCGGGCGGCCTTGCAGGCCGGATGACTCTTCTCGGATCCATCGCGCTCGTCGCGGTGGTGCTCGGTGGCTGGGCACACACCCACCGGGAACCGGGCGCCGGGCGGGCCGGTGATTCCGGAGAAATGCGCTGCCGGGAAACGGCCTGACGCAATCCGGCACGCGGCCAGATGCCGTCCGGTCGGCCTCCACGGGCCGGCAAGACCTTACGGCGGGCGTTCCGAGCCCTCGTTCCGGCGTCCCCACGCGCCCCCTTCAGGAGGACATCAGATGCGCAGAACACTCTCCCTCGCCCTTGCCGCCGCCACCGCGGCGGCGCTGACCGCGATTCCGGGATCGTCGTCGGCGACGACGCGGGACACCGTGCGGTGGGGCCCGTGCCCAAAGAACGTCGCATCACCCCGTCTTGAGTGCTCGACGCTCGAAGTCCCCCTGGACTACCGGGATCCCGACGGCCGGCAGATCGAGATCGCGATCTCGCGACTGGCGAGCGAGAACCCCTCGCAGCGCCGCGGCGTGCTGCTGACCAATCCAGGCGGCCCCGGCGGTACAGGACTTGACTACCCGGCCCTGCTCGCCGGCTCAGGGCTGCCCAGGAAGGTGCTGGACTCCTACGACGTGATCGGCTTCGATCCGCGCGGCGTCGGCCGCAGCACGCCGGTGACCTGCGCCCTGGCGCCAGAACAGCAGGCACGCCGCAATTTCCCGCCGTACGCGCACACCGCGGCCGATGTCGCGCGGGAGGCGAAGTACGCGCGGACCGTCGCCGAGCAGTGCGCCACCTCGCGGACGGCGTGGATGCTGCCGCACACCACCACCGCGAACACCGCGCGCGACATGGACCGGATCCGGGTGGCGCTGGGCGAGCCGAAGCTCTCGTACCTCGGTCATTCGTACGGCACCTACCTCGGTGCGGTGTACGCGACGATGTTCCCCGAGCGCGGTGACCGGGTCGTGCTCGACAGCAACCTGGGCCCGGGCGGTTACGACGTCGCAGCCATGCGGTTGTTCGCCCGTGGAATGGAGGACAGGTTCCCGGACTTCGCGGCGTTCGCGGCGGCGCGTCCCGAGTACGGTCTGGGCACTACGCCGGAGCAGGTGACCGCCAGGTTCTTCGACCTCGCGAAGCGGTTGGAGGCGAAGCCGGTCCAGGGCGTCGACGGCACGTTGTTCCGCGGGCTCACGTTCGAGTACCTCTACAGCGATGCGACTCTGCCCCTGCTGGCCGCCTCCTGGCAAGCGCTTGAGAGGGACCGGCCCCTGCCCACACTGCCGTTGCCGGAGAACATAGAGAACAGCATGGCCTCCCGCTTTTCAGTGATATGCGGTGATACCCGCTGGCCGGGAAGGGTCCACGACTATCAGCGCAACGTCGCGGTCGACCGGCTGAAGTACCCGATGCTGGGCGGGTCCACGGCCAGCATCGGACCGTGCGCGTTCTGGCCGGACAAGCGGGTCGAACCGCCGGTGCGCATCGCTGACCGTGGCCCGTCGAACGTGCTCATGGTGCAGAACGAACGCGACCCGGGGACACCGCTGGCCGGCGCCCGGAAGCTGCGGAGCGCGTTCGGGAATCGGGCCACGATGGTGACGGTCGACCAGGGCGGTCACGGCGTCTATCCGTTCGGCTCCAACACATGCGCGAACGACGTGGTGACGGCATTCCTGACCACTGGGCAACACCCGTCGCGAGACCTCGCCTGCGCGGCGGAGCCGAGCGAGTAACGGGAACCGGGCCATGTTCGAAGAGAGGCGGCGTCGCCGGGCCGTGCGGCTGGGTGACCAGCGCTGACCGCGACCGGCTGGATGACCTGAGCAACGACACACGCCCGTTGCCCGAAAGGGACACCCCTCCCGCGAGCGGTGCCAGCCCCAACCGTCCCACCTGCCAAGCGGCCGTCACCGTGCTCGCCCCGCCGCCACAGCCCGGCCCTCTGCTTTCGCGGCCCGGACACGGACCGGGTCGATCGTGCACCGCGACCAGTCAGGCTCACCCCGGGCACCGAGTTCGTCGAGCACGACCCGACGCACGGGCCCGGACCCGGGCCCGGCTCCACTGAGCCAAGCGCCGGTGGACCGTGGGCCAGGCCGGTTCGAACACCGGCGGCAGCTGCCGCCGGTGTTCGAACCGTAGTTGCCACGAAGATGATCGCGGCTAGAGCCTCATGGTCACCGGCCCGGCGCCGGGCCCCCGCAGGGGCCGACGAGGACATCGGCGCGGGCCCGGACCCGTTTGACCTTCCAGGAGTCCGCGGCCGTCCAGACGCCGGGCGCGTCGCCGTCACGCACCACCCGGACGGGGGCGGCGACCGGGGTGCCGTTCCTGCGGTGGCTGGTGACCAGCAGATACTTGCCCGTACCGAACCGGTCCGGTGAGGCGTCGTCCACGCCCGCAGTCACAGGTTGTTCGCGTAGAAGCTGGTGAGTCGTTCGACGGCGGCGTCGACGTATGCGGGTTCGTCGTACATCTCGTAGTGGCCGGCGCCGTCGATCACCATGAGGTCGACGGGGTTGGGGGCCAGCTTCCACAACTGCATACCCGTGTCGTAGGAGCCGGTGTTGCCGATGCGTCCGGCGAGGACGACCTGCAGTGGCTGGGTCATGAGCTGATCGGCCAGGTGGAACGCGTCGTAGCCCAGCAGGAGGGAGTCGCTGCGCAGGAGGCGCCGGTTCGTGGAGTGTTCGTTGCCGCCGCGCTCGGTGCGGTAGTAGGTGATGGCCTCGGTGGTGTCGATGTCGGTCAGGCCCGCCGCCGCGGCGTCCTCGAGGGTGTCGGGCAGCCAGTTCACGCGGGCCGTCTCGCCGGAGCGGGCCTCTTCGGTACGTGCGTCCGCGAGGGCGTCGAGTGCTGCGGCCGGACCGTCGGGGGAGAAGCTGCGGAACGCGTTGCCGATGTTGACGGGGACGACCGTGCCGACCGCCTTGATGCGGTGGTCCGTGCGGGCGGTGTGCACGGCGTAGCCGGCACCGGCGCAGATGCCGAGGACACCGATGCGCTGCGGGTCGATGTCGGGGGTCGTGGTGAGCGCGTCGATGGCGTAGGAGATGTCCTCACCGCGGCGGTAGGGGTCTTCGAGGTCGCGGGGATCGCCCTCGCTCTGGCCCTGATGGGCGGGGTCGAAGACGAGCGCCGCTATGCCGCGGGCGGCGAGACGGGAGGCGTAGTTGGCGCCGATCTGCTCCTTCACGCTGCTGCCCGGGGTGGAGAGCAGGACGGCGCGCAGCGGTGCGCTGCTGTCGGCGTTGTCGGGCAGGTGGAGGTCCGCGGCGAGGCTGATGGGACCGCGCGGGATCGTGAGGTGCTGAAGCATGCGTGGCTTCCTTCGTGGGATCGTTGTTCCATAGGAGTCCAGTACAAGACTGTATCTTGTACCATCCAAAACTAATACGAATCTGTATTACATGTGTGGAGGGACCGCATGCCGGTCGACGGGGCGCAGCTGTGGACGCTGAACCAGCGGCTGCTGGGCGTTGTGATGAATGCCTGTGCGGGGGAGTTGGCGGAGCTCGGGTTGGAGACGAAGGAGTTCTTCGTCCTGGCCGAGGTGGAGGCATCGCCGTACCCGGCCGAGATCGCGACCGCGCTGCTGCTGCCCAGGGCCAGCGTGACGGTCTACGTTCGCAACCTCGTCGCCAAGGGCTATATCCGCCGCGAGATCGACGAGGCGGACCTGAGGCGTCATCGGCTCGTGCTCACCGCTGAGGGCACGCAAGCACGCGATCGAGCACTTGCAGCCCTCGCGGCGGAGTACGACCACAGGCTGGCGAGGGTCACCCCCCAAGACCGCGTTGAGCTGCAACGCATCCTCAAAGCGATGCTCGCCTCGCCCGCGTCAGGCGGTATGCGCGAGTGATTCGTCTGCCCGGTGCTCTGCTGCTGCGATGTGCTTGTTTCGGTCGAGAAACTCGCCCCGGCCGACCGGGGCGTGCTGCTCGGCGACCACCTGCCCTCCGGCACCGAGCCGCGCGGGTCGAACGGCAGATGTGGTGGGACATGACCGCCCAGGCGGGCGACACCGTCCACATCTCCGAGATGTTCCGCCCCGTGCGCGGCACCGGGCACATCCTCGACGTGCTCGACGTCCTCCACCGCGGCCGCCTGGCGCTGCGCATCCACGACGGCGCGTTCTCCGCTATGGACGGGCGGCCGACGCCCCGCCGTCCCGGCCGCCAGGGCCGGCACCGTCCACGCTACGTGCCCCTCCGCTGTGACTGCTGTGGCCGAGACCGGGCTCGGTGCCGGGCCGGTGGTGGAGCCGGAGGCCGATCAGCGCGCTGATCGTGAAGGCGGCGGCCTCGTAGAGCATGGCGTGCCGGAACGCGGTGTCCGCATCGGCGGCGGGGGCGTAGTAGGCGAGTCCGGCCGCGGTCACTCCGATGGATCCGCCGAGCTGCTGTGCTGTGGGCAGCAGGCCGGAGCCCGAACCGGCTGCGGGGCCGTGCACCTGGGCCAGGACCAGGGTGAACACCGACGCGGTGAAGGCGCCGAACGCGGCTCCGCCGACGGCCAGCACGGGCAGTGCCGCCTGGCGTCCCGCGGCCGAGCCGACGAGGGGGGCCAGCGCCAGGCACATCCCGGCGAGGATCAGGGGCGCGACGGTGAGCACCGCCGGCCCGTGCCGGCGGGTGAGCGCGGGCGCGGCTCTGCTGCCGACGACGGCGCCGGCGGCGAACGGTGCCGACGTCAGTGCGGCCGCCAGGGCCGAGTACCCGACAGCGGACTGAAGGTGGAGGAAGAGCAGGTAGGTGAAGGAGGGCACGCCCGTGTTGAACACGAACACCAGCAGAGTGCCCCGCCGCGCCGACCGGTCACGCAGCACCGCGGGATGGATCAGCGGGTCCGGCCGGTGCGGGAGGCTCCGGACGAAGTGGCCGAGGGCGGCCACCGCCACGGCGAAGCCGGCCCACGTCCACCAAGGCCAGCCCGCCTCCCGCCCCAGAGCCAGGGACAGGACCAGCGCGCCGGCTCCCATGGTGACCAGCAGCGCACCCAGCTTGTCGACGCGGAGTCCGTCCGCTCCGCGGGTACGGGGCAGCGCGGTCGCTCCTGCCAGCGAGGCGAGCGCCACCGGCACGGTGAGGAGCATCAACGGCCGCCAGCCGAGGCCGAAGAGATCGGCACCGAGGACGAGTCCGCCGATCAGCGGCCCGGCCAGTGACGCGACGGCCATGGTGGCGCCGTACAGGCCGAAGGCGCGCGGCCGGCGCGTTGCAGGAGTGGCGGCCTGGATGAGCGACAGGACCTGAGGGGCGACCAGACCGCTGCCCGCGCCCTGCACCAGCCGGGCGATGACCAGCGATGCGGCGTCGGGGGCACACGCGCCGGCCAGCGAACCCGCGGTGAACACCACGGTGCCCGCCACGAACAGCCGGCGGTAGCCGTACCGGTCGCCCAGCCGTGCGGCGGGGATGAGCACGCACGCGTACGTCAGGGTGTATCCAGCGAGGACCAGTTGCACGGCGCCGGGCCCAGCGCCCAGGCCGGCCTGTATCGCCGGGGCGGCCACCTGGGCGACAGTGACGTTGAGCAGTTGTACAAAAGTGGCGCTGAGCAGCACCGGCAGCACGAGGCGTCCGCCGCTCACGGCAGCAGAACCGCGGCGAGCTCGCGGGGCCGGGCGGCGAACGGGCTGTGGCTGCCCGGGAGGGTGCGCACGGTGAACGGGTTGCCGGGCATGGCCCGATCGGCTTCCGCGATCATCAGATCCTGCACGGCCGTCGGCAGCGCCCGGTCGTCCGCGCAGCGCAGGAAGGTCCGTGGGACGCGCCCCCAGCGTTGTGGAGTCACGGTGACGGGGGTGGTGGGGATCGCCAGCGGCAGATCGGGACTCAGTGCCGAGCGCCAGCGGTCGAAGCGGTCCGGAGCAGTGTCGTGGTAGTGGGTCTGCCGCAGTTCCTCGATGTAGGCGGGATCCTGCGAGAGCGGGTTGATCCGCACGGCGCCCAGTTCTCCGGGGTCACCGAGACCGAGACTCCGGCCCCGTGCCGTGGCGTTCTCGGGTGAGCCGAGATAGTCGACGAACCGGGGCCGTCCGGCGGGCACGAAGGCGGAAAGGTAGACGATCTCGTCGACGAGTCCGGGTGCGCGCTCGGCAGCCAGTGATGCGGGGCCGCCGCCCGCGCTGTGTGCGACGAGCACGACCCGACGGTGGCGGCGGGCCCGACGCAGCGTGTCGAGGACGGCCTCGGCGCAGTCGTCCATCGTCACGGTGGCGAGCGCGGACTTCTCGGTCAACAGGCCCGGCTGGCCCGGCTGGAGGTATCCGGTGGGCAGTGGCGCGTCGAAGCCGTGTCCCGGCAGGTCGATGGCCGTGCTCGCGGCACCGAGTGCGGCGAGTGCGCGCTGCGTCGCCGCCCACTGTCCGGAGCCGTGCCAGGCGCCGTGCACGAAGACGAAGACGGTGTCCGTGGAGGAAGAGTCGGTCATGACCGCATTCCACGCGACCCCGCCCCGATCATCCAGTGAGAGATCTGACAGGCTGGTCGACGATATATGCGAGATATGGCTGGGAGGCCGGCATGGAGGCGCGGCACCTGCGGTACGCACTGACTCTCGCGGAGCACGCGCACTTCGGCCGGGCGGCCGGTGCGCTGGGCATCGCGCAACCTCCGCTGTCCAAGCAGATCGCCGACCTGGAGCGGGAAGTGGGCGCCCGCTTGTTCGATCGCACCCGCCAGGGGGTGTTTCCGACGGCTGCGGGCGCGGCCTTCCTCTCCAGGGCGCGCAGGGCGCTCGACGAGATCGCGGCGGCCTCGGTCGACGCAGCCAGGGCAGCACGCGGCGAGACGGGACGGCTGCGCCTGGGGTTCATCGCCTCGGCGCTGCTCGAACCCCTGCCGGACGTCCTCGGCCGGTTCGGCCGCGAACGGCCCGACGTGCGGCTGGAACTGCACGAGATGGCGACCAGGCGCAGTACGGCCGCGCTCGTCGCCGGCGAACTGGACGTGGCGATCGGCCTCGGCCGGCCAAGCGGCGTCGGGGCCGAGCAGCTGGTATCGGTCCCGATCGGGCACGACCACCTGGTCGCGGTCGTGAGCAGCACGCACCCGTACGCGGGTCAGTCGTCGGTGGACGTGGACCAACTGCGTCGACAGCCGCTGATCGTTGCGCCGGGGGAGGACGAGCCGGCCGTCGTCGCCGGGCTGCGGACCCTCCTGGGCAAGGACTCCCCGGCGCTCTCCGGCGCGACCATCGCGAGGGACATCCACACCATCATCGGCCTCGCCGCCTGCGGGGTGGGCGTCGGTCTGGGACCCTCTCGCATGCTGACGGCCCCACGACGGGGCACGTGGTTCTGCGAGGTGACCCCGCGCACGCCTCTGCCCGATCTGATCCTGTCCTTCAGCGCCCGGGACCGTTCCCCGGCACTGAACGCCTTCCTCGACGTCATCCGAAAGAACTGCCCCGAGGTCGGTGCCGCGCTCGACCACCGGCTCGGCCCGCTCGGACCACAGGAAGAAGGCGGCCGCGACTCGACCCCTACCTGACTTCGCCCAGCCGGACGACGGCGATGCCCTGCGTGTGCTGTTCGGGCACGCCGGTGACGCGAGCCCGGCCTTGCATGGATGAGGGCCTTCTGGCAGCGGCTGCGGCGCCTGGGGCGATCCCTGCAAGCTCTTTCGACAAATGGCGCATCCTCATGTGGTCGCGCGCCCCGGGAAGTCACCGGAAGACCATCCGTGAGGGAAGCACGTCCAACGTCGCGGTCCACGGCAGGAAGTACGGCAAGTTCGGTCTGGGGCACATCAAGGACAAGCACGTCGGGAGCGGGAAGCGCTCCGCGTGGGGGTCCAGCTCCACGATGATGAGCGGCCTGAAGGTCCTCGTCTCGGGCAAGTGGCGTGCCTCCACCACCGCGTCACATACACCGCCACCCAGGCGATCGTCGCCTGGCTCGGTGCCCGCGCGCCGGGCATCCGGGTCCACCCCGGCGCGGCTGCGGCCGCGCACGCCCGGAGGTGCCTGCCAGCGGCGGAGCGATCTCCTCGATATATGCGATCCTCCTTACGCGAAAAAAGTTTCGCGTAAGGATTGACGTACATTCCGGACGGAAGGGACGCTGGAGGTACCCCGTCTCCCCGCCCCCGGAAGGAGCGACGGTCATGAACTCCCTGCGTTCAACGCTCTCGCCCGCAGCGGACACCGGCGCCAGGCCCGGCCGGCCACCTCTGCGGTTCCCGGTGGCCGCGGTGCTGGCCGGCCGCCTCGATGACGCCGCCGTGGTCGACGTTGCGGTCCGGCTTGCCTCCGCCCGGGGTGCGCCGCTGCTGCTGATCGCCGTGATGCCCCCGCTGCCGCCACGGCTGGCGCCCCGCCCGCACGGCATGGCGGCCCGAGCGGTGCTGGGCCGGGCGCTGCCGCGCCTGGCCCGCGCCGGCGTCGCCTACGAGCCGGCCGTCTACCACCGCCCCGCGGGCCGCAAGGGGCGCCTGTATGAGGCGAAGGGCCTGCTGGACGTGGCTGTCGCCCACGGCTGCTCGCTGCTGGTGGTCTCGCGCAGCGGACCTGCGGGGCTGGACGCGTGCACGGTGATGCAGGCGGCCGCGATCCGCGGCGGCCCGTTCGTCCATGCCGCCTCACCGGCGCCCTGGGCGCCCTTGGCCGCACCCTGCCCTCCTATCCGAAGGACGTCCTGAAGGACGTCAGCCAGGCGGGGGGATCGGCCCCGGACCGTCCCACGGGGGAAGGCGGCCGGGGTCGATGGCATGCACCCTGGCGCCGCTACGGGCTGCCGGGCAGGGCTCGGGAAACGGCGTCGGGTTCGGCGTCGCCTGCGGGGGTGTCCTCGCGATGCAGGAAGGTGGCCAGCAGGTCACCGACCGGGTGGTCGGCCTCGGCGGGGTGGCGCAGGGCGACGGTGGGGTCGATGGTGTAGCGGTTGCGGCGGCCCACGCGGGTGCGGGTGAGGTATCCGGCGGCTTCGAGGTCGGCGACGATCATCTGCACGGCGCGTTCGGTGATGCCGATCCGGTCGGCGACGTCGCGTCCGCGTGCTTCGGGGTCCTGGGCGAGGGCGATCAGGACGCGGGCGTGGTTGGTCAGGAATGTCCACTGGTCGCCGCGCGCGGCAGAGGGCTGGGTCATGACCCCCACCATACGAAGCCCGCTTCGCATGACACTTCTTTCGCGAAATTTAATTGCCGAAAAAACTTTCGCATAAGTCTTGACGGGAATCAGGCGGTCGGGGGACGCTGGACACACCCCCACCACTGGCTCCGCCCCCCGGAAAGGGGGCCACGATGTCCGCCCCGGCCCTGCCCCGTCCCGCTGCCACCGGCGCGCCGGTGCTGCCGGTGTCCCTGCCGCACCCGGTCACCGCGCTGGTGACCGGCCGGCCCGACGACCTGGCCCTCGTGGACGCCACCGTGAGCCTGGCCGCCCCCCGCAAGGCACCGGTGCTGTTGGTCACCGTCCTGCCGCACCCGCAGCGGACCCCGCACCGCTCCCGCGCGGACGCGCAGGCAGCCCGCGTGTTCCTGGGCCGGGTGCCGCACCGGCTGCGCAGCGCCGGAATCGGCTGCATCCCCGTCGCCCACCGCACCCCGGCCGAGGGAGGCGGGCAGCCGCGCCTGCGGGCCGCGGGCGAGGTGCCGGCCCTGGCCGCCCGGCACCACTCCCCGCTGGTGGTCGCCTCCAGTCGGGGCCCGGCCGGCCTGGACGTGCCCAGCCTGATCGAAGCCTCCGCCGTCCGCGGCGGCCCCTTCGTCTACGCCGTCGCCCCCACCCGGTTCACCATGCCCGGCGCCGGCGCCGGCCTGGGTCCGGCCGACCTGTCCCCGGCCGGGGTACGCAACGTCTGGACGCCGGCCCAGCGGCGTGTTCCCACTGCCGCCCGGCCGGTGGCCGAGGAGGCGTCATGACCGGGCTGAGTGCGCTCGCGCCGTGGTGGCTGCTGGCGCTGGTGGACTTGGCCGTCGGCAGTGTGTGCGTCGCGGTCGCGATGCGCCTCGCGCCGCCGCACCGCCCGGCGACCGGCGTGACGGGGAGGTGAGCGCCTATGTGAAGCCCCGTCGGCGGCCCGGGCCCGGCTCTCCCTCCGCATGTCTGCCAGGGCCCGGCACCCGCCCCCTCCTCCTCTCCATGTCCTCCCCGTCTTCGTCCCAGGAAGCCGATCAACCATGAATGAACTGTCGTTCACCGTCCCGCTGTGGGTGTGGGCCGCGGTCACCGTCGGCATCGGCGTGATGCTCGCCGTCGATCTGATCGCTCACCGCGACAACCACGTGATCGGCTTCGAGGAGGCGGCGGTCTGGAGCGGTGTCTGGATCGCCATCGGCCTCGGCTTCGGCCTCATCCTGTGGGCCTGGCAGGGCGGGGATGCGTCCTCGTCGTACTACGCGGGTTATCTGATCGAGAAGGCCCTGTCGATCGACAACGTCTTCGTGTTCGCGCTGGTCTTCTCGTTCTTCGCCGTGCCGGACGCCTACCAGCACAAGGTGCTGTTCTGGGGCGTCATCGGGGCTCTGGCCTTCCGGCTGGTGTTCATCTTCGTCGGCGCCGAACTGCTGCAGGTGTTCTTCTGGACCGCCTACCTCTTCGGTGCGTTCCTGATCTGGACCGGCTGGAAGATGGCAGTCTCCAAGGACGAGGAGGTCCACCCCGACCGCAACCCGGTCGTCCGCCTGGTCAAGAAGCTCATCCCCACCGACCCGAAGTTCCACGGCGACAAGTTCTTCATTTGCGCCAGCGGCAAGCGCGTCGCGACGCTGCTGTTCGTGGTCCTGGTCGCGATCGAGGCCACCGACCTGATCTTCGCCGTCGACTCCGTCGCCGCCGTCCTCGCGATCACCACGAACACGTTCATCGTGTGGACCGCCAACGCCTTCGCCGTCCTGGGGCTGCGGAGCCTGTACTTCTGCCTGGCCGGACTCCTGCGCCGCTTCACCTACCTGCACTACGGGCTGGCGGTGCTGCTCGCCTTCGCCGGCATCAAGCTCATCCTGTCCGAGACCCCCGTCGGCAAGCTGCCTATCCCTCTCACCCTCGGCGTCATCGTCGTCACGATCACCGTCTCCATCGCCTGGTCGCTGATCGCCACCCGCGGCCAGAACGGCGAAACCCCGCACGGCGCCGACCACCCGGCCGAGGCCGCCGAGCCCGCACCAACCACTGACAGCCGCCCCGACACCCCCTCCACGACCTCGCCCCGCACGGAAGGGCGCCCGTCATGAGCACCCTGAGCCCCGGCCGGCACGGACACGCCCCGCCTGCCGCACCCCGCACCAGTCCAGGTCTACACGCTCCCCGGCCGCCCGGCCGTGTCCTGGCCGTCCCCACCGGCGCCGCGGGGGCCTTCGCAGGGGCGCGCTGCTCGCGCAGCCACGGCAACCCCACAAGATCGGTGCTTGGCCGAAGCGGCCTCCCCCGGTGGCGGGGCAGGGGTCGGAAGTAGGTGTTGCCCAGTGCTTCGGTGACGACACGCGTCTCCCTGCCGAACCGGCGAAAGTGGCTGGCCGGCTCGGCCCAGGCGCACTCTGAACACGGCGGACACGGGGTGGCGGTGGTCAGACGGTGGCGGCGAAGGCTCGGAGTGGACGGTTGGGGGCGGGCAGGATGATGTGTTGGAGACGGTCGTGCGCTGGCACGGTGTCACGATGACGCTCCTCGCAGCGCTCCGCCGTCCGTCCGCGCCTCTTGCTCCCTCGACGTGGTTGCGACCGTGTTCACCTGTGTTCGACCGTGATGGTGCCCTCCCCGCCCGCGCGTCTGTTGGCAGCCTCGGCCTCCTGCAAGGTCGTGTATTCGCGGGACACGCCGTTGGACAGGGTCAGTCGGTAGACGACGGTGGTCGAGCGGGGGGTGCCCCCACAGTTGCAGGCCACGAAACTCTCCTCTGTCTGAAAATTCCCAGTGGGACGACTTCGATTGAGTCGGTCGCCCCCTCTGCCCCCGGCGCAAGGGCCGGTGAACAGCCGCACAGCGACTACGTTCCGAGGCGGTGATCCGGCACCTTCCTCCCGGATTTCACAGGCACGGCAGGCGGTTCGTCAGTGTTGCGCTGTTGACATCCGAAAGCAAACAATGCCGCGATCACTTGACGGAATACCGGCGCGTAGATGTTCCACGCACGCCTGATCACTGCGGCCTTATTTGCCCGTTCGGTCGATCGGGAAGATGCCCTTTTCCGTGAGTCGCTACACGCGAGCGCAAGATAGTCATATTGTATGAGGGAGTATGCGGGTTGTATCGCGCAAGGCGGCCGGAACCAACGTGGTTTCACATCGGGGCGCACATCGGAGCGGACAAGTCAGTCAACGTGACTTGAGGCCACGCCGGCGATGTAGGAAAGAGTCAATGCCGCGGCAGGGATCTTGAAGGCGAGGGTGTCGCCGACCAGGAACGCCACGGGCGTGACCATGGCTGCCACCCAGATGCTGGTGCACCAACCGCAGGAGACCAGATAGGCAGGCCGGGATTCCTCGCCGAACCGGTCTGCGGTCCAGATGCGAATTCCTGCGGCCAGAGTGTCCTTAGTGACAAACCGTGTTATGCGGCACGTGGCACCCAGGGACACAAGGAAGACGGCAACATTCATACGGGCCATCGTAGGGATGATTCACCGTACGGGAATACCCCGTGAGTGCCTGCTGCTCGTTCGGCGATCGAGTCGCCAGCGGCAGCTCCTTGGTATGCATCGGTGTATTCGGCAGGCCATGCGCCGTGAATGTACTGCGGGGGCGCACAATTGACTCCTCAGAGAGCTGCTGCGTTACCGGCGCATTCGAATACCCGATTGGCCACCGCTGAAGGGTGCCGGTGACCGCCTGCCGCGGTGGTAGGCGCAGCGAAGGCATCCCGAGGCTCCCGGCGTGGGGTGTGCTCGCCGGACGTGCGTATGCCGGAGGCAACCGCATTCCGTCTGGCTCCGACCAGCACGGCGGCTCGTTCTGGTCAGCGCGACGGCCGAGGGCGGAAGACGGTGGTACGGCACGGGCGTACGCGGCGCTCCACCGATTTTCCCGAGGAGTGACCTGCCGTCACCTCGCTTTCAGAGGAGAACTGTTGGCGGCCTGCCCGCGGCGCCATCCGTAGGCTGATGCGAACATTTATGGGCAATTGTCCTCTTTGACCGCTCGCGCCGTAGCGCATGGTCGACACATGCATCCGTGTGTACCAGCGGCCTCGCGCTCGGCCGTTCAGGTGCTTCTGACGTCACCCGTCTGGCTGGCTGGCGGCGAGTCGTCGCCTACTGCTGACATCGACCGGCGCGCCGCTTGTCTCACCGGCAACTGATTCCAGCGACGAGATCGGCACGAACCGGTGACTCCCTGTCCGCCTCCTGCCCGCGCTCCCAGCCGGGCCCGGAGGACGAGGCATCAGCCGAACTCAGCAAGGAGCCATGCCATGACCGCTGTTGTCGCTCTTACGGTGGAACCGGCCCGTCCGGTCGCCCGTCAGCGGGTCACGCTCACCGCCCAGGTCCGGGTGGCC
Source organism: Streptomyces sp. NPDC001781 (assembly GCF_053596035.1). Taxonomy (NCBI): domain Bacteria; kingdom Bacillati; phylum Actinomycetota; class Actinomycetes; order Kitasatosporales; family Streptomycetaceae; genus Streptomyces; species Streptomyces sp. NPDC001781. The sequence goes on along the minus strand of NZ_JBSFFI010000014.1, from coordinate 39,318 downwards.
GCCGAGAAGGCCGCTCGGCTCGACCGGGTCCCCACCGGCGCCGTCAACTTCCTCCTGGACGAATCCGTCCTGGCCAGCGTCCCCGTGGACACGGACGGATTCGCCTCCCTCAGCACCGAGATGCCCGCCGGTGACCACATCGTCGGCGCGGTCTACAGCGGTGACGAAGGCACCGCGGCCGACGAAGTGGCCGTGACCGTCGAGCCGGCGCCGACGACCACCACCCTCACCAGCACACCCAACCCGTCGTTCTGCAACGGGACGGTTACCTTCACCGCGCAGGTGAACCCGGTACCACCAGCCGCCGGGGTCCCCACCGGAACGGTCACTTTCGTGGTCAGTGCGGACGGCCCGTCGCTGACCGCCCCCCTGGACGTGACCGGACAGGCCCAGGTCACGGAAAGCGGCCTGACCATCGGCACCCATCAGGCCATCGCCAGCTACAGCGGCGACACGGACTTCAGCCCGTCCAGCTCCAACCTGGTCAACCAGAGCGTCACCCTGGCTCCGTCCCAGACGGGCGTGACGGTGAACCCCAGCCCCTCGGTGTGCGGCCAAGCAGTCACCGTGTGCGCGGCGGTGACGGCAGGGAGCGGCGCGTCGGGCATTCCGACCGGCACCGTGACCTTCACCGGCCCCGGCGGCCTCAACCAGACGGTCCCCGTCGACGCCAACGGAAACGCCTGCCTCACCACCAGTTCCCTCACCACCGGCACGGTCAGCGCCCAGTACAGCGGTGACGGGTGCTTCGACGTCTCCTCCGGTTCCGCCCCGGTGACGGTCAACCAGGCCCAGAGCGCGCTTGCCCTTTCCCTCTCGCCCAGCCCCTCGGTCTGCGGCCAGGCAGTCACCGTGTGCGCGACCGTCACAGCTCTCGCTCCCGGCTCGGGCACCCCGACAGGGACGGTCACCTTCACCGGCCCCGGCGGTCTCAGCCAGACGGTCCCCGTCGACGCCAACGGCAAGGCCTGCGCCACCACCAGCACGCTGAAATCAGGAACCGTCACCGCGGTCTACAACGGTGACGCCTGCTTCGGCGGGAGCAGCAACGCGACCTCGGCGACGGTGAACCCCGCTTCCCCGCGCGTCCAGGTGAACGTCGTTCCCGACCCCTCGGTGTGTGGGCAGCCGGTCACCGTGTGCGCGACCGTCTCGGCCGCCCCGCCGAGCTCGGGCACGCCCACCGGAACCGTCACGTTCATCGGACCCGGCGGCCTGAACCAGACCGCCACCCTCGACAGCACCGGCAAGGCCTGCATCACCGCCCCGCTCCAGACCGGCAGTATCACCGCCACCTACAACGGTGACGGCTGCTTCACCGCCAAAACCACCGCCGTCCCCGTGACGGTGAACAAGGCGGCGACCACCACCGCCGTCACGGTGAGCCCCTCGCCCTCGGTGTGCGGCCAGCTCGTCACGGTCTGCGCCCAGCTGGCGGCGGTTCCTCCCGGAGCCGGCACTCCCACCGGCACGGTCACCTTCACCACCGGCAGCCTGAGCGTGACGGTCAACGTCGACGCCACGGGCCGAGCGTGTCTGGCCACCGCCTTCCACGCATCGACGACGGTCACCGCCACCTACAACGGCGACTCCTGCTTCAACGGCTCGTCCGGCAGCGGCACGGTGACGGTGAACAAGGCATCGTCCACCACCTCTCTGCTGGTCTCGCCCACCCCGTCGGTGTGCGGGCAAGCGGTCACCGTCTGCGCGCAGGTCGCGGCGGTCGCACCGGGCTCGGGAACACCCACCGGCACCGTCACCTTCTCCGGCCCCGGCGGCTTCAGCCAAACCGCGGCCCTCGACGCCAACGGCCGCAGCTGCGTCACGACCCGCTCGCTGCAGTCGGGTGCGGTGACCGCCGCCTACAGCGGCGACGGCTGTTTCACCACCTCGACCGCGTCCTCGGCGGTCACCGTCAACGCGGCGTCTTCGACCGTGGCGGTGACGGCGACGCCGAACACGTCGGTGTGCGGGCAGTCGGTCACCGTCTGCGCGCAGGTCTCCGCCGTCGCCCCGAGTACCGCGGTCCCCGGTGGCACGGTGACGTTCACCGGGCCCGGCGGGCTGAACCAGACCGCCACTCTCGACTCCACGGGGAAGGCCTGCATCACGACCACCGCGCTTCAGTCCGGCACGGTGACCGCCACCTACAGCGGCAACACCTGCTTCACCGGCGCGACCGGAACACTCCCCGTCACCGTCAACGCGGCGTCTTCGACCGTGGCGGTGACGGCGACGCCGAACCCGTCGGTGTGCGGGCAGTCGGTCACCGTCTGCGCGCAGGTCTCCGCCGTCGCCCCGAGTACCGCGGTCCCCGGTGGCACGGTGACGTTCACCGGGCCCGGCGGGCTGAACCAGACCGCCACTCTCGACTCCACGGGGAAGGCCTGCATCACGACCACCGCGCTTCAGTCCGGCACGGTGACCGCCACCTACAGCGGCAACACCTGCTTCACCGGCGCGACCGGAACACTCCCCGTCACCGTCAACGCGGTGAACACCGTCCTGACCGCAGGCCCGGCGCAGATCCGGCTGCGGGTCAACGGCTCCTTCGTCATCCCCGCGATGAGCGCCACACTCAAGACCACCGGCGGCGCCCCCGTCGCCGGGCAGACCGTCACCTTCCGCGCCAACGCGGTCGGAGGGCCCATCCTGCTGGGCACCGCGACGACGGACGCCTCCGGCGTCGCCACCCTCGCACCGCCCCAACTCACCGTGCCCAGCACCGTGATCACCGCCACCAGCTACACGGCTTCCTTCACGGGCACCCCCTGCTACAACGCCTCCTCGGCCACGGCACCCCTGAGCCTGGTCCTCTTCCCGCTCCTGCCGTGACCCACTGACACCGGTCAGTCCGCAGAAGCCGCCGCCCCAGCGCCTCAACCCGCCTGGGGCGGCGGCGTGCCAGGAATCGTCCACGGCTCCGCGCGTGCCGGCCTTGTACGGGCCGCTCCGGCTGCCTGTCGTCCAGACCTGCCTGGCTTCGTTCGTGGGCGAGGTGGATGACCCCGGGGGCGAGGACTGTGCCCTTGAAGTGCTCTGCGGTGATGGGGGGTGCTGTTTTCGGCGCCGCTGTGGAGTGTGGGCAGGGCGGCGGCCATCTCCGCGTGCGTCCACCGCCGCCCGGAGGCAAGGACATGGCTGTGGTCCATGCTCAATGCCTGTGGAGGCGGTCTCCACCGCCCGTACGGACCGCTGTCCGGACTGCTGCACGCAGGATCGTTCCACCCCTGCGGCTGCCGAGCGCCGGCGCGGGGCCGGGCAGTGCCAGGATCACTACGCAGGGCCAGGACCACTACGCAGGGACGGGCACCAGTCGGGTCACCTGGCCACGTGCCCCCGAGGCCTCGATGGCGACGTCCGGGGACCACCTCACCGACGCCATCGACCCTCGCACCCACGTCCGCCGTCGCCGTCTGGGACGGATGAGCCGGCGCACCGCCGTCTGACGTACCGCCACCTGGCTTCCGCCCCCCTCACATGTGCGAGGCGCTGGGCTTCACCGATCTCGCCTGCGGTCGGGAGTTCGATCCGGATCGCGGAGCACTCGGGCGGGCTCGCCGGCTCGAAAGCCGCCGGCGACGGTCGTGGTGCCGGACACCCTCGGTCCCGCGGTGAGCGGGGGGTGACGTCGGTTCGGTGGCGTCTACCGGCTCTGTGTGAGTCGGACTGCGTGGGGTGTCTGGCGGTAGAGGACTGTTCGGCCGGTTCGGGTGCGGGTGATGAGGCCGGCTCGGTGGAGTACGCCGAGATGGTAGGAGACGGTGGCGGGGCTGAGGTAGTGGCCCGCTGCGAGTTGTGCGGTGGTGGCTGGTTGTGTGAGAGCGGCGAGGAGAGCTGCGCGGGTGGGGCCGAGTAGCTGGGCCGTCTGGGTGGTGGGTGCTGTCGGGGTGATGCTGTCGGTGATGGTCTTCTCGCGGACGGGGTGGACGAGCATCGGGGGTCTGGTGCCGTCACGTGTGGGGTCCGCGGCGACGGCTGGTCGGGACGCGACGAGGGAGGGCACGACGATCACCTGGGGCACGGGCAGTGCGATCTGGAACCGGCTTTCGACGTGTAGGGTGCCGTCGGCCCATCGGATGTGTGGATGCAGGGAGTTGAAGAGTGTGGCCGCGCCGTGTCGGGCCAGCACGCCGGCGCATCGGTCGACTTCTGCGTCGAGGGCGTGCTTGGCTGCGTCCCAGTGCGGGGCGAATGCCAGTTCCCAGTAGCGCCGCATCTCGTCCGCGGCCTGCCGGGCGACGTGTGCACCGCCCCGTGCCATGGCCCGCCGCACTCCGGGCGGCAGCTCGGAGCCAGGTAGGCCGTTGCGCGGCCGCCCGTCGCGTAGTGCTCGTAGTTCGCCCAGCACACGCTCGGGCGGGGTGCGGCGGACCCGCTGCAGTTCCTCCTCGACGCTGGGGGAGGGCTGGACGGGATGGGGGCTGAGGAAGTCGGGGACGTACCCGCCCGTCTCCAGGACGAGTTCGCACAGTAAGGGCAGCTGGGCCCGGCGCAGCACGCGTCTGGCGCGGGCCACCCATGGGACGGCGTCGGGGGCCGGGCGTGTGCCCCAGGGCAGCAGGGTCGCGACGACCTCGTGCAACGGCGAGACGGCGAAGCGGGAACGGGCGAGCCCTGCGGCGTCCACGGTGAGCTCGATCAACGAACCTCCCGACCGTCCGGTCCCGTTGGCTTCCCGCCCCGTCCCTTCGAACCTGTTCGAATCATGGCACGGAACGTCGCGGCGGCATGCCGGATTGGCGCAGCCTGGTGGCCGGCGGCTCGATCGAGTGAACCGCGAGTCCGGCCCGTGCCGGGGGGATGGCTGCAGCAGGTCCTGCTGGACGCGTCGGGGAGGTGGATGGATGCGCGTCATGACACGTCTGCTCTGCCTTGGGCCTTCGATGCTGCTTGCAGCGGCCGGCCGGGCACCGGTGACCGGTTCGACCTGCCGACCACCCTCGCTCGTCACGACTGCCGCCTCTGCGTGGTCAGCAGTCGGCTTGATCAGCCGCCGGGGCATCCGCCCCGCACCGTCTCGGCGCTCTCCGATCCCACCTGCCAGTAGCCGGTGCCGCCCGGTGCGGAGGAGCCCCACAGCCGGCAGGAGGCCGGCGCGAGGGCCGGGCGGCGCGCGCAACGGACAGCGAGCGCGCAGGACAAGCCGACGGACAGCCCGCCATGCGCAGGGTGAAGCCGCGTCGAGGGCGGATGCCGGAGGTCTGCCGCCCCGCGGCCGGCCGGCGTGAACCACAGGACGGCTCACGTCCGCAACGCCGGTGGAGAAGCGCCACCCAGCAAATAGAGCAATGCACAGCAGGTTTCCCAGAGATCGACAGACAGTGAGAAAGGAACTCCCATGAAGCGCGCTCTTCGGTTGACCCTCGTCGCGGCGATCGCCACGTCGTCGCTTGCGGCAGTCGCACCCTCGGCCGACGCAGCCAACCGCGGCTCCGCAATCTCCCGGGGTACGACGATGTACAGGGGCGATTATCTGCACATGGACATTACCGGCTGGGCCGTGGAACTGATCATGCAGCCGGACGGAAACCTCGTCCTGAAGGCGACGAACGGCCACGTCTGCTGGGCGGCCGGCACGAACCCCGGCGGATACAAGGCCGCCTACCAGAGCGACGGAAACTTCGTCGTCTACAACAGCAGCGGCCGGGCGCTGTGGGCGAGCAACACGGTCGGCGCCTCGTGGGACACCGGTCAGACGGTCAGCATCAGCCCGAAGGGGATGCTGTACGTGGGCTACAAGAAGATCTCGACCTGCTCCTGGAAATGACGCGCACTCGACCAACGCGCACGCCTCTCGGTACTCCGGTCGTCCGACGGGGCCATCGTGGAGTTGCGGGTACGCGCCGTCGGAGTGGGAGGTGCTGGCGCTGCTGAAGGCGGTGGGCCGCTGACGGCGTGTTCGCCGAGAGCGCCCTTGTGGGTCCACGCCTTCCGAGCGTCGCACTGGGCCGTTCGGCCCGGGCGCGTGATGGTCGTGCGCGGCGCGGGTGCGCCAGTCGAGCACCTGCTCGCGGGTCAGGTCCTCGAGGACCAGTTCCTGGTCGTCGTCGACGTCCGGGACCTCCGGGGCCGGGGTGGCGGTGGTCGGACGGGGTGCGGGGAACACGACCGGGGCCACCGGCGCGGCCGGGACCTCCGCCTTGGGCTGCGCGGCCGCGGCTTCGGCACGAGCTTGAGCTGTGGCGGCCTGCCGGGCGCGGACCTGGTCCCACTCGTGCGCCTTCGCCCACGCCTTGGCCGTCACGTTCTGGTGCAGTTGCTTGGCGGTGGCCGCCTGACGTTCCGCCTCCGAGGCGCCGCGCATCGCGGTGTCGACGGCGGTCGCGACCGCGCGGCGCTGGTCCCGGCGGTCGGCCTGCTTCTCCGCGCACCGCGGGCAGTCCTGTCCGGAGTCGAGCAGCATCCGGTCGTCGCACCGTACGTCGCCGCACTGCTGACGCTGCGGCAGACCGATGCCGGTCAGCCAGCCCACCGGGTCCTTGATCGGCCGGGCCAGCCGCATCTGGTCGGACAGTCGTCGGGCGAGTCGGTCGGCGAGGACCTGCGGCGCATCGGTGCGGCCGGCGAACCCGACCACCCTGCCCAGCTCGCTGCGTGCGGCGGCCTCCACTAGGGGCGGAAAGTGCGGCGGTAGGTGTCGGGTGGGACGCCGACGCTGCGGTGGAAGTGGCGGCGCAGGGTGGTGGCGGTGCCCATGCCTGTGGCCACGGCGATGGTGTCCACGGTGGCGTCGGTGGTTTCCAGCAGTTCTTGGGCGTGGCGGATGCGCTGGGTGTGCAGCCATTGCAGTGGTGTAGTGCCGGTGAGGTGCTTGAAGTGGCGGCTGAGGTGGCGTGAGCTCATGCGGGCTTGGCGGGCCAGATCCTCTACGGTGAGCGGTTGGTCCAGTCGCTCCAGCGCCCAGGGGAAGAGCTCGCCCAGGGGGTGGTTGCCCGGGGAGGGGACAGGCGTTGCAATGAACTGGGCCTGGCCGCCGTCGCGGTGTGGCGGGACCACGAGGCGTCGAGCGATCTTGTTGGCGATGGCCGCGCCGTGGTCGAGGCGTACCAGGTGCAGGCACAGGTCCATGGCGGCGGCCTTGCCTGCGGAGGTGAGGACGTCGCCGTTGTCGACGTAGAGAACGTCTGGATCGACGGTGGCGTCCGGGTGGCGCCGGGCGAGTTTGCGGGTGTGGGCCCAGTGTGTGGTGGCGCGCCTGCCGTCGAGCAGTCCTGCCGCGCCCAGGACGAAGGCGCCCGTGCACAGTGAGGCCACGCGGGCACCGGCCGAGTGGGCCGCACGCACGGCCTCGACCAGTTCGACGGGCACCTCGCGGTCGGTGTCGGCCCAGCCGGGGACGATCACCGTGTCCGCGTGCGCGAGGTGGTCGAGTCCGTGGTCGGGTTCCAGGCGGAAGCGGTCGACGCGCACCGGACCGGTCCCGCAGAGGGAGAAGTCGTACCAGGGGTCCACGATGTGGGTCAGGTCGGCTCCGAAGACCTCGACGGCCACGGACAGCTCGTAGTGGAGCATGCCGTCGGTGACGGCCAGCGCGATACCAGGCATGTCCGAAACTGTACGTGGCATGTCGTTTCCGACACTCGTACGGGGTGCTGCCGACGGACAGGATGTGGGTGTCAGGCCGCTGCCGACCGGCATCGCAGCGGTCGTTCGAGGACGAGAGGGTGTCATGGGGTCAGGTCAGCTGGTGGCGGTGTTCGGCGCGTACGGTCACACTGGGCGGTTCGTGGTGACGGAGCTGGCCGCGCGTGGATTCGTCCCTGTGCCGTCCGGGCGCAACGCGCAGGCCTTGGAGGACCTGGCCGACGAACACGGGCTTCAGGCCCGGGTCGCGTCGGTCGAGGACCCGGCCTTGCTGGACCGGGCCCTGGCGGGAACGGCGGCTGTCGTCAACTGCGCCGGCCCCTTCGCCTCGACCACGGGCCCCGTGATCGAGGCCGCGCTGTGCGCGGGAATCCCATACCTGGATGTGGCCGCCGAGCTCGAGGCGAACCTCGACACCTTCGCCCACTACCGCGAGCGGGCCCGGGACGCTGGAGCGGTGATCGTCCCGGCCATGGCCTTCTTCGGCGGTCTCGGCGACCTGCTGGCCACGGCGGCGATGGGCGACTGGACCGAAGCCGACGAGGCCCACATCGCCTACGCGCTCAGCAGCTGGCACCCCACCGCCGGCACCCGGCTCTCGGGCGCGGTCTCCCGCGAACGGCGCGGCGCCAACCGCCTGCGCTACAGCGGCGGACAGTGGGAGCACCGCACCGACGACGCACCCAACTTGGAGTGGGACTTCCCGGATCCGGTGGGGCCCCGGCCGGTGATCGGAGAGTTCACGATGGCGGACGTCGTCACCGTCCCCCAGCACCTGTCCATCCTCGACGTGACCAGCTACATGAGCGTTGAGGCGGCCCGCGACGTCGCCGCCCTCCATACGCAGGCCCCGACCGCCGCCGACAAGAGCGGGCGTTCGGACCAGACCTTCCTCGTCGACGTCGTCGTGCGCTCGGGCCGAGCCGAACGCCGGGCCACGGCCGGCGGCCGGGACATCTACGCCGTCACCGCGCCCCTTGTCGCCGAGGCCCTCGATCGCGTCCTGACCGGCCGGACCAAGACCATCGGGGTTGCCTCCGCCGGCGAGATCTTCGACGCCCCGGACTTTCTGCAGGCACTTGCCCCGCACATCGCACTCGACCTGAACCTGCAGAAGCAGGTTGCCTGACATCAGCCATCTGCCCGGCTGTTGGCTGCTGGCGGCGAGCCATGACGGCACAGGCGTCGGTGTCGCTCGATTCCCTCACTCTCACGGTGCTGTCCGATCTGCTGAACAACCGCTGCTCAAAATCGGGTTCTGGCACAGATCTCGGAGAGTTGTCGCGGAGGGTGACGGTGCCGTTCGATTGAGGGCGCGGGTCCGGGGACCGTCAGCGTTCTCGCATTCTGGTCCACCATCAACCGAACACCGCCAACTCAATACTGTTGGGGTCGGGCAGGGAGCGGGGCTCGAATTCCTCATCGATGCGTGTGATCGGTCGAGCAGCAGCCCGTCCAGCGGCCCGCGGATCAACGCGGCGTACGTTTGATCCGGCAGCGGCCCGGGATGGCTCGTCGTGATCGGGGCAGTACACGCGGCCATGCACCAGCTGCTCGTCATCGGCGTTCATCCGGCCAGCGCTCGGCCAGCACCGACCGCGGAAGGCCGCCGGCGGCCGATAGTCCCGCCCCTCCCGCCGGACGGGAGAGGGCGAAGGGGCTCTCCCGCGCGGGCGTCGGACGCAGGGCAGCTGGTCGGGAACGGCCAGTGATGCGAACCCCACGGCGGATCAGCGCAGTGAAGCTGTCGACCTGACAGGCCGGCGGCTGCTCCTGGGCGAAGCGGCGCAGCGCCCAGTGCACGCCATCGCGCAGTTGGCTGTCGGTCAGGATTCTTCAGGCCGGTGACCGTCTTTCCGGTGACGGGCCGTCTGCGTAGAGGTGACGCAGGCGGTGCCGCGGATGGGGCACCGCCTGCTGGTGTGTGGTGTGGATCAGAAAGTGGGGTGGGTGTCGGCGGTTCCGATGGTCAGGCCCGTGCTGAAGACCTTGGTCTTGAGGGTGGTGTTGAGGGCGCCGGCTGCTTCCTTGGTGAGCTTGAGGGTGACGTTGGTGGCGTCGGCCTTGTGCTTGCCGAGCTTGACGTGGGCGGTTGACAGGTCGAGCTTGAAGACGGGCACGCGGGTTGTGGTGCCGGCGACGAGGCCGGTCAGCCGGCCCTTGGTGAGGTCGACAGTGAAGTTCTTGACCTCGAGAGAGCGGCCGTTGAAGACGTTGGTGAACTTCAGCCCGCCGCTGTGCTTGATCTTTCCACCGAGGGGCGTGGTGGTCAGCTGGCCGCCGGTGATCGGGTACGTGGCCTTCAGGGTGGGCTTGCCCCCGACGGTGGTCAGGCCGGGCTTGCCGGGGCGGGTGACGATGGGGGCGATTCCGTTGGACAGCAGCGCCTTGGCGATTGCCGGAGCCACCGTCACCGAGGTGTGGCCGCTCTTGACGTGCACGGTGTGGGGGGCAGCCGAGGCGGTGGGAGCGGCGATCACCAATGCCGCGACGGCAGACGCAGCGGTGGCAAGTACGGTGCGGGTCATGGCAGTTAACTCCTGAGGTCAGCGGTACCCGGCGAAGCGGATGTCGGGGACGTGTTCCGCCACTGATGTCGCAGTGGATGCACTTCCGAGTGGAGCAAACGGCGCCCGCCTGATTAATCGAAGGACCCGCACCAGGTGGCAGACGGCGTTCACCGCTTCCTGCCGCGGGCTGAGGTGCCTCTGGCCTCGTCGTGCGGTGCGGCATGAACAGACTGGTGACGCTGACCCGCTCACGCTCGACGGGCTGCTGCCCGGTCTCCCCTCGTTTTCTGGATCGTCGGAGACGCTGCAACCGATGTGGGGTGGGTGGCGGAATGCGTCCTCGACTCATCCGCTGGTTGCTGTTCGAAGGGAAGGCCGTCATGGGCGTTCGCGTTACGGGTGCCGCTCTTACCGCAGGGATCGTCGTCGCTCTGTCCGTGGTCGGGGGCGGGGCCGCCATTGCCGGCCCGCAGGCAGACGGGGGGCAGGCCACGGTGTCGGTCCTGCATGCCGTGCCCGGGCTCACGGTAGATGTGTACGCGGGTGGCAAGGAGCTGATCCCCGACTTCAAGCCGGGCACGCTCACCGATCCGATGAAGCTGGATGCCGGCTCCTACGACATCAAGATCTTCAAGGACGGTGACGGCCCGAAGGGGGTACCGGCCATCGAGAAGACGGTGGACGTCCCGGCGGGCGCGAACGCCACACTGGTCGCGCATCTGGCTGAGGACGGCAAACCGGTCCTGGATGCCTTCGTCAACGACGTCTCCAAGGTCCCTGCGGGCAAGGCCCGGCTGACGGTTCGGCACGTTGCCGCCGCGCCGGCGGTTGATGTGCGCGCGGGCAAGAAGCCTGTGCTCAAGGACCTCGTCAACCCCAAGGAAGCCAAGCGTGAGGTACCGGCCGGAACCATCTCCGCCGATGTGACTCTGGCCGGCACCGACACCGTGGCCATCGGTCCTGCGAACCTCAGCCTGGCCGAGGGGTCGAACACGGTCGTCTACGCGTGGGGAAGCGCCAAGGACAAGAGCCTCGCGCTGAAGACGCAGACGCTGACCGGTTTGCACTCGGCTCCAGGCGGCGTTCCGGCAGGCGGCAGCGGGCAGGCGGTGTCGCACAACGAGACCGTCCCGTTGGGCGCCCTCACCCTGGGAGGCACCTCCGCGATCGCGGCCGTCCTGCTGATCCGCAGGCTGCGCGTCAGCCGCTGAGCCGAACGCGTTTGTCAGCAGACCCGGCCTGTCCGGGGTGCCGCCGCCCGCAGGTGGCACCCCGGCTGTGAGCGAGCACGGTCGCCGATACCCGGCCGGCGTTCTGGACCGCGATGCCGGGTCGGGTACTGGCCGGCGGCTCGCGACGCACCAGCACAATCGCCTCCGATTCTGAAAGTGAAGGTGTTTCATGAGCAGCCCCTGGTCCAGGCGTGCCCTGTGGGGGGCGCTTTCGCTGGCGCTCGCAGGGCTTGCAGCTGCAGGGGCGTGGGCGGTTGGGACGCGCATGGCAGATGCGAGGAGTGTCTCGGACTTCGGCGCAGCACCGCACAACAGCGGTCCATCGGAGCCGAGACCGCGTTCGGCGTCATCGAATCCGCCCGTTGTTGAACCGTCTGGCAGGGCTGCCGAACCTTCCGTCCCGCTTTCGCTGTCGATACCCCGGCTGGAAGTGAAGGCTTCGATAGACGCGGTGGGGGTGACGAAGGCGGGACAGGTCGAGGTGCCCGCCGATCCAAAGCGGGTGGGCTGGTACCGCTTCTCACCGGCGCCGGGCGCGTCGTCGGGATCGTCAGTGGTCGTCGGGCATGTCGATTCGAAGGGGCGCGGACTGGGCGTGCTCGCCGCGTTGAACAATGTCCGCCGCGGCGACATCGTCCGGGTGACACGTTCCGCGGGCCGCCCCGTCGACTTTCGGGTGGTCTCCCGCCGAACGGTGGCGAAGGACGCCGTGGATGCGGCCGGTGCATTTCGTGTGCAGGGGCCGGCGGTGCTGACGGTGATCACGTGTACCGGCCCGTATGTCGCCAGCGAGGGCGGCTATCAGAACAATCTGGTCGTCACCGCAGAACCGGTGAACCGATGACGACCCTCTGGACCGGATCCCAGGTCCTGGCGGCTACAGTGGCTACGGTGACCACACCTTTGTCCGACGACCTGCTAGCCGACGGCTTCGCCGACGGGGACGAGGCATGTCTGAACGAGGCCTACCGGCGCTGGGGAGCGCTGCTCTTCACCATCGCTTCCCGCAAGCTCGGTGATCCGGAAGAGGCCAGGGATGTTACGCAGCAGGTGTTCGTCGGTGCCTGGAGGGGCCGTAAGAACTTCAACCGTGATCGCGGCTCGCTCAAGACGTGGTTGGTGGGCATAACGCACAAGAAGATCATTGATGCGCTTGAGCGGCGGTCGCGGCATATACGGGACCAGCAGGCTGTCGCCGCGTTCACCGTTCCCGACAGCGGGGGGCACCGGACCGCGACGGCGGATGCGGTCGTCGACCATATCGTGGTCATGGATGAACTCGATCAGTTGCCTGCACCCCAACAGACGGTGCTCAGACTGGCTTTCTACGAGGACTTGAGTCAGTCGCAGATCGCCGAGCGGACGGGTATGCCGCTGGGGACGGTCAAAAGTCATACACGGCGCGGGATGATGCGCTTGAAGCATCGACTGGAGGTGGACAGTGAAGCACGCTGACGAGGAGACGCTGGTCTTGATGGCGCTCGGAGAGCTGCCCACGACCAGCGACGACCTCCACCTCCAGACTTGCCCGGCATGCCAGAGGGAACTCGAATCCCTCCGCCGCGTGGTCACGACAGCTCAGGCACCGGACCCTGACGAGGCCGACCTGCTCCAGCCTCCAGCGCAGTTGTGGACTGACATCGCGGCCGAGCTCTCCCTCATCGAGGCGCCTGCCGACCCATTCCCTGCCGCCCTCGACGAAGAACTGAACGCCATCATCGCTGGTGAACCTGAACGCGCCCAGCCGCCTGCCGAGCCCAGCGCGCTCACACCGGGAGCAACGCGTTGGCGGCGGGTTCGTCGGCCGGCGCGCTTCAGTGTCGTCCTGGCCGCGTGCGCGGCGCTGCTCGGTGCTGCGGCAGGTAGCACGGTCACCTGGTGGGCGACCCGCAGTGACAGCACGGCAGCAGCCGTCAACGCCAGACGGCTGGACTCTCTGCGGGCCGCATCCACGGGCTATGCCAGTCTGCGCGGTACGCAGACGCACCGCAGCCTGGCCATTCAGGTCAAGGGACTTCCCTCCACGTCGGGCTACTTCGAGGTGTGGCTCATGAACCGCTCCCACACCAAGCTTGTCTCCATGGGCGTCCTCAACCCCGACGGACATGCCTCGCTTCCGGTGCCGGAGAACATCGACCTGAGCGAGTACTCGGTCGTCGACGTTTCCATCCAGCCCTACAACGGCAAGCCCGATCACTCCGGCAAAAGCATCGTCCGTGGCCCCTACGCCGGCTGAAGACTGCTGACCCCGACTGATGGCGAGCGGCGTGCGCGTCCGCGCCGCCTGACCGGCGCCCGTGGAACCCGCGAGCGCCCGCCGCGCTACGCCCGCGTTCCTCGGTCCGTGTCGAACCGCAGCAGGGGAGCGAACTCCTCCCACGTGTTTTCCCGCGATTCCACGATTGCCGGACCGCTCCCTGCCTCAGGCGCCGGCGAGGTCTGGGAACCGGTTTCGCATCGGGAGCTGATGGTCGGCCTCTGAACTGCGGCATGGCGATGACCGAGTGACCCTGCCGCTCGCTGCCGGGCGTCGGGCAGACCGAGCACCGCGAAGTCGACCGTCCCGAAGGTCCTCAGAGGGCGTCGAGTCCCGTTCCTGGTGATGTGGTGTCGCCCGTTCGTGGGTGATGGGACGGTTCTGTCCGCACGCCATGTCGTGTGCATGAGGGGTCGCGGGCGTGGAGGGATGCCGTAAGCAACCGACTTGTCCGACGAGCAGTGGGCGTTGATCGAGCCGCTGGTCACCGCGTGGAAGCAGGAGCGGGTGGCGCGGTCGGCGACCGGGGACGCGGGCTCCTGCGATCTGCGCGAGGTCGTGAACGCGTTGCTCTACCAGAATCGGACGGGCTGTCAGTGGCGGCTTCTGCCGCATGACCTCCCGGCCTGGTCGGCGGTGTTCTACTACTTCAGCCTGTGGCGCCAGGACGGCCTTGGCCAGCGGATCCAGGAGATCCTGCGCTGCCAGGTGCGGGAGAGATCCGGACGATCAGAGGACCCGTCCCTGGTGATCATCGATACCCAGTACGTGCGCGTGGCGGCCGGGGTACCGAAAAAGACGACGGGGCCGGACGTGAACAAGAAGACGCCCGGCAGGAAGCGGGGACTGGCCGTCGACGTGTGGGGCCTGGTCATCGGTGTGATGGTCCTCGCCGCGAGCGCGCACGACACGAGGCCGGCATTGCCCTGCTGGACCAGGCATCCGAGCGATGCGGGATGTGCCTGGAGAAAGCCCTGGTCGACCAGGGCGTCAAGGACGCCGTGATCATCCACGGGGCAGTGAAGGGCATCACCGTCGAGGTGGTCCGCCGCAACCCCGGCGACGAAGGCAAGGGCTTCGTCCCGCAGCCGAAGCGGTGGGTGGTCGAGCAGGTCAACGGCACCCTCATGCTGCACCGGCGCCTCGCCCGCGACTACGACCACCGACCCGACAACGCGGCATCCCGCGACTACTGGGCCTCCACCGCCGGCATGCTCCGCCGCCTCACCACCTTCCCCCACCTGGCGGGACGACGTGGAACTGGCCGCGTGAACGTCGGCGAACTCCTGCGGCTGCTGCAGACCGAACACGATGACACCGTTGCACGAGTCGACCACCTGCGCGAGCAGATCGAGCGGCTCACCACCACCCTCGCCGAGACCGAAGCCCGCCTGGCCGAATCCACCGCCACCCGCAAGGTCATCGACGGCCTCACGCCACCCGACCACGGAAGGGCCCTCTCGGAGTCCGCCACCGCGACCGTCTACCAACGCATCGTGACTGCGTTCGACGACCACCCCGGGCAGGTGTTCCGCGTCCGTGGTCTACACGAACACCCGGGCCTGCCCACCGACGAGCCCTCGATCAACGTCACCCGCTCCCGACTGGGACCACTCGTCCGCCAGGGGCTCCTTGAACACCCCGGACGCGGCCGCTTCAGAAACGGACTTAACGCCCTCTCAGTGCTGCCTGTCCGCGGGCGCGGGGTGTTCGCCGTGGTCTTGCCGTCCTTGCCTGACCGGCGGTGTGCTGCGTGTGGTGTGGGTGGAGCGGTGGTGGGTGAGGGTTGCGGCGGCGAGGGGGATGAGGGTGGCGGCGGGGAGCGCGGCTGCGCCGGCCATCGCGAGCACCGCGCTGCCGAGCAGGGAACCGGCGCTGATGCCGATGTAGAGGGCTGAGGCGTTCAGAGCCAGGACCATGGTGCGGTGGTGGGGCGTCAGAGCGACCAGGCGGGCTTGCTGGGGCGCCATGAACAGTTGGCTCGCTGCCCCCCACACACCGAACAGGACCACTACCCAGGGCAGGTGGGTGGGGATGATCAGGAAGGCGGTGAAGGTTGCGGCGAGAGCGGCCAAGGCGGTGGTTACGGTTGCGGGTCCGCCGATGCGTTCGTGGACGCGGGGGGCAAGGGCGTTGCCCGCGATGCCGGCCAGGCCGAAGACGAGGAGGGCGGCGGCGACACCGTGGGCTGAGGTGTGGAAGCGGTCGGTGAGGTAGTCGCCGACGACGCTGTAGAGGGTGAACTGGGCGCCCATGAAGGCCAGCGTGGTGCCGATCGCGGAGGGCACGCCCCGCGCGGTGATCGTGGCGCGCATCGCCGCCCGGGTGGCGGGGGCGTCCGCCCGTACGGGCGGCAGCGTGAGTGAGACGGCGGCGAGGGCGAGCAGAGGCAGTGCGGCGACGCTCGCCAGGGTGGGCCGCCAGCCGACGGCGTCACCCGCGAGCGCGCACAGAGGCACCCCCAGGACGGTGGCGGCGGTCATGCCCGCGAAGACGGTGGCCAGGGCCCGGGTGCGCCGTTCCTGCGGCACGATCGCCGAGCCGGTGGAGGAGGCGGCGGGGACGAAGACCGCGCCTCCCAGTGCAGCGAGGACGCGTCCCGCGGTCAGGACGGCGTAGCTGGGGGCCAGGGCGGACGCCGCACCCCCCGCGATCATGACAAGGAGTCCGGTCACGAGCAGTGCGCGGCGCGGTATTCGGCCGAGCAGCATGGGTGCCAGGGGGGCGGTGACGGCGAAGGCAAGGGCGAAGGCGCTGACCAGCAGGCCCATCCGGCTGGGGGGTGCGTGCAGGGTGGAGCCGATGGGTGCGCTGAGGGCCACGGTGGCGAGGGACGTGGTGCCGAAGGAGAAGTACCCCAGCGCCAGTGCCCACAGAGCGGGAGTGGGGTGGCGGCGCGGTGCCATGGCGGACTCCTTGAGGAGAGGAGACGGGGGTGCCGGCCGGCACCCCGCTGGAGGGGTGCGGGGTGCCGGCCGGCGGTGTGCGGGGCGGTCAGCGGGCAAGATGCGCTCCGCCGTCGGCCGGGAGGATGTGGCCGGTGATGAACCCGTTGTCCAGGAGTGCGGCGATGGCGGCGGCGACTTCTTCGGGGCGGCCGATCCGCCCGGCGGGCAGGTTGCCCGCTGTCGCGGCGAACACCGCTTCGCGTTCCTGGGCGGGCAGGGAGTGCCACCAGGGGGTGTCGATGACGCCAGGGCTGACGGCGTTGACGCGCACGGGTGCCAGTTCGGCGGCGAGCGGGCGGACGGCCGCCTCCAGGGCGCCGTTGACCGCGGCCAGTCCGGTGGTGCCGGGCATGGCTGCCAGTGCCGAGACGGCGGTCACCATCGTGATGGAGCCTGTTGCGGTCAGGTGCGGGAGGGCGGCCTGGACGGTCTGCAGTTGGGCGAAGGTCTTGGCCTCGAAGGCGCGGCGGACGGCGTCCAGGTCGAGGGAGGCGAAGGGGCCGCCGCCTTCGCCGCCGCTGGCGCAGACGACGAGGTGGTCGAGGGGACCGTGGGCGGCGAAGAAGCCGTTCAGCGCGGTGCGGTCGGTGGAGTCCACGGCGCCGGTGCTCAGGGCGGGCGCGTCGGCGGCCAGTGCCGCCAGCTTGTCGGCCGACCGCCCGGTCGCGGTGACCTGGGCGCCGTGCTCGGCCAGGAGCAGGGCGGTTTCCCGGCCGATGCCGGAGGTGCCGCCTACGACGACGACGCGGGTGTCCTTGAGGGTCATGGCAGTGATCTCCATTTGTCGGTACTGCGGGTCTCGTCTTTGAGTATTGCCGGTACTGCCGGTTTCGTCAAAGTAGGATGAGCCCATGAACCACGACGATCACAAGCAGACCCCGTCGCGGCCGCACACGGGACGCACGCGCAACGCGCTGGCGCGGCAGGCCGTGCTGGAGGCCGCGCTGGACCTGGCCGCCGAGGATCTACCCGGCCTGACGGTGAACCGCATCGCCGAGCGGGCGGGGGTGGGCAAACAGACCATGTATCGGTGGTGGCCCTCGAAATGGGCCGTCCTGCTCGATGCGCTGCTGGAGCGCGCGGAAACCGAGGTGCGCGCCGACGACGCCGGCGAGCGGGGCCCGGATCCGGTCGGCTTCCTCGCCACCCTGTTCGCCACCGTCGGCCGGCCCGACGGCACGGCCGACCTGCTGCGAGCCCTGATGGCGCAGGCTCAGGTCGACACCGAATTCGCCGTCCTGTGGCGCGAGCGCTTCATCCTGCCGCGCCGCCGCGCGCTGACGGACGTGCTCGCCAAGGCCCGAGGCGTGGGGCTGCTGCCCGAGGCGACGGACGTGGAGACGGCATGCGACCTGCTGTTCGGCGGCATGTGGTACCGCCTCCTCGTCGGGCACGCCCCGCTCGACGCCGCCTGGGCCGCCCAGGCGGTCCGAGCCCTCGGCGCGTCCGGTGGGGCACAGCCTGTGTCGACCAAGAACTCCTGACGAAATGATCTCCGAGGTGGTTGGATCACGGCACACTCCCCAGTCGGCAGCAGGGAGCCCCCGAACTCGCGAGGAGCCGTCCAGGAAGGCCGGGTCCCCTAGATTCCCTGACGGTGCGTCTGCCGGGGCCCGTGAACAGCCCGGTGTGAATGGCTCGAGTTGACCCTGTCGGGCCGGGGCGGGGCTTCCTACGATTCCCTCGCCCCCCTCCTTCACAGGTTTCACACGGTTTCTTCGAATTTGAACGGAGGGTCGGAGTCTGAACCCCACCCACTCGACCGGGAGAAACCATGGCTGGTGGATTCCTCCTGAGCGGCGCCGTAGCCGCTCTCCTCACCACCGCGCTACCCGCCCAGAACCCGTCCTCCGTGTTCGACGACCCGCCTCCGGACAAGATCGTCATCGATGTGGCGACGGTGAACGGCTCCGGCTGTCCGGCCGGTACGGCCGCCGTGGCGGTGTCGCCGGACAACACCGCCTTCACGGTGACGTACAGCGACTACCTCGCCCAGGCCGGCGGCAACTCCGACCCCACGGCCTTCCGCAAGAACTGCCAGCTCAACCTGGTGGTCCATGTCCCGCAGGGCTTCACCTACGCCGTCGCCCGGGCGGACTACCGGGGCTTCCTCTCGCTCCAGCCCGGCGCGACCGCCACGCAGAAGGCCTCGTACTACTTCCAGGGCTCCTCGAGCACCGTGCCAAGAACCCACCCCTTCGGCGGGGCCTACAACGACGACTGGCAGGTCACCGACAGCACCGACTGGGCCCAACTGGTATGGGCGCCCTGCGGTGTCCTGCGCAACTTCAACATCAACACCGAGCTCAGGGTGAACGCGGGCAGCGCGAACCCCGGCAAGGTCAGCTTCATGACGATGGACTCCACCGACGGAGACATCAGCACGATCTACCACCTGGCGTGGAAGGAGTGCCCGAAGCGGTAGTGCGCCATCGGCCGTGCGACGCCGTCCGCCCCTCGGCCGGCGTCGCACGAGGTACCGGAGCCCTGTCCGGCAGTTCACATTGCGGCCCCGAGGGGGACGGCATTACCGGACCGGCCCGCCCCGACGGCGCTCGTCATCCACCCACTCCGCCCCTATGAAGGCGTTTGGCGTGGCGACGTGTGCGAGGTGCCGTCTACCAGCGGTGCCAGACCGCTTCGGGTGCGGCGTCACGCGCGACGGAGTGGTCATCTCCCGCGACGAAGAACAGGGCCCAGGACACGACGTTGTCGCCGGCGCGCTGGGCGCCGATTTCAAGTTGGAAGCCGTCGCAGAAGAGGTCGCCAGTGGGACTGAACCGCAGGCCGGTGTCGTATTTGAGGGCGTGAGCTTCCATTTCCTGCGCGAGCTGCGAGGGCACACGGCCGATGAGCCGGATCCCCTCGCAGGCCACCTGAGGGCCGAGGCGTCCGTCGACAAGGACATAGGCCAACTCTCGGTCCGCATGGAAGTAGCACTCCACCGGTGCCTGGCTCGTGGGAGCGTCCTCCTTGGCGAAGCGCACGGGGTTCCACCCTGGGCCGTATCCGTCAGACCGGGTGGTGAAGCCATCGGCGGCCAGGGCCGCTATGACCTCTTCCTGATGCATGTCCATACGCAGCGGCCCCAGGGTGCGCCCGGGGAGGTAGTCCCACTGATCCCGTTCCACGTCCGGAAGCACCGGCCACATACCCGTATCCATCACACGATGATCGTTCACCCGGTTCACGCCCCGTGCATGGCTGGGAGGGGGAGCGGGTTCATGCGTCCGGCCGCCCGCGCCGAGTTGCTGCTCGTCGTGCGCCCCCTGCGCCGTCCCAGCCCAGTCGCCTGCCGGGGCCGCACGGCTGTCTCCGCCAAGCCGGGTCTCGCCCGCGGTCCGGTCATAGATGGCGCGCCGACGGGCTACCGCGAAAGCGGTGATTCGGCATAAAATGCCACGAACCTCTGCCGGGACTGCGGCACTCTGTTGTGCCGTGCCGCAGCCGTTCCGCCTGGCCGCCCGAGGTCATGGAGAGGTGCGTCATGACCTGTTCGTCCAGTGGACGCCCGGCGGTTTCCGACTGGCGCGATCAAGCATCGTGCGTCGGAGAAGATCCCGACCTCTTCTTTCCTCTCTCCGACCTGGCTGTTCCAGGGACAGAGGCCGCCCTGGCCCGAGCGATATGCCGCCGTTGTCCGGTCATCATCGCGTGCCGTACCTGGGCGCTCGATCATGGAGAGGACGACGGCGTCTGGGGGGCCACAACGGCAGCCCAGCGCCGCGCCATCCGACGCGCGATGACGGAGCCCATCCCTGTGGTCAGGCGGCGCGGTGACGGACTCGGGGAGGAGTCGCTTCCCGAGTAGCACGGCAACGGTGAAGCGGAGACGTGCGCGCGCGTGTGCTGCTCGGAGTCTGGGAGGCGAGGGGCGCGTCGTACGACTGGGTCGAGGCGCCTGCGGCCCGCCTCGCCGGGGCCGGGCCCGGCGAGGCGCAAGGGATGGTGGAGTCCTCGGCCCGCCAGGATGCGAGGGTTTTGCCGGTGGGGAAATTCGCCGAGTGGCGGCGAAGGCGCCGGGTGGCCGCGTCGCGGCCGGTGACCTCCTCGGAGATCAGCAGCCGCAGGACCTCGGCGGGATCCCACCTCTGGGCCCGGGCAGTGGCCAGGACGTCGGGTGCAGCCTTGCGCATGTAGCGCAGGCGCATTCGGCGCATCAGCTTGTCGAGTTCCTCGGGTAAGGCCGGGGCCTGTGGAAACGTCACGGCCGGTAATTCCTTCGTGGGTTGCGGTGGGCGCCGATAGGCTCGGCGGATGATCAATATGGCGGTGCGTGGTGACAGCGGGAACGTCGTGGCTCGCGCCAAAGCCGGTGTGGAGTGGACGGCCGGCTTCGCGGATCTGGATTCGGCGGAGTTCCCGATGCTCTGGGCCCTGACGCCGTATGGGGATGCGGTCTTCAACCAGCGGCAGGTGCCGCTGCTGCTGTCGGAACTCGACCGGCTTCCTGCCGACTTGGGCGGTGACTGGGTCGGGCAGGCCCGCGAGCTGTGCCAGGTCGTCGAGCGCGGGCTGCACCTGTATCTGTGGTTCATCGGCGACTGACTGCGGGTCAGTCGGCCATCGACTCCCCAGCCGCTGTCTGCTGCCGGCCCAGGGCCTGCCAGGCGATGTTGCCGTTCTGGACGGAGTGGGCTTCGTCCGCGCGGACGACCTGGCCGACGGGCTTGCTGGCCGCGATGTGCTCCAGGATGGAGACCAGGTCATCCTCGGCGAAGCGCCCGGCCGCAGCCGCCAGCCCGAGGGCCTGGTCGACCCGGTCGCTGCCCAGGACCGCGGCGAGCTCGACGGCGTGGGCCATCTTGGCGCGGATCCGGGACGCCCCGGCGGGTCCGGCCTCCTTCAGCCTGCGCCCTGGTCGGCCTGGGCCCGGCGGTACCAGCCGCGCAAAGACTCCGAGCTGATGCCGAGTTTTCGGGCGACCGCAGTGACCGTCTTCCCTGAGGAGTCGACGAGCGCGATCGCGTCTCGCTTGAACTCCTCGGTGTACCGCTTCGTGTACTTGCTTCCCACCTGGTGCTACTTCCTCTGGAATCTCAAGATCCCAGTCTCCAGGTGTCCACGATCAAGGGGAAGCTTCTCTCGCCACCTGCACCGATATCCGAGGCGGCGGTACAACCATCGGTGGCGCTGGGGAGTCTGATCTTCGCTGCGCATCGCGTGATCAAGCGGGTGACCCGCTGGGAAACGACGGTGCGGGCCGTCGTTTCTGGTTCGCGGACGCCGTCCGGGCGTCTGCGGTGGTGCAGGGGGTTTCGTGCGTCATTCGGTTCGTCTCGCCGTGGCAGCGGCCGTAGCCGCTTCTCTGACCGGCAGTCTGATGGCCGCCTCGGCCGGCCGTGCCGTAGCGGCTCCGGCCAGGCTGGCGGACGACTTCAACGGTGACGGATACCGGGATCTGGCCGTCGGCATGCCTGGGAAGACGATCAGCGGCAAGGAGGGCGCCGGTGCTGTTCTCCTCACCTTCGGCTCCTCCCACGGCCTGACCGACAAGCATGTCTACATCACGCAGAACTCCGTCGGCGTGCCCGGCACGGTCGGGTACCAGGACTTCTTCGGCAGCAGCATCGCCAGCGGGGACCTGGACGGCGACGGCTACGCCGACCTGCTGGTCGGCAGTGAAGGAGACACCACGTCCGGCACGTCTGGCAACGGATCGGTGACCGTGCTGTGGGGCGGTACGTCGCCGCTGAGAAGCGGTCTGGCCCTGCCCGCGGGGCATTCGTATTCCGGGCGGATGCTCGGCGCCGACATCGCCGTGGGTGACTTCACCGGCGACTCCGCCCCTGACGTCGCCGTCAGCGGGCAGACGTCTCTGCAGCTGTACTCGGGTACCTTCACCCGCACCAAGGCCCCGGCCGGGCTTGATGTGGGCGACCCGGCTTACACCGGCAGCTGGAACCTCGCGGGCGGCGACTTCGACGGCGACGGCAAGGACGAACTGGCCGTCGTCCAGCAAAAGGCCACCCTCGTCTACGGGCAGGACGACCTGACCACCGACGTCGACTCCTTCACCGTCCAGGCCCACCTCTCCGGCGGAGACGGCGTGGCGGCCGGAGACCTCAACGGTGACGGCCGCGACGACCTCGCCGTCGCCCTGGCCGACCCCCGGCTGAACCCCAACGGACTGACCGACCCCAGCCACAAATCCGGCTACGTCACCGTCCGCTACGGCGACCGGGACATTACCGGCGGCCTCGCCCCCACGGGCCAGGTCTTCCACCAGGACACCGCAGGTATCCCGGGCGCCGACGAGTCCGGCGACCGATTCGGCGCGTCCCTGGCCATCGCGGACATCACCGGCGACCACCGCGCCGAACTCGCCATCGGCGTCCCCTACGAATCGTTCGGCCGAGCCTCCAGGGGAGGCGACGTCCTGGTCCTGCGCGGGAGTGCGCGCGGGGTGACCACTACGGGCGCGGCACGCTACTCGCAGGACACCCCTGGCGTCCCCGGTGGCGCCGAGAGCAACGACGTGTTCGGCTCCCAGGTGCGCCTCTCCGACTTCAACCGAGACGGCAAGGCAGACCTCGCCGTCTCCGCACCGTACGAGGACCACGGCAACGGCGCCCTCTGGCAGTTGCGAGGCACCAGCACCAAAGTGAGCACCAGCAACGTAAGCGTCTTCGGCCCCAAGGACTACAACGTCGCATCCGGCTCCGGTATCGGCGGCACCCTCCTGGGCTGAAGCCTGGTCACCACCGGGTCGGCGCCTGTACCCGTAGCGGCCATGGCCGGCGGGCGAGGAGCGTCTGGCTTGCGGTCGGCCGGGATGGCGTCTTGGCCATCGGTGGCGGTCAAACAGACGGAGGACGTCACCCGGCCGGACCGGCCGGGTGACGGCGTGGGCGTACGGCGTGATGGGCGGCTTCACCACGATGGTCGCCAACGCGGGCGGCAAGATGGGCTTGCTCGGCACGTCCGCCCTCTTCTTCCTCATCGTCGACGTCACCAAGAGGGTGGTGCCGGTCATCATCAGCACGATCGCGCCGATGGAAACCTGGCGGCTCCAACTACTGGCGCGACGCGGGCACGGAACTCAGCGATTGCGGCTTCCCAGTCGGATGTAACGGTGTTGTCCTCCGGGGGGAGACGACGACCGAGGTCCTCCGCCGCGCTGAGCACGGCGGAAGTGAGGTCCAGGGTCGTCGTCCGAGCTACGACTCTGCTCTTGCTGCCGACGGAAAGGCCGCCCTTGGTTCGTCGGACGACAAGACTGAACGAGGTGTCGGCGCCGGTGAAGCCGAGCACGCGGGCGTTGCTGCGGAGAAAGTTGCCCAGGCTGTCCAGCAGCAGGACGACCGAGAGGTAGATCATCATGCCTTGATCGGGGACATGCCCGGCCGAGTCGACCGTGCCGAGGTCTCCGCTGACGGCCATGTCGCCCAGGTCGAACCCGCTGACGGTGCCCTGGTCGGGTCGCACGGTGAACTGCACAGTGATCATGGGATGCAGCTCTTTTCGCCGTCATGTCGTTGACGGTCATCTTCTTCTTGTAGGTCGTGTCTTCCAACTTCGGTGGGGCATGAGGGGCTTCGCCGATTCTCGTTCGCCGACATCGCCGACCGGGCGATGAAGGACCAGATGACATACCGCGGCTTCCTCGCCGAGCTGCTGATGGCCGAGTGCGACGACCGGGCCCGTCGCCGGTCAGAACGACGGATCAAGGCAGCTGGCTTTCCCCGGGACAAGTCCCTGCGGACCTTCGACTTCGACGCGAACCCCAACATCGACGCGGCCGCCATCCACACCCTCGCCAGCTGCGAGTGGATCAAGAAGAGCCAGCCGCTCTGCCTCATCGGCGACTCCGGAACCGGCAAGTCCCACCTGCTGATCGCCCTGGGCACCGAGGCCGCGATGGCCGGCTACCGGGTCAAGTACGTGCTGGCGACGAAGCTGGTCAACGAGCTCGTCGAGGCCGCCGACGAGAAGCAGCTGACCAAGACGATCGCCCGTTACGGCCGCGTCGATCTTTTGTGCATCGATGAGCTCGGCTACATGGAACTCGACCGCCGCGGCGCTGAACTCCTCTTCCAGGTTCTGACGGAACGGGAGGAGAAGAACAGCGTGGCCATCGCCTCGAACGAGTCGTTCGGCGGCTGGACCAAGACGTTCACCGACCCCCGCCTCTGCGCGGCCATCGTCGACCGCCTCACCTTCAACGGAACCATCATCGAGACCGGCACCGACTCCTACCGACTCGCCAGCACCCGAGCCCGCGCCGAGCACGCTAACGCCAGCTGACCGGAGCCTCCTGTTGGTCCGCTACCCAAGGGCAGCGGACCAGCCAAGCTTCATGACCTGCTTCATTCTCCGAGTGCGAACGACGCCCGTTCCTGCCACTTCACGCCGTCGTGCACCATGAGTTCCACCGACGAGACGTGAGACGTGAACGGGAGCCTGCCGGCGAGGTCGGCCTCGATCTCCTCCAGGACGGCACCTTCATGCCCTTGAGCGATGGTCAGGTGAGGCACGATCTCGGCGAAGCGGCCGCCATACGGCGGAGCCTCAGGCCAACGGTCAGCGATCGCTTCCGTGAGCTGCCGCAACTGCGTGTCAGGCTCGGGAACGAGATACAGCACCTCCGGGAGCCGTCCACATCTCTCGAACCGCAGGTCAAAGGCCTGGTGGCTGCCCAACACCTCCGCGAGAGCGGAGTAGACGAGCGCATCTATTCGGCTCTCGTCGAGGAACGGGAAGAGCACGGTGATGTGGGCTGGAACCCCGGCCTGGGCTGAGGGGTCGAGCTGTTCACGGCACCCGCGGACGGACGGCTCCGCCTCCAGGATCCGGACGATGAGCCCCGTCTGGCCCGCCTGAAACGTACTGGTGCTGTCATCTGCCATGACACCGCATGATGTCACCTCTGCCGCAGACAGCACGGCTCCATTTCCGCGGAACGATCACGAGGATCTGCGAAGCAGGTCTACGAGCGGGACGCCCACGACGCTGCCGCTGCCGCTATTTCCCGTGAACATCCAGAGTGCCGATGATCACTGAACGCCGCCGGAACCCAAGAACAAACGCTGTCGGTTGAAGTGAACGAAGCCACCCCGAGTTGGACCTGAGCCTTGCCGGGCACTTGTCGACGTCTCCGCCCTCACCCTCGTCAACATCCCCCCTTGCGCGCCAGCGACATCAGCACCCGCGTTCAAGCGGCAGTCGCCGCCGAGGCGAGTGGGGACACCGCCACCGGCATCCTCGCCGAACACGGCGACCTCACCCCCGCCCAGGCCCGCACCGCCCTGCAGGCTTACGCCACCGGCACCGACCGGCGCCTCACCACCGCTCGGGCACTGGCCGGACGCACCCTTCCCGCCGACGACGTGACATCAGCACCATCGGCCGATCACGGTCCGGATGTGCCTGTCCCGGGTCACCAGTGACAGCGGCCGGCCCGCGACCGGGTGAGGGTGGGACAGAGTCTCGACTTCCTGCCGTCCGCCGCGTCGCAGGAGCACCTCCATGTCCGGACGCCATCCGGACGCCATACCGTCATCCGCAGCCTGCACGATCTGGGTCTGGCGGCTTGGTTCGGCGGCTCCCTGATGGGCGCGGTCGGTCTCAACGGCGCGGCGCGTCAGGAGGGCGCCACGGATGCGTCCAAGGCGCGGATCGTGTCGGCCGGCTGGACCACGTGGATGCCGGTCAGTGCCGCCGCGATCGGCGCCCACCTGTACGGCGGCGGTGGTCTGCTCGCCGTCAACGCCCACCGCCTCGCCAAGTAGAAGGGTGTGGGGGCGTCCTCCGCGGCGAAGACGGTCGTCACCGCCGCGGCGCTGGCCGCCACCGCCTACGCGCGCATCATCCTTGACCTTGTCGCCCCGGTCGAGCGCGCCCGCCGCGGGTTGGCCCCGGGTCGCCAGCTCCTGATTGATAATCACCGAACGCTTGCAGAAACAACTTTGACGGCCCATCACCTACACGCATGCGCGAAGGGTGACGATGATCACCACATGGAGAATTGCTGGCCAATGATTGACCTTTCGTTGTAGGTTCTTGGTGTGCCCATCCGGTCGGCTGACCACCGGCAAACGGATGGCGCTCAGGGGGTAGGGGGTTTTGCACTTGAAGTCTGCCTCGATCGGTTCGGTCGAGGTGTTAAGTGCGCACCACGGTATTCGACTGCCCTCTGTGGCGAACGACCATCGATATCGTGAAGGATCTCGCTATGCGCAGGCTGCTTGCCGTCTCCCCGCTCGTCACCACCGTCGTCGCGGCCGTGTTCTCCATGGGGGTCGCCGCTCCCGCGCAGGCGGCGAGCGGATGGACCGCACACGTGCAGTGCACCAAGATGCGCATCTCTGACAACAGCGCCCACGGATTCGTGCAGGGGCATGGCTGGGCGAAGACCCAGCCCGACGCGTGGAAGGCGGCCATCAAGGAGGCCAACGACCAGATGCGCGAAGGCTATCGTGCGAAGCACTGCACGAAGAAGAACATCACGAGGGGCTGACGGGCATGAGGGCACGCACACTCAGCTTCGGGCTCTACGGGGACGAGCGCGACCTGGCCTGGGCGAGGAACCTGGTCAGGGAAGCGGTGACGTCCCGAAGCGCCCGGCTCGTCGAGGAAAAAATCGCCCACACCGTTCTCGGCAGCGAACTGACGACCGCCGATGTCTACGGCTTCCTGGCGGAGCAGTGGGCCGTCGAACACCCCGGCGAGAGCAGTGGGGAGCGCGTGCCCGTGGAACTGTCCGTACGACTGGTGTGTTCTCGGCGCACCTGGTGGGCGATCCGTAAGGCAGTGATCAAGGCCCTGTGCCCCGAAGGCCCGAGGCCGCACACCTGCCGCGTTCCTTGGATCGCC
The DNA here is from genome assembly GCF_053596035.1 of Streptomyces sp. NPDC001781. Classification (NCBI taxonomy): domain Bacteria; kingdom Bacillati; phylum Actinomycetota; class Actinomycetes; order Kitasatosporales; family Streptomycetaceae; genus Streptomyces; species Streptomyces sp. NPDC001781. Next base: position 11,969 of record NZ_JBSFFI010000014.1, on the reverse strand, counting down.
GCCTGAGGCGATCCGCCCAGTGTAATTCCGACGCAAAGTCGTTTCATTCGAGATTTCCACAACCCCCTCCGCGTACCAGGGTGAGAACTGGCGAGCCGGCATGTCTGTCCCGTCTCCGCACGGACGGATCCGCCCTTTTCTGAATGGGCCCGGCTCGGCCCCACGTCGACCGATAGCGACATTCCCCCGTCCACGGAAAGTGGATCGAGCATGTCTGCGGTACGCCCCGAGGTCGACGTTCCATCAGGATCGCGAAGTGAAAGTGAGTCGATCATGACGATGAAGAACGGGCTCAAGGCCGTCATCGCGGCCGGTGCCCTCCTCGCTGCCGCCGCCGCTCCCGCGCTGGCCGTATCGGAGGACGCCGGCGGCGGCAGATGGAGCCACGACGTCGGCGCCAACTACGTGTACTCCAACTACTTCCACAAAAAGAACTGGCACGCCTCCTCGGTGGAGGGCAAGTACTGGGCCAAGAGCGGCTGCACCAAGGAGAACGTGTGGTCCAAGGCGTCGGCCGAGAAGGCGAACACCATCAGCCACGCCTACTACGACCCGGCCTGCTGAGGCCCTGTGCTCGCGGCTGACACGGATGCGAGCCACTGACCGGCGTCTCTCCGGCTGTGGGGGACCCTCCCCTGCAGCCGGAGGCGCCGCGGTTCCCCCTCCCCCCACGACATGCGTGCTCCTGCGAGCGCGCGGACCTAGGTAGTCGATGCTCCACCGAGGTATCAAATTCGTCCACGCCGCAGTGCTGGTCTTTTCGGCGATGCTCGCCTTCCTTTTCGTGCGCGGGCTGGACGAGCAACTGGTGCTGGGCAGTTCGGCCCAGGTCTGGGTTTTCAAGTCCGACGACTCGGTGAACGCTGCGCAGGTCACACGTGCCGTCGCTCGGTTCGCCGAGGAGCACCGGGTCACGGTGGCGCGTGAACTGCCCGATCTGAAGAGCCCCGACCGGCTGCGGCATGTGTACCTGACCAGCGGTGACAAGGACGCCGACGCCGCCTCGTGGCTGACCGACGGATACCCCAGCTTCAGCGGGCACGCCGACACCGAGGTGCACCAGCTCGCCGAGATCGGGCAGCGGGACCCCCGCGGCTTCTACTACGTCTTCGGCGCGCCCGGCGCCGCCGAGATGCTGACGTCCGAACTCGCCCGTCTCGGCCTGACCGCGAGCGTGCAGCACCCGCTCGCGTCCAGCGAACTGGCCGCGTCCTTCGTGAACGACGACCTCTCCTGGTCCTTCGGCGTGGTCGCGCTCGCCGCCGTGACGATGACGGGCGCGAGCGTGCTGCTCAGCGCACGGACCTATGGGGTGCTGCGCCTGCAGGGCAGGTCGTTCACCGGTGTCCTCCTGCGCGACCTCGGACAGCTGGCGGGATTCTGGCCGGTCGCGGCCGGTACCGTCACAGCAGGAGTTCTGGCATTCCTGGGCCTCTACAACGGCTTCGCCTGGCTCGGCCTCTTCGCCGCCGTGGCCGCATGCCTCGCCGTCCTGCTGCTCCTGCTCGTGGTGGCCGCCCATGCCGCCGTGCTCGCCCTGACGTTCAAGGTCGACGTACTGCGCGCACTCAAGGGCGAGTTGCCCGCCAGGACGGCCTTCCTCGCCACGTACCTGGTGCGCGTCCCCGCGGTGCTGCTCGCCCTGGGGTTCGCCATGGACGTCACCCTTGCGGGGCAGCACGTACTGGCCCGCCAGGACAACCAGGACGTCTACGCTAAGGCCGACAACGCCGTCACCATCCGCCTCAACGGCAGCTGGGGCGGTGAAGGGGACGACGTGGTCACCCACGTGGGCCGCTGGTTGCGCAAATCCGACGCGGCGGGCGAGATCATCGTCGCCGGCCGGCGCGATCTGCAGAGCGTCTCCGCCGACTCGCGCCTCCCCGAGGGGGAGATGCTCATCGTCAACGAGACCTTCCTCGCCGAACAACCGGTCCTCGACCCGAACGGACGGCGGTACACCCCGGCACCGCGCGACGGTAAGGCCCCGGAGGACCGCGCGGTGCGGCTCCTCGTCCCGCAGTCCCTGGCACCCTACGCAGCGGACATCAGGGCCACGGTCCCCGACGTGTTCGGCCGGCTGGATCCGGCACTGCGCCGCCGGGTCGAGGTCGAGACACTGCAGGCCAAGAGCGGTCAGCGGATCTTCGCCTACAACTCGGGCAACCTCAGCCCCAACATGGCGTACACCCCCGACGACGACCGGACGCTGGTGCGCGACCCCGTCCTCGTCGTGGTGCCCGACGGCTCGAGGATCCTCACCGACGACGCGTACACCACGTTCGCGACGCAGGACGGGATCGTCTTCCCCGACCCCGGGGACGTGCTGCGTGCAATGGCGACTCACGACGGCGGACTGCAGACCTACGTGGCAGCCGTAAACCCGGTCGGGCAGAACGCCGCCGCGCTGCTGCGCGACGCCCGCAAAGAGTTCCGGCTGCAGCTCTTCGACCTCGTCGCGGCGGTGGGCGTCCTCCTCATCACCGGACTCGGTGTCTGCGTCATCCATGCGCGCAAGAACGCGGACGCGATATTCGCGCAGCACATCAACGGCTGGCGGTTCACCTCGATCCACCGCAACATTCTGGCCGTCGAGGGACTCCTGGCTCTCTTCCTGGCCTGGTGGGTGCCCATCCGGGCCTGGCAGCAGAACCAGGACCTGAAGGACATCACAGCCCAGGGCATCCCCGCCCCCTACCCCCCCGTCCACATCACGGCACTGGACCTCGCCACCATCGCCGTGCTGGTCGCCGTCGAATTCTGCGCCGTTCTCCTCGCTCTCCGGGCGTTCCACCGGCGCATCGTCAAGGAGGGGGTGGCCGACGCGTGAGCACCGCACCAGGCCCGCTCCCTCCGCCCAGCAGGAGCACTCCCGTGATCGAAATCGTCAAGCTGTCGAAGACCTTCGGCACCCGGACCCTGTGGTCCGACGTCACCCGCAGCGTCAGCCGCGGCGAGATGGTCGCCCTTGTAGGCCCGAGCGGCTCGGGGAAGTCCACCCTCCTCAACTGCATCGGCCTGCTCGACAAGCCGAGCTCGGGGCAAATCCTGTACGAGGGGAAGGACATCACCGGGTTCGGTCCGCGTGAGAGCCGACTGTTCCGCCGTGACGTCCTGGGATACCTCTTCCAGAACTACGCACTGATCGAGAACGCCGACGTGGCGGCGAACCTGAAGGTCGCGGCCGCACCACGGCGATCCCTGCGCGACCGCAGCGACGCCGCTGTCGCCGAGGCCCTCGGCCGCGTCGGCCTGGCGGGTCGGCAGACCGAGAAGGTCCACCGCCTCAGCGGCGGCGAACAGCAGCGTGTGGCGCTCGCCCGGCTCCTCGTCAAGCAGCCGAGCCTGGTTCTCGCCGACGAGCCGACCGGCGCCCTCGACCACGACAACGCCACGGTGGTCGTCGACATCCTCCGGGAGATGAGCGAGGCCGGCTGCGCGGTGGTCATAGCCACCCACGACGACCGCGTCCGCGACCGGTGCGACTCCGTGTTCGCCTTCCAGAACGAAGCCATGGCCGCCTGAATGGACCGTCACGTCACCGTCGCCCGACTCCGCATACCCCTGTGGTTGATCCCCTTGCCGTGGACCGTCGCGCTGGGGCTGTGGGGCCTGTCCCGGCAGCACAGCGTCTGGCGGGACGAGGCCGCGACCTGGCAGGTGGCTCTGCGGTCCGTCCCCGAAATCTGGCACATGCTGGGCCGCGTCGACGTCGTGCACGGGCTGTACTACCTGCTGATGCACGGGCTGTTCACCTGCTTCGGGGCGAGCACCACCACCCTGCGGCTGCCGTCGGTCCTGGCCATGGCAGTGGCCGCCGTCTGCGTGGCGGCCATCGGGCAACGCCTGGCCGGGGTGTGGGCCGGCCTCGGGGGAGGGCTAGCCTTCGGGCTGCTGCCGGCCGTGCAGTTCTACCTTCAAGAGGGCCGTCCGTACGCACTGGTCACGGCCGGGGCCGGCGTCTCGACGCTGCTGCTGGTGACCGCGTTCGGCGAACGCCGCGCAAAGGGCCGCTGGCTGGCGTACTCGGGCACCGTCCTGCTGTGCGCGCTGCTGAACTGGCTGTCCCTGCTGATCCTGCCCGCACACCTGGCGACGCTCATGTGGGCGAGGGCCGGACGCAGGACCCTCGTACGCTGGACGGTGGCCGCCGCGGCAGCAGCAACCGCCGCCTCGCCCTTGATCCTCTTCAGCCGGAGCCAGTCCGACCAGGTCTCCTGGATCCCCCCACTGACGTGGCACATGCTGATCGGCCCGGCGGTCCTGCTGGCGATCGGCGGACTCTGCGCAGTGCTCGACGGACCGGAGAAGGGGTGGCCGTCGGTGGCGGCCGTCGGGCTGCCGCTGCTGGCGGTCCCCCAACTCGCCCTCATCGGGATCTCCGTCGTCAAACCCATGTTCCTGGACCGCTATGTGCTCTTCTCGATGCTGGGCCTCGCCCTGCTGATCGGCACGGCGCTGGCCACAGCTGTGCGTGCGGCCGCACCCCGGTTCCCCCGTGGCTCGCAGTGGCTCGTCCCGCTGGCGCTCGTGGTGGCGGTGCTGGCACTGATGCCGCAGTCCCTGGCGAAGCGGTGCCCTGGCAGCCGGGTCGACGACGTGCTGTCGGTGTCCGGTGAGGTACGGCAGTGGAAGAGGCCCGGCGACGGGGTCCTCTTCATCCCGGCGGCCCGGCGCGACACCGCACTGGTCTCCCCCCGCGACTTCGCTGGACTGCGGGATCTCGCGCTCGCCGAGAGCCCTGTGGAGTCCGGGACGCTCAAGGGTGAGGAGGCCGGTCCGCGACGGATACGCGCCGCGATGCTGGCGCACCGGCGCATACTCCTCGTCACCGACGCATCCCGCGTCTCCCGTCCGGTCTCCGCGGACCGGGACAGAACCAAAACCGCCGTGCTGGCCGCCCACTTCACCGTCGTGGCGGACAAACAGGTCCGGGGCCGGCGAGTCACGCTCTACCAGCGCCTCCGGTGACACAGGAGAGGACCGGACGGCGGCCCGTCGACGCCTGCAGCACCTGCACCGCAGCAACAGCACAGGCCGCCGTCGTACCCGACACCTCCCTCTATCCAAAAGTGCCCGGTGAGAGGAGCCGGGTCCGTGAAATGACCAGCCACCTCGCCGCTGCGCTTTTAGCACATGAGGAGCGCCCGTTACGGTTCCTGCTCCTGCCGGTCGCGACCGTACTCAGTACGTGCTACGTACGCTAAATGTACGCTTCGCGGCGCAGCCGCTGCGCCCAGGAGCTTGTTCGACCGTCAGGTCCATCGCATGCCGATGGCGGCCAGCCGCTCGATCCGCTCGGGTGACAGGGCCGCGGCTCGGCTGCGTTGGTTGCCAATCCATGCCCCGAGCTTGATCTCTCGTTCCTCCTGCTCACCGCTGCTCTTGCGGCTGTCGTCCCCGCCGGCGACGGCGATCCGTTCGACCCACTTTCTCGGCACGCGCAGGTGTCCCTCGCGCTCGTAGAACTGCTTGGCGGCCTGGTAGTTCATCGCCCACCCAAGCGCATGCGCGGCTGTTGAACGCCGTGATCCGAATCCGCCACCCGAACGGGTGAACGGCGCTCCGTCATGCCGGCGCGTCCGTCCCGCCGGGACACCGGTGCACCTCCCTTGTCTGCAGGCCGCGTCTCGGTGCAGGTGAGGCGATGTCGGTGGCATGCGGCAGCATCGGGCCATGACACAGATGAACAGGGAATGGGCGATCGAAAAGCTGAAGGCCTTCCTCGTTACCGCCAAGGTTACGTACGTGCCAGATGCCCCGAACACCATTGGTTTCTGGGGCTACAAGTTCGATCGCCCAAAGGCTGAAGTACAAGCTGCTGCCCAGATCGTGGAGCAGATCTTGGACCGTGTGCTCCCTGACTGGCGATCCGCAGAATGGGAAGAGGCCAAGAGGCAACCGATGTGGCGCCATCGCGAGGCAGCGCACCGCGCGATCGCCCTCCTGGAAGCGGAGCAGGAGCTACAGGAGAACCTCGGTAGCGGCGCACCCCAGCTTGATGCATCCACACTGCACTCATGGGTCTGGGGCAGCGTGCAAGGCTTGTGGAGCAGCGGCCACTTCCGTGAAGCGGTCGGCGCTGCTGCCAGGGCGGTTAATGCCCAAGCCCAGGCGAAGCTCGAACGGCGGGATGCTTCCGAGGCCAAGCTCCTCTCCGACGCTTTCTCCACCAACCCACCCACTCCAGGGCACCCGCGCCTGCGCCTGTGCGAAAACGACGGAGGCGATACGTTCAAAAATCGCCACGACGGTGCCGGAAACTTTGCGCGGGGCGTCTACGCGGCCATCCGCAGCCCCATCGCCCACGAAGAGGATGAGGAACTGGAAGAGAACGAGGCTCTGGAGCAGCTTGCCGCCTTCAGCGTTTTGGCGAGATGGGTGGACAGCGCTGCAGTAGTGAAGGCCGGTTGAACAGCCAAACTGTGCCCCCGGGAGCGGGGCTCCCTGCCCAGAGGCGGCGCCGCTACGCCGACGACCGGGCTCGGACCTCCACACGCGTCGAGTGCTCTCCCCGGCAGTGTCACGGAGCAGTAGTGATGCGGGCGGTGGTCAGCAGCGCCTGCTGATGCGGGTGGAGCCGGTCCCACAGGGTGGTCTGCCGGTCCGCCCAGCGCCGTAAGCCCTCTGGGACAGGCCCGCCTGCGGCGGCGAGGGCGCGGTACTGGTGGTAGTTCCGTTGCCAGGTGAATGGCCAGGGTGGGTTCCACCATGGATCGAGGACGGTGAGTTCTTGCAGGGTGTGGGCGGACAGCTAGCCTGAGCGGGCTTTGCGGCGCTGCTGGACGAGCCAGCGTCCCAGGGAAAAACCGTCCTGGTGGGCATGGATGGATACCGCGAGGTGCCCGTGCAGGGTGGCGTAGGCGCGGGCATGGGGCAGGCCCTCACCCCTCGGATAGCGGCGGGCCGTCGTGCGGCCCTGCGTGGGTGCGGCGGCAGGCCCGGTCGTGCCGAGGCGGGCAAGGAGTTGCTGCTGGGCGGGGTGGAGGCTGTCCCACAGCTGTGCCTGTGTCCTGATCCAGCGGCGCTCGCTGCTGGTCAGGGTGTTGCTGTCGGTGGCGGCGCGGGCCCGGTGGTAGGCGCGTTGCCAGGCGAGGGGCCAGGGCGGGTTCCAGTGAGGGTCGAGGGCGTTGAGCGCGGTGATCCGTGAGGGCTCGATGCGCCCGTCGGCGGCGCGTTGGCGCTGGCGCAGGAGCCAGCTTCCCAGGGGGCGGCCATTGTGGCGGGTGCGGTCGGTCACGGCCAGGTTCCCGTGCTCGGCCGCGTAGCTGCGGGCCTGGGCCAGCCCGCTCTCTCCCGGGGTGGGAGTGGTGAGGGACGCGGTGCGGTGCGGGCGGTGGTGGCGGTGATCCCGATGTCGGCGAGGAGGTTCTGCTGTTCGGGGTGCAGGACATCGTGCCGGGCGCACTGCCGGCGCAGCCACATCGTCAGCGGATCCTCATCCTCGTCCCGGTCGCCGGGCGGGGTGTGCTGGCCGGGCAGGAGCAGCCTGCCTTCCTGCCATAGCGTGCGGGCCTGCTGGTAGTGGCGCTGCCACGGGAAGTGCCAGGGTGGATTCCACCAGGGCTCGCCCCCGACCGGCAACCTCACCACCCGGCCGGCCGTGCCCGGCTCCTGCATCAGCCACCGACGGTGCACCGCGCACACCCGCTGCTGCGGCTCCAGGTACAAGCGCACGCCCTCGGCGCGCTCGGCTGATCGCGCCGCGCACTCAGGACACGCCGGCCCCCAGGGCACAACCTTCTCGGCAGTGTGATGAAACTGCGCCGCTGGACCTGCGGCGAACCGCTTTCGAGGCTCCTCCTGTGCCCAGGCAGGCAGCGCCCGCCGCAGATGATGCTCCGGAACTCGGCACAGCTGGGACAACCGATCCCGAGCCTGCCGGTTCAGATACACCTCACTGTCCAGCCGCGTCTGACCGGTGATGTTCGACAGTCCGCCTACCTCAGGGATTGCCGCCAGCAGATCCCTGAGCCCTACGCCATAGCGCGCCGCCACCCGACTCAAGAACGACTGCGTCATCTCACCTTGCAGCGGTGCCACGCGCCACACCCCACCTGCCAGGGGCATCGATCCTGACTCTAACGGCGCCAGCTTCCGACTCCTGCCGTCCATGCCTTGCCCGGGTCTGTTGATCTGCAACTCCCATAACCGCCAGTCGGCCTCACTCGTTATGGGTCACCAGCCACGGCTTGGCGGAGGCGTAACCGCGGGGCTTCTACACCCACCCCACGCCTAGTTCCCGCAGCGCGTCCAGCTGGTCTTGAGTAAGCCTGTCCCGCCTCGATTTGGTGTTGGAGACCCATACGCCCAGCTTGATGACCGTCGGCTCCGTCTCGCCTTCGACTGCGATCTCCTCAGCGTGGCCGCGGGGTACGGGCCGGTGGGCGCCTTCCCGTTCCACCCACTGCGCGAGAGCTGCAAGGCCTCGCTGGAAGGCCTGCTGCGCCTTGCTCGGGCCCTTCGTAGCGCTCCTGGCTGTCGGGGCGGGGGACGGCGCCTCAAGCGGCTGCACGCTCAGCTTGGCCAGCCGCTCCTGCTGCTCAGTCGACAGCTGCGCCCAGGTGCTCGCTTCCCGCTGCCGCGCGAGCCACTTGCCTAGATCATCGCCCTCGAAGAGCACGCCTGGCTGAATGTCGGGGAGCCGGCCGTGGGGCTCGTCGGCGGCTAGGTCGGCGAGGACGCGGTAGTGGCGTTGCCAGTCCAGCGGCCAGGGGCAGTTCCAGTCCGGGTCGATCGCGGCCAGTTGCTGCGCGCGTTCCGCGGCCCGCTCGGGGTCCTTCCCGAGGCCGCCTTTGCGGCGGAGGTTGGCCATGTGCTGGCCGATGGGGACCAGCGCTTCGCCTTCGCCCCAGACCGCGTCCTGTCGGGGTGCGAGGTGCCCGGTGGCCCGCCGGTAGGTCCGGAGCGCGGCGAGCTTGGCCTCCCACGCTTCCTCGCCGGGTTCCCAGACCATCCCGGCCTCCGGCGCGTCCAGGAGGGTCTTGCGCCGATCCGCCAGCTCACCTGCTCGCAGGGCCTTCCGCTGCTGGTGGACCCATCGCCCGAGTGGAAAATCTTTCGTCGCACCCACGGGGGTCTCCACGTCGTAGGGCACGGCGTGGACGCCGGTGATCTCGTTCTCCTTCCGCCAGCGGAGCAGGGCTTGGTAGCCCTCCAGCCAGACCAGGGACTCCGGCCGGTAGACCCGCGTACGCAGGAACGCCGCGATGGTCCCAGCGTCGCGTGGGCTGGAGAAATGCAGCAGGGCCGATTCGGCAGCGGCGTCAGCGCCGTCCCGCTCCTGGTCCTCGCCGTCACCCTCGCTGCCGGCCCCGACGATCCGCCTGTCCTTATCGCGCTGGAGATGGACTGTGCGCTTGCCGCTGGTGAGCGCGCGGGAGGCGAGCTGCTCGACCAGACGCTCATCATGCGAGCGCAGGCCCTGAAGGACCGCTACAAGGGGGCGGAACGAGGCGCCGGCGACCATGTCGGTCGGATCCTCACCGGGCTCCAGAAAGACGGGCACGATGATCCGCGCGACCTTGGTGGAGCCGTCGCGGTTGAGCCGGAGCGCGCGGCCGATGTTCTGCACGATCTCGACCTGGGAGCCGCGGGTGTCCGCGAAGCAGACGGCCTCGACTCCCCGCTCGCCGGTGATGTCGACGCCTTCCCCGAGTACGCGGCAGCTGGCGAGGAAGGCGCGGTGGACCCGGCGCCCGGCGGCGTCGATGCCGTTCGCGAACTGGCGGATGACCTCGCGCCGTTCGCTCACGAGGTGGTCGCCGCAAAGCCACGCCGACCACACCCGATCCGGGGGTACGTGGCGGCCGGCCTCCAGCTCGTAGAAGGCTGCGTCGATGGAGGACGCGGGGAGCTTACCGGCGGCCGCCAAGTCCTCGTCGGAAGCGTCGCCCGCGTACAGCTCGGCAGCCGTCTTCGGCAGTTTCTCCGCGAACGCGGCGGCTTCCTCGACCTTCTGGTGGAACGTCATGACGGTGCGGAGGTTGTACGCGGCGGCGTGCTCGAGGAGCGCGGTCTGCAGGAGCGCCAGGCGCCGGCCGCGCCGCGCCTCCTCCGTCTCGCCGAGGACGGGGGAGGGGTCATGGATCTCCAGGACGTCGATCTCGAACCCGGCGAGGATCTCCCGCTCGATCGCCTCCGACAGCCCGAGCTCCGCGAGCCACGCACCGTACGTGCCCTCCGGGTCGTCGGCCATGGTCGCGATCTCCGCCTCCCGGCCGTCCGCGCCCATCTGAGGGCGGGCCGCAGCGAGGATGCGCGGCGTGGCGGTCAGGTAGAGCCGGAAGTCCGCCGGGATCCGCTGGTTGTCGTGGATCGCCGCCCACGGACGGCCAAGATCACCGGCGGTTCCGTGGGCCTCATCCACGATCGCGAGGTCGAAGCCCGCCATGCGCTGGCCGTACAGGCGCTCTCCGCCTGCCAGAGCGGCCTCCAGCGGCCCGCACACCTTCCGCTGGCCCTCGGGTGCGTCGATATCCTCGCGGTCCACCAGGGAGGCGTACGTGGCGAACACGACGACCGGCCCGTGCCCGGCCCACAGGGCGAGCTGGATCGGGTTGGTGGTGGTCCGCACGCCCAGCTCCTTCAGCACCGGGTCGTTCTCCAGCGAGCACACCGCGACCATCGGGGCCCGGTGACCGACCAGACGCCACGCCTGGGCGGTCTGCGCGAGCAGGTCCAGGGTGGGCACGGTCACGAGGATCCGGCCGTCCGCGAACGACTCCAGCGCGCACGCGGCGGCCGTGATCGTCTTGCCCGACCCGGTCGCTGACACGATCGTGCCCCGGGCACCCTGCGGGGGCACAGATGATCTTGCAGGAAATCCTACCCATTTTCGGAACGCCGATTTCTGGTCAACCTGGTGTTCCTTCAGAGTGATCCTCTGCAATTTCAGAGCCCTTCCCTGCATTTTTTCATCGACTCTCTCATCCTTACTTTTACTCAGGGTTCTTTCCAGCCCAGTACAGAGCAGTGTCGACATCGCGCGGGGTCCAACCGTCTGCGCGTCCTCCGCTGTTTTTGAGGAGGGTGTCGAGGAGGTCCATGTAGCGGCCGTAGCGGCCCGGACGGTCCGTGAGCGTGAGCTCAAGCAAGTTGATGGCGCGCTGGACACGCCGGTCGTAGACGGCCATCCGCGTGGGAGCTGCCGAGGTCAGGATGGCCGACGCGAGAGCGTCACCCTTGACGAACCCCGGCAGTTCAGAGATAGCACTGCGCCCCGCCTGAGCCGCCTCACCGAGTGAGAGAGTGAGGTCCTGCACTGACGCGACGGCCTGCTCGGTGACGGCTCGCACCTGGCTGTCGGGCAGCGACATGAGAGCCGTCACCCAACGGGTCTGCGCAGAGAGGCGTTTCCACACGATCAGGGCAGCGATGTCCCTCTTACCAAGACTGCCGGCACGCTCGACGTGCTGCGCAACATCCCAGAAGACCTCGTCATAGTGAGGTGATACGGCTGCCAGGTAGGCCGCGCGTGCGGGGACGAGCATGTCCCACGCCGGGTGACAGAACGTAAAAGATTCTTCTCTCTCCACGAGCATTCATCTCCTGAGGCCGGTGAATTGAGGCTGGAGGCTGTCTCATCTTTTCGCCAACGATACATGCTGCATCAATCTGAGGAGCCACTACACAGAAATCCGACCCGCACGAGCGCCCCCCACCCCCTTGTAATCAGCTGGCCCGCATTAGCGGGCCCCAACGGTACTGAAGACGCAGTCGGAAGGACCGTCAGGCGGGGGAGCGCAGCGGACCCACCGGCCAGGCTGGAGCGGAGCGCAAGCCTGGTAGCGGGACAAAGTCCCGCCGGTCCGGGAGCGCAGCGGACGGACCGTCACCCCGCCTGCGCAGCAGGCGGGGTGTGCGGGTGGCGCAGCCACCCGCTAGCGCTCCCGCGGAGCGGGAGCGCAACACTCGTGCGCAGCACGGGTGTTCGCTTGCACATCGCGCAGCGATGTGGTAGATCGGAA